>JAICGJ010000112.1 GCA_025923195.1 Chryseolinea sp.
GCCCGGCCCAGACGTTATGTTCGACGTCAGCGACGCTGGCAGGGAATGCCCCTACGACGGGAACAGGAACCTGGACGGTGGTGAGCGGAGCGGGAGGAAGCTTTGTGAATGACAAAAGTCCGACGACGGTCTTCAATGGAGTATCGGGAACGACCTATGATCTTCAGTGGACGATCTCCAATGGAGTATGTCCAAGTACGAGTGATAATGTACAGATCCAGTTTGATCTACCGCCCACGACCGCAATGGCCGGGCCAAACCAGAACCTCTGCGCACCCACAGCTGTACTTGCCGGCAATAATCCCATTGTGGGCACAGGAACCTGGACGGTGGTGAGTGGAGCGGGAGGAAGTTTTGTGAATGCCAATAATCCGACAACAACATTCAATGGAATTTCTGGAAACACATATATACTACGTTGGACTACAAGCAACGGAGTATGCAGCACACAAGACGACGTTCAAATTCATTTTTATCCGATACCAGATGCGGATGCTGCCGATAAGACAATCTGTTCGGGTTCAAATGCCAGCGTTGCCATCGATAATCCAAACGGTGTCGCGGGCACTACGTTCAGCTGGACTGTGTTCAGTTCAACAAATGTAACGGGCGCGACGGGAGGAAACGGGTCTTTAATAAGTCAGATATTGTCGAATACAGATCCTGTGAATTCCGGTTCAGTGGTATACCGTATTGTCCCGTCAGCTAATGGCTGTCCTGGAACTGCGATAGACGTCACGGTGTCGGTTTCGCCAAAACCATTTGTTACTGATCCACCAACATCCTTTATTCAGGAAATTTGTAGTGGAACGCCCTTCATTTTTACTCCGACATCACCGGTACCAGGCACGACGTATAATTGGACAACAACAATTATCGGAACCTTAAGCGGTGTCAGTGCTTCCGGATCGGGAACCACGATTACAGATAATCCTGTCAATTCAACAAATTCAAATGGCGTAATAATTTACACAATTACTCCGACGATCGGCGGCTGTGACGGCACACCAGTCAATCTAGTCGTCACGGTCCGTCCTGTAACGTCAGCCGACGCAACGGACCAGACCATATGCTCTGGAGAGTCCACTTCAATCAGCATCCTGAATCCAAATAATGTTGCAGGTACAACGTATAGTTGGACGGCGGTTGCAACCAATGTCAGTGGAGCATCTGACGGTTCGGGTAGTACCATTTCTCAATTGCTCGTAAACACACATGGCTCTATCAATGGGTCTGTTGTTTACACGATTACGCCATCGGCTAATGGATGCCCAGGACCTTCTTACAACGTTACTGCTATTGTTAAGCCGGTACCTGTGATGACAAATCCAGTGCCTTCGCTTTCTCAGCAAATTTGCAGTGGTGACGCATTAAACTTCGTCCCGACTTCTACAATAGGCGGGGCAACCTTTTCATGGACAAGTTCATTCAGTGGACCAATCAACCCGGCGTCAGTTACTGCAAGTGGATCTGGATCGGTGACGGATTCACCAGTAAACACTGGCAACGTCGCTGGCACCGTTACTTATAGAATCACTCCTACCTATAACGGATGCAATGGATTGCCCGTGGATCTGGTCGTAACCGTGAAGCCCGAGCCATCGGCCACTGCGTCAAATTTGACTATTTGTAGTGGACAGGCCGCAATTATAAGTATTACGCCTCTTCCAAAGAGTGTGTCAGGGACCACTTTTGCATGGACTGCAGTAGGGTCCCCAAATGTCACGGGTTGGGCAAATGGAAATGGAAGCACGATCAATCAGACATTGAGTACTACAGATCAATTCGTTGGAACCGTAACGTACACAATAGTGCCCACGGCAAACTCTTGTGATGGTGCGGCGACAAATATCACGGTTACGGTTAACCCAGTAGCTACCGCAAATGCGGGCGCAAACTTCGCAGTTTGCGAGCCCACTACGATTCCGGTAACAGGTACCATTGGTGGCAGCGCGGCGACGGGTACATGGAGTATTGTACCTGGATTTGGCTCAGGCACTATATCGGCAAGTACGACATCGGGTGGAACAGTAATAGCTACCTACACAGTAAACGCAAGTGACATCGGTGGGCAGGTAAGATTGCTTCTAACGACTAATGACCCTGATGGTGTCGGTCCGTGTACAACAGCCTCTGACGAGTTGATCATCGACGTGAACAGGAGGCCGCTTGTATCAGTGCCAGCTGATTATACAGTATGCGAACCCAGTTCAATTAACCTGACTGGTACCCTAAGCGGCAGCGCAAATACAGGTGTTTGGAGTTTACTTGCAGGCACGGGAACCCTTTCTGCATCCAGCGTTACAGGATCGAATGTTACGGCCTCCTATGCGCCATCAGCGGGTGACGTGGGAACTCTCGTTCGATTCAGACTTACATCAAATGTCACGGGTGTGTGTGCGGCTGGAACCGATGATATTGAAATTAGAATCAATCAGACTGCGAGAGTAAATGCGGGGGTCGATTTAGAAGTCTGTGAAGATGAAGTCATTAACTTGAATGGATCATTCAGTGGAGCAACTGGCTCAGTGACATGGTCTGGTGGCGCTGGTGGGACATTTTCCAACGCCAGCAACCCCTCGACCAGTTACATGCTGACAGCTGCAGATATTGCCGCGGGCGGTATAACCTTCTCTCTGACGTCAAACGATCCCGATGGCGGTGGACCATCAGGTCCATGTGAACCCGTAGTGGATCAGGTATTTGTCAAAATCAATAAGCTGCCCGAAGTATTTTTATTTGGACTTCAGCCAACGTATGCTGAAAACAACCCGGTTGTAACTCTGGATGGCATCCCCGTTGGCGGGACGTTCACAGGCTCTGGAATTATTGCCGGCACTAACCAGTTTGATCCCGGCAGTGCCTCGCTCGGTACAGTGCAGATTACTTACACCTATACCAACCCAACGACAGGTTGTACAAATAGTGTTCAGAAGCAAACCATTGTAAACCCTGTTACGAGCATTGATTTTGATATTGAAAATCAGACCACGGATCTGAGCGGGAATCCTCAAATATGCGCTAATTCCGGATTGCTTGAATTGATTGGTTATCCTGCTGCAAGCACCGGCTATCCGCAAACTTTGTTCAGAAGCCCTGACATACCAGCCAGAATTCAAAATATTGGCCTAAGCGACTTTTACATCAATACCGATGGCCTGGCTCCTGGCACATATCAGATCCAATACATCTATACGAACAGCTTGCTTGCTACAGACACATTGACGAAAGCAGTTACGGTGTTTGCCGCACCAAAAGCAGTCATTGATTTCGACAGGGTCTGCGTAGCCGATTCGTTGACCTATACTGACGCATCGTTCATACCGATTAACCCAGCGAGCGCTACCATTGTGGCTTACGATTGGAGTTACGGGGAGTTTGGAAACGGAAATGATGGCGTAACGCGGAATCCAAAATACAAATACACCGACCATGGCTCAAAAACTGTTGGCCTTACCGTTACAACAAGCCAAGGTTGCGCCCATGACACTACCAGAACTATTCGCGTAGGTCCTCTTCCTGTTGTTGAGTTTAGCTGGAGTAAGGTTTGTAGCGGCCTTGAAGTAACTGAATTCAGAGATCTTTCAACGACACCGTTGGGCTATAGTCAAATAAGCGAATACCAGTGGGATTTCGGTGACGGTGATATTTTAGCCTTTGGACCCCGGAACCAAAATGTTCCTCCTGGTACGCACGGCGGTCGGACAACGGGTACGTATACTAACCCTAATCATGATTACAATTCATTTACAACATTTACTGTCGAACTTACTGTTAATACCGAGGATGGGTGTACAGGCACAAAAGCAAATAATGTTATCATACTCGATTACGTAACGCCTACAGCATCAGGTGGATACAGCACCGATTTTGAAATTGGTAGTAACCCATGGGTAGTGTCCACAACGAGCAGCAATTCGAGCTGGATATACGGTGTGCCTAATGGTAATGTGATTCAGCCTTCTGCCTCCGGAAATTATGCGTGGTGGACCGGGAACAATTCTGACTCCACACTGACTTTCAGTACTTTTAATAATGATGAAACTTCTGAAGTATTAAGCCCTTGTCTGAATTTGACTGATTTAAAGAGACCTATGATCTCGCTCGATTATTGGTCTGATATGAGGGGTGCATTTGACGGTGCAGTCGTACAATTCTCGACCGACGACGGAACGACATGGCAAACGATAGGTAATGCGGATGGATATGGTATCAATTGGTACGATACTCAAAACATTACAAGTAACGTGGGTGGTCAGGACAACTTTGCATGGTCCGGCTCCAAACCAACGGAAGGCTGGATGAACGCAAGATTTAATCTGGATCAAATTCCTCCCTCTGAAAGGGACTTAGTAAGGTTCAGAATTGCGTTTGCAAGTAACGGCGATAACCCGACCGGAGAAATTCTAAATGGCTTCGCATTCGATAACATTTACGTCGGAGAAAAGAACAGGAACGTTCTCGTCGAACATTTTACCAATGACAATTCTGCCTCAAGTAATAATTCAGATCAATTCCTGGAAGATATGTATAAAGATCAGCTTGTGGACAAAGATTCATCTGATTTCATTGTTGTGCAGTATCACATGGCTGGTGATGGTATCAATCTTGAAAACCCTGCTGATCCGACAGCACGACAGCAATTGTATGGAGTTTCACAGGCCCCGACGACGGTGATGGATGGAATCCAGGGTCAATATTTTGATACAAATTTCAATGGACTATTGGCAAACATTACGGCTCAGGAAATAGATCGCAGGGCTCTGGAAGACCCTTCTTTTGACATCAGAATTGATACGGTGGCTACGGGCGACAATGCAACGCTTGGGCTAAACATCAAGTACACCTATATTGATTCTCTGAAGACACTCGACGTTCCTGTAACATTCCACGCCGCGCTTGTTGAACGGGGCATCAATGGAAATGGCAATGTTGTGAGAAAACTTTTGTTAGGGAGCGATGGCCATACCATCACTACAATATGGGATGCAAACACGCCTACCGTACATGATGAAATTTTTGATTACACGCTCGACCTGCCGGTAACTAATCCCGATAGCCTCTATATACTCGCGTTTGTGCAGGATAATTCCGAGAGCACAGCGACATCCAGAAGGATTTTACAATCGAGAATGGTGAAGGCCCCACGCAAGGTTGGACCTGTTATCACTGGCATCGAAGATACGCCTACGATAGCTGAACTAAAGGGACTCGTTGTCTATCCGAATCCTGCATCAAAGGTTGTGAATTTACATTCGGATGTCAATTTCCAGCGAAATTACACCTGGAAAATGATCGATCAACGAGGCGTCACTGTATTAACAGGGAACTTGCAAAGAGATTTCTCCTACGGCGACCAGGCTATCGAAGTGAGCAATCTTCCGAACGGTATGTACATTATGTCGATACAGATCAATGACAAATCTGTTGTCCATAAAAAGATCGCTGTTATGAACCGGGACTAAACAAAAAGCTAAAAACTAAAAGTGAAAAGTGTGACTTATAACTATTCACGGATAACGGTCAGCCTACTTTAAGGTATTTCGTAGCAGTAGAATCGAGATTTTGTCCTTTCTCCATTGAGTTAACAAATCTTTGGGTATTTGAGTAGGAAAGGCCATTGATCCTAACATTAAATCAGAATCTCCGTCCCGATCTAGATCTGTAACTTCCATTGTAATCCATCGTCCCTTCGATGCCAGTGGTGTTATCTGCGGAATAAATCCGTCAGGCGTATTTTCAAAATATATGAATCCATGCTCAGGATGATTTTTGAAATCCGGGAAAAAGGATATGGCTGCAATATCTAAATCCCCATCCTTATCGAAATCAGACACGCGCGCCTGCGATGCGCCATGCATGGGGTAAAACCAAGACTCCTTAAATTCATTTGTTCCGGTGTTTAGGAAAATCCGCACACCATGGTAAGGTTTTAGGATCGGGGAGTAGTCCGCATTATCTCCATTTGTATAGAGGATATCAAATTTGCCATCTTTATTAAAATCAGCAATCTCGAAATAACTCGATCCGTATACGGGGCTAAATCGCAGCAACGTGGTCATCCTGAATTGAAAGTTTCCCTGGTTGTAAAAAACGATGATTCTTTCATCACCCTGTGTCATTAACGCGAGGATATCGTCCATCCCATTGCCGTCAATATCCTTTACGATTACTCTTCTGGCGCCTGGTAAATGCTGTAGTTCATACCTGGTGAAGTTTCCGTTTGCAAGACTTTGGTAGACCATCAATGATCCGGTATAATTTCCAAAGTTGCACACTATGTAGTCTGTAGCCCCATCGTTATTTAAGTCTGCAGCTTCGAAATCCACAGGCCTTTGTAATGAGTCTATCATTTCTTCAAGTGTTCCGTCGCGTTTTTGAAGACTGGTGATATTTCCAGCAGGTTGTTCATTGGGATCCATTATCCCCATGAGAAGAACCAAGGGATTACCCTGTTTGGGAATCGTCATTTTAGCCGGAGTACTTTTTAAATGAAAAGAATCTTTTAAGTTAAATTTTGTGTCGAATTCATAGAGTCCACCAGCCCTGTTGCCGACATAAATTCTGTCATTCAGGGCATCTTGTTTAATGAGTGTTACGGCCTGTTGATTTGCGATTGATAACCGTAATGGTTTTGCTTCGAACTGTTTTAATGTGATACTGATATTTTGTTCGGCGATGATCAGGGAATCGGGCGCATACTCCAAATAAAATGACTTGATGCGCTCCCAATTTTCCTCGTTGACGATGGGACGAGCAGGCAAGATTCGCAGAATTGCGTTCTGGTCCTTAAGACTGAAATTAGACAATGGAAAATTATCCAACCCCATTCGGAAGGCCATTTCCGGTAAAACTTTTTTTTCCCAAGTGTCTTTATCCAGCAGAGCGGGCTCCGGAAACGCATGACAGCTTCCGCAATGCTGTACCGCTAAACGCTTCTCTTTGCTTTTTTGATTTTCACAAGAAAGGATGGACAAAAAAAATACAGCGAGTACGCAAAAGAAAATCTTCATGAAAGACTTTGTGAATCAAAATGAGTTGGTAAAGCAGTACGTGAGGATGTTTGCGCCCATTCGAAGTGCTTGCAGCCGTTTCTCCTCTGGATCATTGTGAATACGTTGATCCTCCCAACCGTTTCCGAGGTCGCACTCATAAGAATAAAATACAACAAGCCTGCCTTCATAAACCAGTCCAAATCCCTGTGGCGGCTTGGCGTCATGTTCGTGTATTTTAGGTAGTCCATTCGGAAAGTCAAACTTCTGGTGATATATGGGATGATCAAAAGGCAGTTCAATAAGCTCGAGCTCCGGAAACACTTTCTTAAGTTCAAGGCGTATAAATTTATCAAGCCCATAGTTGTCGTCGATGTGAAGAAATCCACCCCCAATCAAATATTTTCTAAGGTTTCCGGCGTCGGAATCAGAAAAGACGACATTCCCATGACCGGTCATATAAACGTAGGGATATAAGAACAAATCCCGGCTTCCGACCTCCACGATGTCTTCCTCTGGCGCGATGATGGTCCCAACCTCCTGATTCGCAAATTTTATCAAATTGGGTAGGGATGTTTTGTTGGCATACCAGTCTCCACCACCATTGTATTTGAGCTTCGCAATTTTAACAGGCAATTGTGCATGGACTACCGTACAACCGGCTAAAATGATCATGCATAGCGTAATTCGTACTTTCCGGGTTACCATAACTCGCATATCAAGGACTAAAAATCAAAATTAATTCCCCATTACCCTTTAAACCTTTTCTGAGGGCATATGTCCAAGGGTTCAATTTAAACAGAAACACCTATTTGTATGAAATTAACTAATCTCTTTACAAAAATTGTCGCGCTTTCGTTGGTCACCATATCAGGCGTTATTTCATCCTGTAACGAAGAAGATCGCCTGACGGCCAGCGACACGCAGGATATTACAGAAGAGGCATTAACAGACGCTTATTTTCAGGATATTGATGATATAGGCGGAGTGGCTATAGAGTCGCCCGATGACAATCAATATAGTGGGGGCCGAAGCACGGGTACGATCACCATTACTGACGACCGTTGCAAATGTGCGGTGGTTACAATTGAGGCAAGTGGCACTTCCGAGAATCCACAGGGGCTGATTGTTGTTGACTTTGGTGCAGGCTGCACTGATTACCGATTAAACACCAGAAAAGGTAAGCTAAAGTTTGCCTACACGGGATGGCGTTTCATGCCAGGCTCTAAAGTGGTCATTACAACTGAGGACTACTTTATAAATGAGGTAAAATTGGAGGGAACACGAACCTCAACAAATGTTCAGGGTAGCACCAGCGACGCTCCAAAATTCAACGTCGTGCTCACTGGGGGAAAGGCCACTTTCCCCGACGGCTCCGTCGCCGAACGTGAGTCTAACATCACTTGGGAATGGATTCGCGCAGCCAACCCATCTGAAGATTATTTGATTATAGACCCGCAAAGCGTGGCCCACGGGATTACCAGGGGCGGTAGGTCGTACGATGTTTCATTGGTGGAGGCCCTTAAATACAGGAGATTTTGCGGCATCGCTGTTGATGGAATCAAGAGATATATAATCGATGAGGACAAGGAAATCGTGATCGATTATGGCGACGGAACTTGTGATAAGTCCGTCACCATCACGGTAAATGATGTGACCCGGAATATCACAGTGAATTAGGATAATAGTTGGCTTTTAGTGTATGGAGCCCGGCGAAATCCGGGCTCTATTATTTTCTCCCGGAATGTGAGATTGTTGCTGCGGAATGTATTTAATTGCAGCCCAATTTAGCGATGATCCATGAAGCAATATCTTGACCTGATGGATGAGATCCTCGAAAAAGGGGTAATAAAAACAGACAGAACAGGAACCGGTACACTTTCATTGTTTGGCAGACAACTGCGATTTGACCTGGCAGAAGGGTTCCCTTTAGTGACAACGAAGAAACTACACCTGCGATCGATCATATATGAGTTGCTTTGGTTTCTGCGCGGGGACACAAATATTAAGTATCTGAAGGACAACGGCGTGACCATCTGGGATGAATGGGCGGACGAGAACGGTGAGCTTGGGCCGGTGTATGGCCATCAATGGAGAAGTTGGCCAACACCCGATGGCAAATCCATCGATCAGATATCCGAAGTTATTGCGCAGATCAAAAATAAGCCCGATTCACGGAGGCACATCGTGACAGCGTGGAACCCTGCCGAAGTAAACAAAATGGCATTACCCCCTTGTCATGCATTGTTTCAGTTCTATGTCGCAGAAGGTCGCTTATCTTGTCAGTTATATCAGCGTAGCGCAGATTACTTTCTGGGAGTTCCCTTCAATATTGCGTCCTACGCATTGTTAACATTGATGTTTGCCCAGCAATGCGATCTGTTGCCGGGTGAATTTGTGTGGACAGGAGGCGACGTGCATTTATATGTGAATCATATTGAGCAAGCGAAGCTGCAATTAGAACGCAAACCGTTTCCGTTGCCACAGTTGATTTGGAAGCGAAAGCCTGATTCGATTTTTAATTATGAGTTTCAGGATTTTGAGATTCTCAATTACCAGGCCCACCCTTCCATCAAGGCTCCCATCGCAGTTTGAAATTACGGGTAAATTTGAAAGGAACCGCCCAGGAATTTTTGATCAACAATTACATCTTTGTTGTAACTATTATATCTTTTTGTCGACAGATTGCGTATCAAAGTCGTAGGATGTTATTCTGTTGTGGCATGTAGGGCAAGATTCTGCCTCCCGTCAGTCACTCCTATTGATTTGGATTCTGAAAACCTGTAACATTCCGGGTTTTATTGAGTCTTAGCTTGATGAAAAAATGGAGTTATCTTGATTTTACATCGTTGATATTCACTATGAAGCACATTTTATCTGCAACAACCCTCTTCCTGATATTAAGCACAGCTTCTCAAGCGCAAATCGATACCTTAAAACAACAGGCGCTGACCCCGCCGGCATCGGAAAAATGGACCTTTAAACAATGCATTGACTATGCATTGGCCAATAATCTAAGCATACAACGCAGCAACTACAATGTGGAAGCCAGCGAAGTCGATCTTCGCCAATCAAAGTTTTCACGTTTTCCGGATATAAACACCAGCGTCGGGTATGGCTATAGTTGGGGAAGGGGGCTAGACCCTGTAACAAACAATTTCGTTTCTAGGGAAATTAGATCTTCCAATATTTCTGGTAATGCAGCTCTTCCAATTTATAATGGTTTCGCCATTCATAACACGATCAAGCAGAATCAACGGGCGCTCGCAGCTTCTGAGTACGATCTGGCAAAAGCAAAGAATGATTTGATTTTGAATGTTGCAAACTTATTTATCAATGTAGTATTCAATAAAGAGCTCGTTGAAAACGCAAAATATCAACTTGCATCAAGCCGGCAGCAACTTGAAAGGACCAGTAAGCAAGTAGCCGCAGGCGCGTTGCCTAAGTCGGAGGAACTGAATTTAGATGCTCAGGTCGCGAGCAATGAAGTTACTTTAGTTCAACAGGAGAATGCTTTGGCGTTGTCACTGCTTCAGCTTAAACAGGCATTGCAGATTCCCGGGTCTCAGGGATTGGACATAGAGACACCCCAGATGGATCCTGAAGATCTTGTGATTGATCAGACACGCGATGAGATTTTCCAAATAGCTCGTAAAACATTACCGGAAATAAAGAGCGCTGAGATGAGAATTCAGAGTTCCGGGTACGCCGTGAAGGCTTCTCGCGGAAATCTTTTACCCCGATTAAACTTGACTGCGGGTGTTAATACAAATTATTCAAGCGCCCAGGAAGCTCAGTTTTATCCTGACGGTGGATATAGATTTCCGAATGATGGAGAGATGCCGCCATTTGCCTACGTCAACAAAGATTTGAGCCAGGGTGTCTATTCCATCGAAGCTACTGGTACATTTCGAAATACCTATTTGTTCAAAGACCAGATCCAAGACAACATTTATCGTACCCTAGGCTTTCAGTTAATTATTCCCATTCTAAACGGCTACAGCGCGCGGGCAAGTTTGCAGCGTTCCGTTATCCAAAACCAGCAATCGAAAATTGACGCTGAGCAAGCTTCGCAAACTCTAAGACAGAACGTAGAGACTGCATATAACGAAGCGTTAGCTTCTTCAAAAACTTACAATTCATCGCTTCGCCAAGTACAGGCCCGAGAGGAAGCATTTCGGATGATGGATCAGCGCTACAGCGCAGGCGCAGCAAATTCATTTGAGTACCAGGTTTCCCAGAACGATCTTTATCGCGCAAAGACTGATCTTACCCGCGCCAAATATGATTTTATCTTTAAAAAGAAAGTTCTCGATTTTTATCAAGGCAAACCTCTGGAATACTAATAAACACGTCTAATGGCAAAACAGAAACAGAAGTCAAACAAAGTTATTTACTGGCTCATCGGAGCTGTATCCGTTCTGTTGATATTTATCATCATCGGCAGATCCGCGGGCTGGATTGGGAAACCCAAGGAGCTGGAAGTGGAACTTGCCAAAGCTAAACGAGTTACTATCATTGAAAAAGTGAGTGCGTCGGGTACGGTTCAACCTGTAACCGAAGTCAAGATTGCGCCGGAAGTCTCGGGCGAGATAATCGAATTGCTGATTGAAGAAGGCGACTCTGTCAGGCTGGGTGAGACTCTCGTAAAGATTCGACCGGATACTTGGCAAAGTCAGCTGGAAAGGGCAGAGGCTTCCTTAAGCCAGCAGCGTGCTAATCTGGAGCAATCCAAATCAAATTTGTTGCGCACCCAGGCTACCTACGTGCGGGCTGAAGCGGAGTATAAGCGACAGGAAAGACTCTGGAAAGAAAAAGTCATTTCCGAAGCTGAGTGGCAACTTGCTAAACAAAATTATGAGATCGCCAAGAATGATGTCGCATCCGCTGAGCAATCGGTTGAAGCGTCTCGCTTCGTGATAAGAAGTACGCAGGCGTCTTTGAGTGAGGCACGCGAAAATTTCAGGAAAACTTCAGTGGTTGCACCGATGAACGGAATAGTATCCAAACTTATCGTTAAAAATGGCGAGCGCGTTGTGGGCACAGCTACCATGGCCGGAACAGAAATGCTGCGCATTGCAGACCTGAATAAAATGGAAGTGAGGGTGAATGTAAACGAGAATGATATCGTTCGCGTGCACTTGGGTGATACAGCGATTATTGATGTTGATGCCTATTCCGCAGACAAAAAAGAATTCAGGGGCGTTGTTACGCTGATCGCCAACACGGCCAAGGATAAAGTATCTGAAGATGCCATTACAGAATTTGAGGTACGGATCCTTATGCTACCATCCTCTTATCAGGATCTGGTTAAAGCAGGTAATAAATTTCCTTTTCGGCCTGGTATGACAGCCAGTGTTGATATTATGACAACAACTAAGCCTAACGCACTTTCAGTACCACTGGCATCCGTAACAACGCGAAATCCTGACGAGGAAAAAGCCATGGAAGAGAATAAAGGTGGAGGACCAAATTCCAATGCACGTCAGACCAGTGATCAAAACAAACCTCAAAAGAAAAAGGAGGATAAGACTGTAATATTTGTGAACGAGAATGGCGTGGCAAAGATGGTTGAGGTTAAAACGGGAATAAGTGATTATGACAATATCGAAATATTATCCGGCGTGACAGACGGAACAGAAATTATTACGGGCCCGTTTACTGCAGTTTCTAAACGATTGAAGGATGGTGAAAGAGTAAGGCCCATGGAAAAGAAGGAACCTGAAAAAAAAGAGAATAACTAAATACGAAAGCCCTCTGGTACAACCGGAGGGCTTTTTGTTTAATATTGCCAAAAATTTATAATGGTAAAACATCCATGGCATGAGGTAAGTGTAGGTATTGATCCCCCTGCACACGTTAACGGTATTATTGAGATTCCCAAGGGTTCGCGGGCAAAGTACGAGATCGATAAGGATAGTGGATTGATTAAGTTGGACCGCGTACTATATGCGTCGATGTACTATCCGTTAAACTATGGATTCATTCCTCAAACGTTAGGTGAGGATCACGACCCGTTAGACATTGTCGTTTTGACTCAGGTGACTGTAGTACCGCGTTGTCTTATACCGTCCAAGGTTATTGGTGTGATGAGAATGATTGACAGGGGCGAAGCGGATGACAAAATAATTGCCGTCGCCGAACAAGATGCGAGCGTTAGCCATATTGATGATGTGGATCACTTGCCTGAATATTTTCGAGTGGAGCTAAAACACTTCTTTGAAAATTACAAAGTCCTCGAAAACAAAAAGGTCGTTGTTGATGAGTTTCAGTCGAAAGAAAAAGCCATGGAGATCATCGTGCAAAGCATTGAGTTTTATAAAAAGACCTTTCCCAAGTGAAAATCGGTTTTGATGCAAAGCGCTTCTTTAGCAATTTCACAGGTCTTGGCAACTACAGCCGGTTTGTTATTCGGGCGCTAAGTGAATACGCGCCTGAAAATAGTTACTTTCTTTTCACTCCAAAGCTTAAGAGCCACCCTGAGTTAAACTCGATCCTCAGTCGCGAAAACATCAAGATAGTAATCCCACCACCTGCCTATAGTTTTTTTGGCTTGACTAGTGTATGGCGGACTTGGGGAATCAGCAAGTCGGCTCACACCAAGGATCTGGAGGTTTATCATGGACTAAGTCAGGAACTACCAGTCCATCTGCCAGCAACTGTAAAGAAAATCGTAACGGTTCATGACCTTATATTTATCCGGTATCCTCAACTCTATAAATCAATTGATACAGCCATCTACAGAACCAAAGTTCAGGCTGCATGCCGCCAGGCGGATAGCATCATTGCTATCAGTCGACAAACAAAAGACGATATCGTTCATTTCTTGAAGACAGATCCAAGAAAGATTGACGTAGTTTATCAAGGATGCCACCCCAATTTTAAGAAAAAGGTTTCTACCGATGTGAAAGCTTCCATAAAGCTGAAATATAAATTGCCACAAAAATATATCTTGACTGTTGGCACAATTGAAGAACGCAAGAATGTTGTGTTGTTGGTGAAAGCTCTAGCCCTTTTACCTGTGGATTTAAGGATGCATATATTAATTATTGGAAGACCGACAGTCTTCAAAAAAAGAATTATTGAGCATGCCATGCAATTAAGAGTCAGCCAGTGGATTCTTTTCCTTCATGATGTCTCATTTACGGATCTTCCTGCTATTTACCAGGGTGCAGAGGTTTTTGTTTATCCCTCTCTATTTGAGGGCTTTGGAATACCAGTAGTTGAAGCGTTGGAATCAGCCGTGCCGGTGATTGCAGCAAGTGGGTCATGTTTAGGAGAAGCCGGTGGCTCGTCTGCGCTTTATGTTAATCCAGAGAATGAGCGGGAGCTTGCGGATCAACTCATAAGAGTCTTCTCAGATGCTGCGCTGAGGGAGCAGATGATCGCCGCTGGCCTGACCCATATTGCTAAATTTGAGCCAGATGTAATCGCGAGGCAGCTCGTTGATATTTATACGAAGGTTTGAATCGGATCGCATCGGCGCGTACCTAACTGAAGAATTCCCACTATATGCAGAGCTCTCATACAGCAGGTGTTGCCTGATTCTTTTCAGAAGTAAGGACCTTCCTGTAGATATATTTTCAAACCTGGCCGGTTGTTTTGCAACGCTTCAGCTACCTGTTTTGACGTTCGCGTGCGATACAGGTACACTTCCTGAAGGCTTGGTATCTTCAGTAAGTCAATTGCAGCTTTATCGTCAAATTTTGTGAATGAAAGGTTCAAGACCTTAAGCTTTGTGAGACTTTGCAAATAAATAATACCGGACCCGTCTATTCGTGTCTTTTGAAGAAACAATTTTTCCAGGTTTACCATTTGACCGATGTAATAGAGGCCGTCATCATCAAGGCCGCTCGATACAAGCGATGCTTTTGAGAACACTTCAGCGTAAGGATGCAGGATCTTAAACTGCTCGTTTGTCAAGGGCGCAGGCGGGAATTTCATGGCTAAGGTAAAAAAACCTTCATCAGCAGCACTGTCTTTTTCTATCCTCACGGATAATCTCTTGGCTACTTCGTTCAACTCTTCTTCAAGCGACTTCAATTTGACGTTTGCAATATGTGCCTTTCGCCGATAACGCGACAACTCAGGAAGGAGATTTTCAATGACAGATTTTATGGTGTCGTCCTTCTTGGCTTCCTGAACCATTAGCTCCTTTTGTGCGCCAGTTTGAATCCAGTATTTCAGCAGCATAGCCTCGTTCTCTGTGAGTGGTGTTTTACCTTCTGGTGGCATGTGATCTTTATGATCTTTGGGCAGGATTGTCCGGTTGAACAATTCACTTTTCTCCGGGAACTTTGGAGTAATGGAAGGTAGGTTGCTTTCGCCTTCTTTCATGATGTTTTCGAATGATGTCATGATGAAACTTCCTTTGGCTTTTTGTGCATTGTGACAACTAAGACATTTTGCTTCGAAGATGGGTGCAATCATATCTTCATAGACAAGCATTTCAGCCTCAGCTTTTGGTTCGTGTGTTTCAGATTCACTCATGACAAGCTCCAGATGTTCTGTCAGATAATCCTGTCCATGTGTTATCGATCCTCCCAGGTGACTGGTGTAGGCTACGGAGACGTTGCTTAGAATCAAGGCACTCATGTAGATTGCATAGAAACGCGAGGTGCTCCAATAAATGAGAAACAGGCCTACCGTTGTAAAAATAGCAAAGCCGGTAATTACCCCAGCCCAATAATGCTGTTCCATGAGGTTACCAGAATAATCACCTGAGGCAAATAAAAAATATCCAGCTCCGACAGAAACCAGCGTCGAGCATGCAGCTGTTAGCAAGACGATCAGCAGTATACTATCTCCTAATTTTAATAATCCATAATGTCTGGCGATTTCAAAAAGAAGGCAGAGGATGATGAGCACAATTGGAAAATGCAAGACCAACGGGTGAAGCCTTCCGAGGAATAACAGAAAGAACGGGATGTCGTCAGGCCTGTAGAAAGGCAACAGCAGAAGAAGGATGCCGGGCAGAAACAGTGCGATTACAAAAGCCGGTTTCCTTAACTTTTCCTTTAAATTACTCAAATCCTACACGTATTACGCCGACTAAAAATGGATATCAAGATGTGATTTCAGAAAGTGTTCTGGTACTATCACCAAATTTATCGTTTTCAATGTCTAAGGTATTCAACATCGTTAAGTAAAGATTGGCTAAAGGAGTCTCTTTCTCAAAGCTCACGTTCTGACCGGTCCTGATTTTCCCACCACCTTTACCCGCAAGAACGATAGGGAGATTTCTAGGTGAATGGCGGTTCCCATCCCGTAGATCCGAAATGAATAAGATCATCGAATTATCCAGCAATGTCTTATCGCCTTCCTTTATGTTCCTCAATTTTTCCAGGAAGTACGCATACTGCTCGACATGCCACTGTGTGATGCGGATGTATTCCTCGAGTGCCTCTTTCTTTTCCATGTGGTGAGAGATGGAATGGTGGTTTCCCTTTACGCCATCAAGGAATGAGAAATTCCGATTGCTTACAGAATTACCAAACATGAACGTTGACACTCTGCTCGCATCGCTCCAGAACGCGAGTGTCATAATGTCCAGCATCAGCCTTGTTTTTTCCGTGACATCAACACCGGCATACATTTCTACATATTCGTCGATGTTTTGATTTACACGAATGAGTTCGCGACGAATGTCGGGAGTAATGTTGGCAGCAAACTTTTCCTTGTTGCCCGTATTTGAAAGCCTTTTTTCTACGCTGCGAATAGACTCCAGGTATTCCGAAACCTTATCCTGATCTGATCGTCCTAAGTTGTTCTTTAACGTCTTGGCATCGTCCATCACCAGATCCAGCACGCTTTGTTTCCAGGGATCTTCCTTGACCTTTACACCTGGTACAAACGAACGGAACAGTCGGTCGAATGCCAGCCGCGGATCTATTTCCTTTGAAAGCGGCTGACTGTGAGATTGCCAGGATATGCTCGATCCATATAAGCGTGTAAATCCAACGTTAATATCTACGCCGGTTGTGATCCTGTCGAGTCCGTATTCAAGCGAAGGAAATAAAGTCTCGTTACCAATCTTCGACGCGATCACCTGGTCAACAGATACACCTCCGCTACTGATGTTATCACCGATAGTTTGTTTGATCGGCATACAGGTGAGAAGACTTGCTGATTTTGCATAATGGCCGTCAGCCCCCTTGAAAAGGGAATTCTTGTTCATTAATTCACCCAGTACAAGTATATCTTTCTTATGATTTTCAAGCGGGAGCAACTGCCTGGTTAGCTGGAAATCTTGCCCCATTTTTTCAGGTGTCCAATGCTCGGGGTGGACGCCATTTGGCATGAAGAGGAATGAGGTCCGGACTGGTGATTTTGAATAGGCAGAGGAATTAACTCCAGGTAGTGCCATGGCTTCGAGGAAGGGCAATGCAATGCAAGCACCCATTCCTTTCAGCATTCTACGACGTGATATTTGCCACTTTTTTTTCATACGTCAGTGCTCTTTTTCTCGAAATCATTAAGCTTCATTCTGAACGGATAACTCTTTACAAGTTCAATAATGAATAACTCAGGATTAAAATTGTTCTGCAGTAAACTCGCATCAAGCCGTTGCAGTGCGGGCTCATCTGTAAATAAAATGGATCTCCCCAATGCATACGACAGCATTTTTGTTGATAAGTTACGCGCAATTTTTGCTTTTTCACTCATCAAAAGTAATTTGAGTTGGGCCGGACCTTCAAATGTCCTTCCGTCGGCCATTACACCGGATGCGTCTACTGGCGCCTTTCCATAGCTGGTGCGCCATCGGCCTGTTGGATCAAAATTTTCAAGCCCCAGTCCCAATGGATCCATCTTCTCGTGACACGATTGACAGTCTGGCTTTGAGCGATGCAGTTCGAGGATTTTTCTCAGTCCTATCTCACTGTGCGCCGCTTCATCTTCTGTTAGCTCAGCTACGACAGGCGGTGGTGGTGGTGGAGAAATACCCATTAATTGTTCCATGACCCACTTACCACGTATTACCGGACTTGTCCTCGTCTCAAATGAAGTTGTTGAGAGCACACTTCCCATACCCAGAACTCCGCCACGCATGGAGTCTGTCAAGATGACCTTCTGAAAATCGTCGCTCGTTGGGCCTTCGATGCCATAAAAATCAGCTAATTCTTTGGTAAGAAAAGTATAGTTGCTGCTGATCAGATCCAGCATGTTCCTACTTTTTGTAAGAACGTAGTAAAAATATTCTATTGTTTCCCTGTACAAAGCTTTCCTGATCGTCATATCAAACCCTGGGAATTTTTGATCATCGACCATCGGTTGGTTGCTAATAAGCTTGGTTATGCCCAGCCACTGGGTTGAAAAGTTCTCAGCAAATCGTCTTGCCTTGGGATCGGCCAGCATCCGGCGTACCTGCGCCTCCAGCACAATAGTATCTTCCAGCATTCCCATGTAGGCCAGGTTAAACAGTTCCTGATCAGGCATGCTGGACCACAGGAAATAAGAAAGTCTGGTAGCGACCTCAAAATTGCTTAGAGGGTAGGATCCGCTCATTTCGGGCTCCTCCTCAACACGGTACAAAAAATAGGGAGAGATCAAGATCGTTTTAAAGGTTTGAGCAACGCTTTCGTTGAATCGACGCGGATTATCAATTGAATCTTTCTGATCATAAACGGTAGTGAACATTCCTATGAGCTTTTCCTTTTCATTGTCTTTAAGAAAACGGCGATAGGCTTTTGTTGCAAAAGGAAAAAGCACTTTTTCAGCTGCTATCTCCGGCGGATTGACCTCCTCATATTCATCGCTGAACAACGACTTTATCCAATTTCGGAACTGCTGCCACCAGTTCTGCTTATAGGTCAGCGGAACAAGGCTGGACCATAGTTTTTTGTCGTTAAAAGCCGAATCAATAATTACGTCGGCTGCATCATAATATCGTTCCAGTTTTAGCGGAGTAAAGAAAAGCGCACCTCCCTGATTATCGAAGCCGCCGCCGCCAGATCCATCTGACGGAAAAAAATTTCGGGCATCAAAATCAACCTGAACGAGGTCAAGGATGGTATAATGGTACTCGGAATGACTTAAACGTCGTATGACAACGTGCCCAGGACTCTTTTTCTGAAGTGAGCTTTGTAAAATACTGTTAATGCCATCAACGAGCTTGTTGTAATGTTCAGGGGAAAGGGGTGGCTCACTCTTCGGGGGCATGGAACGCGTTTTTATTTGGTCAAGTACCTTGAGCCAGAACTGACCATCCTCAATGACCCTCGCTTGCTCCTTGTAATTATCTAGATTGACATCGCCCTTGGGATTGCCTGTATTATGGCATTCAAAGCATTTGACGGAAAGCAGGGGCCTTATATCCGTCTCATAGTTCACCACTTCTTGTGAGAAAGCAGTCACGAGTACGCAACAGAGCAGGAAAGCCAAACCACCAGATCTCAAAATCATCACACTTTTATCAGTGAATAAATTTAATGATTTTTTTGCAAGCATATTGCGCAAACTTACCCAACGACGGGGTTTTGGTTTAAGCGGTTGTATGTGCGTATGTGTTTTGTAAAACGGTGCAATAGTAAATGACCGGCAAGAATCCATACCCCGCTATTGACTAGGGCTGAAGATTCAGACAAAGCCTGGACTTTCTATGTTCTGATCGTCCGCCATACTTTCCCGTAAAATTATTCATTTTGTTGCGTCGTCAGAATAGCATACACTCGCGACACTGGAGTCAAAATGACTTGTCCAGCAAACTACTAGCCCGAGACAAAGACTTGCTAAAGAAGTTTCAACTCTTGCGGCCGTCGCGACCAGGCGTAGCGGTCTTTGCGAGAAACGAACCTTAAATGCAGTTCACGCAGAGGTCGCAAAAATTAGTTCGCAAAGGACGCGAAGATCTACATGAAGGCTCGAATCGACATTAGGCGTCGGTATTACATCAACGCCATTATTTAGGTACTTCAATTTTCAGTTCAATAGGATATTTTGACAGCATTCGTTGTTTGCGGTCTTAGCGCCCCGGCATGGCGGTCTTTGCGTGAAACGAAACTTAATGCAGTTCAC
>JAICGJ010000113.1 GCA_025923195.1 Chryseolinea sp.
AATCGCGAAATAAAGTTTGATATCTTTTTAAATGCAGCGATTAAAATTGGTGCCGATTTCGTGGCTACCGGTCACTATACACGCAAGACACAATCTGAACAAAATGGAAGGATCGTCTACCATTTGCTAAGCGGAAGGGATTCTAATAAAGATCAAAGTTATTTTCTATGCCAGCTGACACAATCGCAGCTTTCAAAGTCCCTGTTTCCTGTTGGAGAATTGCTAAAGACTCAGGTAAGGGATATTGCGCGAAGGATCAATTTGGTCACTGCAGACAAGAAGGACTCGCAGGGGCTTTGCTTTGTTGGAAAGGTGCACTTACCTGATTTCCTACAGCAAAGGCTCGAGGCTAAGAAAGGAAAAGTGATTGCAGTCCCATCTACCTCGGAGGTATTTACGAATGGAAATGGATCCGATGAATTAAGAAATATGTCGGCCGCTTACCACCTTAGCCCGGAAGTCGGTGAAATTATCGGTGAACACAATGGAGCACACTACTACACCATTGGTCAGCGCAAGGGACTAAATTTGGGAGGAAACGAAAAACCTTTATTTGTGATTGGTACGGATACCACGGAGAATATTATCTATACCGGTCTAGGTGACGATCACCCCGGTTTATACCGAAAAGGATTGTTTATTGCAAAAGATGACGTTCACTGGGTGCGTGATGATTTAACAATGCACGCAGGAGAGATCAGGAACTACCATGCCCGGGTTCGCTACCGGCAGGGACTGGTGCCCTGTACGCTTAACCAGCAAGTGGAAGGGTTATATGTCATATTTGATACGCCTCAAAAAAGCATTACTCCTGGGCAATTCGCAGCGTGGTATGATGGTGAAGAATTGATCGGATCAGGCGTTATTTACTAATTCTACCTTCCCTGAATCCGCTTACACCTCCTGATACGATATATTTCATGGCTACGGTGCCTGATACTTCCAGCGGAGTTACGCGATCCTTGGAGATTACGTAATGCAAGCCAGAAAAAGCGTAAGAATGCGGCAGGTAAACTGACACCATATCTTTTAGCCCAAGTTCACTAAGGTCTGATTGTGTTATAAAACCTATTTGATAGAGGTGGTTCTCCCTGTTGATCTCTACTAATACCGGCTTATTGAATTTCTTTTTTTCTCCCACAAAAGCGTTTAACAGGTCTTGCAAGGCGGAGTAGATCAGCTTTATTAAAGGTATCTTATTCATACCCCGGTCGAACCATTGGGTGAATGTTCGAAACGCATAATTGGTCGTAAGATATCCGAATGCCGTGATTGCAATTAGTATAATTGCAAATCCCAACCCCGGGTATGGAAGATTCAGAAGGTCATCAAGCCAGGTAAATGAAACAAAGATAAAATACCCAGTAGCCACCAAAGGCACAATGAAAAGTGTGCCACTGAAGAAGTAACGCAGCATGCGCTTAAAGATGTTATCCATAGGGTTGAAATAAAAAAGGCTTCCATTTTCCGGAAGCCTTGGTTGTTCTATCTTTTTTCTTACAATGAAAAACCTAAGAAGCTAAGGAATCCGAACGACATCAATCCAACGAGGATGAATGTTATCCCCAATCCTTTCAGGGGCCCCGGAACGTTGGAATATTTCATCTTTTCGCGAACTCCCGCCAATGCGACAATGGCAAGCAACCAACCTATTCCTGAACCAAACCCGTACACGGAAGCCTCCACGAAATTATAGGGTCTTCCTACCATAAAGAGCGCGCCACCGAGAATCGAGCAGTTTACAGCGATGAGCGGCAGAAAAATACCAAGCGTTCCATACAATGCCGGCGAAAACTTCTCAACAGCCATTTCCGTTAGCTGCACAACGGCTGCGATAACAGAAATAAACACAATGAACTGCAGGAAGCTGAGGTCAACGTTGGCAAAGCTGGGGCTGATCCATGCCAAAGCGCCGCCGGTTAATACATAGTTTTGGACCAGCCAATTAATGGGTACTGTGAGTCCTAAGACAAAGACCACCGCTACCCCCAAACCAAAGGCGGTCGTAACCTTTTTAGATATTGCGAGAAACGAACACATACCCAGGAAGTATGCAAAGATCATGTTCTCGATAAAAATTGACCTTACTCCTATATTAATAAGATTTTCCATTTCGATCTTAATTTTTAATGCGACTCCCGATATCCGTTGATTGCCCTCTGAATCCAGATTATGACTCCGATAATGACACAAGCGCCCGCGGGCAACAACATTAGCCCGTTGCCCTGGTAATGTAATCCAACAGATTCAAAAACTTTAAACCCAAACAGGGAACCTGCGCCCAACAATTCGCGAAAGAATGCGACACTCATTAAAATAAGTCCATAGCCCACGCCGTTCCCCAATCCGTCAAGAAAAGAAGGCCAGGGTTTGTTACCCATAGCGTATGCCTCCAACCGACCCATTACTATACAATTTGTGATGATCAAACCGACGAATACTGAAAGTTGTTTTGATACGTCGTAAACATATGCCTTCAACAGCTGGTCAACTAAAATCACCCAAAGTGATACTACGGCTAATTGAACAATAATCCTGATGCGTGAGGGAATAGAGTTACGCATTAATGAAATCACCGTGTTAGACGAAGCCGTAACGATGGTCAAGCCAAGCGACATTACAAACGCCGGTTTCAATTGAGTAGTCACTGCCAATGCCGAACAAATGCCCAAAACCTGTACAGTGATAGGATTATCAATATCCAGAGGGTTAGACAATAGTTTTCGGTTTTTCTTTGAGAATAGAGGTTCTGCTTTCTGTTCTTTAATTACTTCAACGGCTTCTGCACTCATAACCTTTGGTTTAATTTCCCTTCTTCTTTTCTAAATAATTCTCGTACGCTTGAAAATAGTCAATAAGCATGTTGTTCACACCTTTGGCCGTTAACGTTGCACCAGATAATCCGTCGACACGGTGGGGATTATCTGAGTAATCGTTACCTTCTCCTTTCATCATCGTTACGGAAACGAGCTTCTCGTCATCGTAAATTGTCTTGCCCTTATACCTGTCCTGAACATCTTGGTCCGATTCGATCCGAGCACCGAGTCCTGGTGTTTCACCTGCGTGCTGGAATTTTACACCCTGAATAGTATTTAAATCCGACTTCAGCGCGACAAAGCCCCAAATGTTATTCCATAGCCCGTATCCATAAACAGGAAGAACCACGTATTCCGTTTGGGTGGAGTCACTCTCCTTTTTAAATTCATAAACTGGCAAGAGTCTTTGTTCTGTCGGCTTTTTATATTCGACTGCGAGGCTGACATCCTTCGGCTGCATGCCTTCTTTGACGTTTCCGTCAAAATCTACAACAAAAGCCTTTACTTTTTTTGAATAAAGGTCGTTGATATCGACACCTTCTTCCACGGATACGACAGTCGAAAGAATATTTTTCTTCTGTTCCATATCGATATTAAACTGCTGCTTCTCTTTTAGTCCTTGAGAAGCCACGGCCAGAATGCCTCCACATACGATGGTGAGAATTCCGGCATACATTACAATATATAAGTTAGACTGTCGCACGTTTTAATCTGCGTTTTTTGTTTGCACCTACAACAAAATAATCAATCAATGGAGCGAAAACATTCATCAGTAGAATGGCCAGCATAATTCCCTCCGGATATGCTGGATTGAATGTCCGGATCAGAACGGTAAGTATCCCGATCAACGCGCCATAAAACCATTTGCCCGTTTCCGTTTGAGCCGCGGTTACAGGGTCCGTTGCCATGAAGACCGCACCAAAAGCCAGACCACCCATTACCAGATGATAATGTGCAGGCATCTCCATAAAAGAATTTCCTCCCAGAAAATTGAGAAAGAGCGCCATACCATATGCACCTGCGAACACACTCGCCATAATTTTCCAGCTGCCGACTCCAGTGAAGATCAGAATAAAAGCACCAATCAAGCACATTAATGTCGATGTCTCGCCCACACTGCCGGGGATTAATCCTAGAAACATATTTTTAAGCGTATAAATATTTTCAGCCCAGCCAGAGCCAAAATTATTCAAAGCAGCAACGGCACTTTCTCCGGCCGTAACCGAACCGGATGCGACTGCTAGCGGTGTTGCACCGGAATATCCCTCGACGAGCGTTGCTCCTTCGGGAAGGTAAGTCCAGACCTCGCCAGCCATATCCACAGGATACGCAAAGTACAAGAACGCCCTGGCCGTTAATGCAACATTGACCACGTTCATTCCAGTTCCCCCAAATGCCTCTTTCCCAATCACAACTGCAAAAATCGTCGCAACGGCAACCTGCCACAAAGGTATATCAGGCGGCATTACAAGTGGTATCAACATACCGGTGACCAGAAATCCTTCGTTAACAGGATGTCTGCGAAAGGTGGCAAAAATAAATTCCACGCCCAGGCCAGCCGCGTAGGCGACAACGATTATCGGTACAACTTGAACGATACCGATCCAAAACATTTCGCCGACTGAAGTGTCTTGACCGATTGCCAAGAAGTGCTGATATCCGACATTGAATAATCCAAAAATCAAACAGGGCATCATTGATATGATTACAGTCATCATCAACCGCTTCATATCAATCGCATCTCTGATTTGGGCCCCCTTTGGTGGCGTTGTACTATTGGGCTGAAACGCAAACGTATCGAAGGCCTCGAAGACATAATAGTATCGTTCCCACTTACCTCCCTTTTCGAAATTGTGTTTTGCCTTGTCCAAGGCCTCTCGTAGAAACTTCATATACGTTTAGCTATTCTGTATTAAGTCAATCCCCTCTCTTAGAATGGCCTGAACATTATGCTTCGACACATCGACAAATTCGCAAAGCGCCAGGTCCTCTTCAATTACCTCATATATTCCCAACGCCTCCATTTCATCATAGTCTTCTGCAATGATCGCCTTTAGAAGGTGTGTCGGTAACACATCCATGGGTGTCACCTTTTCAAATACACCAGTCTGCACAAAAGCACGCGGCTCACCCTTGGTATTGCTATCCAGCCGGTACTCTTTGTTATAATTCAGAAAGGAAAACAATCCCCACGCACGACTAAGGCTCAGCTTATTCGCTGTAGGAGTAATCCAGCCAAGAAACTCGTATTGATCGCCCTCAGGTATTACAGACACAAGCTGATCATAAAATCCGATATGGTCATCCATACCGATCTGAGTACCTGTGAGCACGTTGCCCGAAACAATCCGGACATGCTGCTGCTTCAAATTATCATAAAGAAATTTCTTAACACCCGCTCCTGTGTATGTTCTGAAGTATTGGGGTTCCTTCACCTCTGAACCAGCAACAGCAATAGTTTTAGAAGCATCATAGATGCCATTCAGGAATAGTTTTCCGATTTGAATAACGCCATACGGATTGATCGTCCAGATTACATCGCTTTTTCCCAAAGGATCGATGTGATGGATCTGCACGCCTACGCAACCTGACGGATGGGGTCCTGAAAACTTATTAAGCTCGACTCCCTGAGCCTGCGAAAAAATGGTTCCGATTTCTCTTTTCGAGTGCACATTTAGATGAATAGGCCCAGCCGTGAATTTTCTTAAGATGTCAATCCCAGCCTGGAAGTACTGCTCCTGCCCCCTAAATAGAAAATTGTAGTCAGGGGCCAGTGGATGCGAATCGAATCCTGAAATAAAAATGGATTTTGGAGTCTCTGTAGGGTCGGCCACAATGCCAAATGGGCGTTGAACCAAATTCACCCAGACGCCACTTGTTAAGATCTGTGGTTGAACTTGTTCCCTGGTGAGATTAGCAATTTCAGATGTCGAGAATTTGGTAAATGGAGCATACTCAATGGTCCTGTCCGCCAGAATTTTCACTTCGAGCAGCTTCCGCTTTTGTCCACGTTTGATTTCTACGACTTCACCGCTCACCGGGGACGTAAAAACTATACTTTCATTTTTCTTGTCGTGAAAAAGTGTAGAACCAGCCTTAACGATGTCTCCTTCGTTAACGATTAGTCTCGGCATGTAAATGCCGTGGAAATCAGTTGGTTTAATTGCAAAGGTTTCAGGCTGTTCACTTTGCGCTAGTTTTAAGGCGGCTTTTCCCTGGAGATTTATGTCAAAGCCCTTCTTCAATCGGATAAGTTTGCCCATGTGCCCGGCGTCTAATTAGGACGTCGCAAAATTAGCATTTTTCACAACATAGAATAGGGGAAATACAATTTTCGAAAACGCGGGAAATGCATCTATGATCCGGTTCTTAATGGCAAAAAAACCTCAATTGCTAGTCATCATTCTTGCCAGCGCCATGCGAACCACTTCGTCAACTTGTTCTTCAAGGGTGATATAAGTAGTATCTATCAGTATGGCATCATTCGCGCGGCGCAACGGGCTCTCCGTCCGCGTTGTGTCATACTCATCGCGCTGCACTATGTTACTGATCACGTCATCCAGATCTACCAGTCTGTCTTTTTCCAGTAGCTCCCTTTGACGGCGGAAAGCCCGCACCAACAAGTCGGCGCGCATAAAAAGTTTCAGTTCGGCTGATGGAAATACAACGGTGCCGATATCACGCCCGTCCATTACTACGGCTTTCTCTTTACCCATCTTCCGTTGGAGGTCAACCATGGCGGTCCTGACATCCTTGATGGCACTTACTTCGCTTACACGTTCCGATACCCGCATACTTCGAATCGCCTTTTCGACGTTGAGCCCGTTAAGGTATGTTTCGGATACATTTCGCGAATTAACCTTGAAGGATATATTGATCTGCTGCAGAGATCTCGCGACTTCTTTGGGATTGGTTAGCGCAACATGGTGTTCCATAAAGTACAAAGTCACTGCACGATACATTGCGCCAGTATCGATATATCTGTAACCCAAAATACTTGCTGCTGATTTTGCGGTGCTGCTTTTCCCACATGCTGAATAGCCGTCAATCGCAATTACAATTTTCCGAAGATTCATCAGCAGTCTTTTAAAGGACAAGGCATGGGTTTTCCAGGTTTGATTTTCTTGTGCTTGTGCGAATGATGCGAAGCACAGGAAGCCAAAATCAACACCATGAAAAGGATGGATAAGAATTTATTGAGTCTTTTCACACTGCAGTGGTTTGATCCAACCCAAAAATAGGTAATTGAGTTGGCTGTGCAACCCGGCGAATGCTTATTTTGGTCCCGCCGGTTCGTTAACCGGGCGACAATCAACATGATGGAAGCAACGTTTTTCTATGGATCAACCAAGCGCACGCTAATTTGTTATTGAATAGAAGTAACTTGTGCGAAAAACTCTTTTGATGGTCCGGTCAAGTGTTAAACGAATAAATTATTCATGCTATGGAAACTGATAACAAGGAAGGAAAAACTGAGAAAAGCTTTAAGAATTTTGGACGAAAGGTTGACGACTTTATGGCTGACTTGAACGAGGCCACCGAGAGGCTTCGCGTTGAATTCAAGCAGAAATATGATGAACTGAGAGCTGCTGCTGAAAAGGTGAAGAAGGAGTCTGAAAACAACGAACGATGGAAGGAGGTAGAAGACAGTCTTAAAAAAGCAAGTGACGAGCTGGGAAATGCGTTCAAAGCTGCCTTCAAGAAGAGAGGTCCGGACGAGCCTGTAAAGTAAGTAAACCGGCAGTCTTGGTAGCAACAGGCGCACCCTGTTAGATCTTAGTTTCTTTCCATTTTCCCTGTCGGAATACGAGTATTGAAGCTACTGCCATAGCAGACTCGGCAATAGGAATTGCCGAAAATACACCTGTTGTTCCTGCACCCAACCAATTGGCTAGAGCATAAGCCATGGGTATCTGAAAGATCCAAAACCCAAAAAAGCTGATTAGCGTCGGTGTGCTCGTGTCGCCGGCGCCGTTAAAAGACTGGCCAACGACCATACCATACGCGTAGAAAATATACCCAACAGATACAATCCTCAGACATTGAATTCCATTCTTCGACACCTCTTGGTCCTGCGTGAAGACCTCGATGATTGGGACTGCTAAGCTGAGAAACAACAAGGTTATAAAAGCCAGGAAAACCATATTGAAAAAAGCGGTTCGCCAAACTGATTTCTCTGCTCTTTCAGGTTGACCAGCTCCGAGATTTTGTCCAACGAGTGTAGCGGATGCGTTAGCCATGCCCCATGCTGGAAGTATTGCAAACACGATTATCCGTATCGCGATAGTGTAGCCCGCCACTGCAGCGCTACCAAAGTCGGACAGAATGCGGACCAGGAATATCCAACTTGCCGATCCAATTAGGAACTGTCCTGTGCCACCCGCTGAAACTTTTATCAACCGCCAAATAATTTCCCAAATGACAGTGACGTTAGCTGCGTGTAGCTTAATTAAACCCTTACCTCCAAACAAATGGTACAACTGAAACACAACACCGAATCCCCTGCCAATATTTGTAGCTATCGCAGCGCCTTCCACGCCAAAAGCTGGTATTGGACCAAATCCAAAAATAAAAACAGGATCCAGAATAATATTTAATCCGTTAGAAAGCAGAAGGGCACGCATTGCAATGGAAGCATTGCCGGCACCTCTGAACACGCCATTGATCAGAAATAGCAGCATGATCGTTATGTTGCCTGTGAACATCCAACGTGTGTACCCCGAATTCTTTTCAATAAGTGCTTCACTTGCACCCATAATGCGAAGAACATCTTCAGAATAGAAAATACCTACGATACTAATGACCACAGCCAAGCCTACTCCGATATAGATCGCCTGTATTGCCGCCACCTCTGCTGATTTGATATCCTTCTCCCCCACTCGTCTGGCGACCATGGCCGTTGCACCCATACTTAAGCCCATGGCAAGAGAATAGATTAACGTGAGAACAGATTCGGTTAATCCGACCGTTGCGATAGCGTCGTTATCATTCAATTGACTGACAAAAAAAACATCAGCCACCGCGAACAAGGCTTCCATGGACATTTCCAATATCATAGGAACTGACAGCAACACAATTGCTCTGTCAATACTTCCTACAGTATAATCCTGATTGTCGCCTTTTAAAGCTTGGATAAATAAACGATAATAAGACTTCAGTTTTGCAGACATAGATCAATAAGGATTTAATAGTAGACAAAGGGAACCTTCTCCTGAACAGGAGCTCGTTTAGACAACGAGAGGAAGTTTGGGCTTGCCAAACATTAGAGAATGGAGATCATAGTCGTTACTGAATAGACTTGAATATATCCTTACGATAACGACACAATAAGGTTCTGACTATTAAAAAAAAAATTTGAATAGAAAAAGGGCAGCTATTGCCGCCTGTAGTTGTAGTGAGTTCGCTAGTCCTTTTGAACCCAGGACGCGCCTGAAGTGTTCGCCGTAACCATTGGGTTACCGCGATACAAGATTGAACTGGCCCCACCCGCGGTAACATTTAATTCATCTGTTACGGTAATTTTACCCTCGCTGGCACCTGAGATATCAATCGTGGCATGACTCACAGGAAAATCAAAACCTCTTAGCAAAGACGCCCCGGAAATATCTCCATGCAGTTCATTGCCTGTACCTACCAGCAAAAGATTAGACCCTCCGGAAATAACGACTTTTATTCGATCGAAGTCGGAATCAACCTGTGAGACAGAAGCACCTGATAAGTAAAGATTTACACCTTCCTCTGTCTCAAAGCCACGAATTTTAGAATTGCTGGCGCCCGAGAAATTTACAGCCTTAAGCACGGGCATAGTTATACGAATATATGTATCGTGATGGCGATTACTGTTGTCTTCGAATTCAATAATCAGCGTATTACCCCGTTTGTAGACATCAAGGTCATCGATATTTCTTCGATCACCCTCTGCCCCAATACTAAACGATGACGCCTGGTCAACTTCGACGTTAAACGCTCCGCCGATCTCCAACTGATCAAAATCCGCAACCACAAATTCTTTGCGGGCTTCCTGTAAGGGCCCAGGATCCTCGTGATGACACGCAATAAGCAACAGACTGACAACGAAGAAAGAACAGGGAATTAGGAAATTAAAATGTCGCAGCATGATCAGAATCATTTATCTGACGCTATGACAATTCACCTGCGCGCTACCCCTATTCCGAAATGATAAAAAGTAGTTGTTTTATACTTGTGCGATAGAAATCGTTTTCACGTTGACAAATTCCCTGATGCCATACACAGACAATTCCCTTCCGTATCCCGACTTTTTGACCCCACCAAAAGGCAGTCTGACGTCTGATCGCATCAAGGAATTGATCAGCACCGACCCGGAATCGAGCTCACGGGCAATGCGCTCTCCTCTTTTGAGATCTTGTGTCCAGACTGTGGCGCCCAGGCCGTAGCGTGTTTGATTCGCTAAAGCGATGGCTTGAGCTTCGTCTTCAGCAGTGATAACGGCAGCTAGTGGACCAAAAGTTTCCTCGTCAAAAGCCGGCATTCCTGGCGCAACATTATCCAATAAAGATGCTTGGAAATTACAACCTTGTCGCTGGCCACCAACAACTAAGGTAGCACCTGAAGCAAGAGATCGCTGCAGCTGATCCTCAAGTTTTTCCGCGAGGTCAAGCCTGGCCATCGGGCCGAGTGTAGTCACCTCGTTGAATGGGTTTCCCTGCACGAGTTGCGTGATGTTATCAGCGAAGAGCGAGAGGAATTTATCCTTAACTTCCTTGAAGATAATAAAGCGCTTTGCGGCGATGCATGATTGACCTACGTTTTGCATGCGCGACTGAGTCGCAATTTTAACTGTCTTCTCCAGGTCAGCATCAGGCAAAACGATAAAGGCATCGCTTCCCCCCAATTCGAGAACGCTGCGTTTGATATTCCTGCCCGCGATAGCAGCGACGTTGGACCCTGCCGCCTCGCTGCCGGTGAGTGCCACACCTTGTACGATGTCGGAAGAAATGATTCCTTCAACGAGGTTCACGTCGATAACGAGACTTTGAAAGACACCGGACGGAAATCCGGCCTCCTGAAACAACTTCTCAATCATCAGGGAACACCTGGTGACATTAGGCGCATGTTTTAGCATTCCAACATTTCCTGCCATAAGTGCAGGAGCTGCGAACCTGAATACCTGCCAAAAAGGAAAATTCCATGGCATGATGGCCAACACAGCGCCTACTGGATGAAACGCAACAAAGCTTTGCTTCGCTTCAGTGGGAATGGTATGGTCTTTCAAGAACTCCTCGGCGTGGTTCGCAAAGAATTCACAGGCCGTCGCACTTTTTTCTACTTCCGCTTTTGCTTCTGACAAAAGCTTTCCCATTTCCAAAGTAATAGTTCGAGCAAACTCATCTTTTTTCTTCCGAATAATGGATGCTGCATTCAACATCAGTTCACTGCGACGTGAATAAGATGTCTTTCGCCATTCCTGGAAAGCCTTCGATGCATTGTCCAGTTTTCTCTGCACATCAGACGCAGTCATCAAAGGAAATTCTTCAACAAGCTTCTGATCAAAGGGATGTATTGATTTGAACATGAGTTAATTTATTCTAACACACCAAACGAAAAAAAGAAAAGCCAGGTTCAGGCCTGGCTTTATGTCTTGGAAGTTATCGCACTTATCCGATGGTCACTCTTCTGAATTCAGCAACCGTCAACCCTTTCGAAACACTATCCAGGTATTGGGCTACAGTCTTCGAGTTGTCTTTCACAAATGCCTGATGTAACAACGTACTCTCCTTAAAGAATTTGTTCAACTTACCTTGCGCGATCTTCTCCACCATATTTTCAGGTTTACCTTCAGCGATGATCTGTGCTTTTGCGATCTCCAATTCTTTTTCGATCAAAGTTTTGTCGACCGATTTTTCATCGACAGCCACAGGATTCATAGCGGCGATCTGCATTCCCACATCTTTACCCGCTTCTGTAACGTCCTTGCCATTGATACCCTTAAGAGAAACCAGCACACCCAATTTTGAACCTGCGTGAATATAGGGAACAACTGTCTCGCCTTTCATATGAATATATTCACTCACTTCAATTTTCTCTCCAATCTTCCCCACTAACTCAACAATCTTATCATTTAAGGAAAGCTCACCCGTTTTCAAATTCAACAGCGCTTCTTTGTCCGCAGGCTTATGAGCATAAGCTGTTTCTGCAATGAGTTTTCCCAGTGACTGGAATTCTTCATTCTTGGCAACGAAATCGGTCTCACAGTTAAGCGCAATAAGAACAGCTTCCTTTTTGTCATCACTTACCTTAATGAAAACCGAACCCTCCTTTGCATCTCTATCAGAACGGGATGCGGAGACTTTTTGTCCTTTTTTTCTTAAAATTTCGATTGCTTTTTCAAAATCTCCGTCTGCTTCAGTAAGGGCTTTTTTACAATCCATCATACCGGCACCAGTCATCTGCCGGAGCTTATTTACATCTTGCGCTGATATAGCTGACATATATTTAATGTTTTAGAATTTACGATGTGGCCTAAAATAAACCGTCCTACCAGCTTGAATGTTTCAAAGGCGGCAGGACGACTAAAAACTTCTATTTCTGGATATTTTACTTTGCTTCTTCTACTGGTTCGTCTACTCTCCTCTTTTCATCCTCGTCCTTCTTATGAGCAGCGTCTTCTTTGTCTTTCTTGCGCTCCATCAATGATTCTTCGATAACCTTTCCGATATGTTTGGTAAGAATCGAGATTGATTTAAAAGCATCATCGTTGGCGGGTATAGGAAAATCTACACCGGACGGATCCGAATTGGTGTCGACCAGCGCGAAAACAGGAATATTTAGCTTTTGCGCTTCTGTTACAGCGATGTGTTCGCGTTTTACATCGATTACGAAAAGGGCTGCGGGAAGCCTGTTAAGGTCTGCAATGCCACCGAGCAATTTCTCAAGCTTCGCCTTCTCGCGGGTTATCATCAGCCGTTCGCGTTTTGCAAGATTGTTGAAGGCATCATCCTTCATTAGCTTTTCAATCTGGGCAAGTTTCTTTAGCGACTTTCTTATCGTTGCAAAATTTGTGAGCATGCCACCGAGCCAGCGCTCCGTGACATATGGCATATTCAATCTTTTTGCCTCATCAGTTACAATGTCCTTCGCTTGTTTTTTCGTCGCTACGAACATGATTTTACGTCCGGAACGAACGATGTTCTTTAAAGCAAAGATTGCTTCATCCAGCTGAGACAAGGTTTTATTCAGGTCAATGATATGGATCCCATTGTTTTCCATGAAGATGAACTCTGCCATCTTAGGGTTCCATTTACGGGTAAGGTGACCAAAATGAACACCTGCATCCAATAATTCCTGATATGTTAATTTTTCAGCCATTCTTTTATGTGTTGTACTATCGCTTGCTAAACTGGAATCTTCTTCTGGCCTTTCTGCGACCTGGTTTCTTTCTCTCCACCATACGTGAATCGCGCGTCATGAATCCTTCCTTTCTCAAGGTAGGCTTGTTTTCCGCGCTAATTTCCACCAAGGCCCTTGCAATACCCAAGCGCACCGCTTCAGCCTGCCCGGTAACACCACCACCTTCGACGTTAACAGTCACATCGTAACTGGTTTCCAGTTTCAGCGCCGTCAAAGCCTGTTTAACTAATGTCTGATGAATCTCAGATATAAAGTAGTCTTTCAAGTCGCGATCGTTCACCACAATGTCGCCTTTGCCTGGTTTCACGTATACTCTGGCGATTGATGTCTTCCGTCGTCCGATGGTGTTAGTAATCTGCATGTATCAGAATTTTAATTCTTTAGGTTGTTGTGCCGTGTGGGGGTGCGCTTCTCCGGCGTAAACGTGAAGACTTCTATAAAGCTCGCTTCCCAATCTGTTTTTTGGCAGCATTCCTCGAACAGCGTGTTCAATTAGACGCTCAGGATGCTTGGCACGGATCATCGAAGGTGTATGCTCACGCTGGCCGCCCGGGTAACCTGAATGAGTAAAAATGACGCGATTAGTCCACTTTTTACCCGTCATTCGAACTTTATCCGCGTTGATAACAATAACATTGTCACCACAATCCACGTGAGGGGAGTAGCTCGCTTTGTGCTTGCCGCGAAGAATATGCGCAACCTGGCTCGCAATCCTACCCAAAACCTGCGAATTAGCGTCTACAACGAACCAATTCTTCTCCACAGTAGCCTTATTGGCGTAGCTTGTTTTATAGCTATTATGATCCATTTTTTACCGATTATATACACTACCCCTTCAAAAAGGGACACAAAGGTAATTTGCTGTTCCGGGAAATGCAAGCTGGGCCAACTATTTTGTAAAAGGGTGGGATCCATCAAAAATTATAGAAAAACGACCGTAAAAGAAGCCTTTAAACTCCTGTGCCTTTACCATCAGCACATACTTACGTGAACCAACAATAATTTTTTATCGGGCTCCGGACATCAGAATTAGCAGTTATGCTAAGATGCTAATCGTTGAGCTCCAACTGTTTTATCAACACAGCCATATCCTTTGGATATCCCGCTTCAATAGTCTGTGCACTGTCAGAAAGATCTTTGAACTGAAGGGAAAAAGCATGTAGCGCCATCCTTTTAATAAGAGGTTCCTCCTCCGTCTCCTTCTTCAGGTTAAACTTCTTTTTCACATGTGAAAGAAAAAATGGCTTGCCTCCGTACAATTCGTCACCTGTGATTGGTGCTCCGAGGTAAGCGGTATGCAACCGTATCTGGTGCATTCTCCCGGTAACAGGTGTGCAGGCTACCAGTGTATGGTGCCGGAAAGACCTTATCGATGTAAAAAAAGTAACGGCGGGCCTACCCTCGCGTTTGCTGATTTTGGCTACACCGTCAGGTTGCTTAAGGATGGGTTGGTCCACGCATGTCTCCTTGAATTGGTGGATTCCATCCACTACGGCGTGATATAACTTGGATACCTGTCGCTTTTCGAACTGAATGCTCAGATGTCGGTAAGCAGGTGGGTTTTTTGCAATTGCCAAAACACCCGAAGTCTCTTTATCCAGCCGGTGACATACTTGGGCGTCGGCCGCATACGCTTTGGCTAAGCGCAGCAAGTTTATTTTCTCGTTGCGGTCCTCTAGTGTAGACAAAAATGGTGGTTTGTTTACGACCACATAATTTTCATCTTCGAAGAGAATAAGATCTTCAAACTTTATCTTGAAATTCTTCAATGCTTCTCGCTCCTCACAGCGTCTGATAATTCCGAACCCTCGGGTCTCACACGGGGCAACCGGAAACTGAATGTAGACCCTTTGCCTGGCGTACTCTCTACTTCTGCCTTTGTATTGTGACCGTCTAATATGTGTTTAACAATGGCCAGCCCCAGACCGGTTCCCCCCTTCTCGCGGCTGCGACTTTTATCCACGCGATAAAATCTTTCAAAAATGCGCGACTGATGATCCAAGGGAATTCCCTCCCCGAAATCACGCACCGACGTCGTAACATATTTCTTGGTTACCTCGAACGAAACGACCACTTCGCCTTCATCGTGCGAATGCTTAATGGCATTTGATATAAGGTTGGTCATCACCTGACTGATGCGCTGCCAATCGGCATAAACGATAACTTTTTGTGAATCACTTTCAATTCGCAAGGTTATATCCTTTTTGCTCGCCTTCCCTTCAAATTGCTCAAATACCTCTTCCGTTAACATATATAAATCAATATTCTCAAAATGCATTTTGATCTGACCCGTCTCTATGTGTGAAAGTGTGAGGAGATCCTGGACCAGAGCATCCAGTCCATCCAAACTCTTCGCCGCCTTCTTTAAAAACTTTGAACGAACGGCTTTGTCGTTAACGGCTCCATCCAATAAGGTGTGCACAAAACCCTGTGCCGCAAAAATGGGGGTTTTCAACTCATGGGAAATATCGGCAATAAATTCTCTTCTAAAGGCTTCAAGTTTTTTTAACTCGTCGATTTCTTTTTGTTTGAGGTCCGCAAAAGAAAAAATCTCTTCATTGATAGTCTTGAGCGGATTTAGCGGAGAGGCCTTTTGTTTGTCGATGTTGGAAAGTTCCTTTTTTTTAAGCTTGTTAATCACTTTGTAAATCCGGGTGATTTCGCGGAAGATGAGAAACTCAAGCACAACAAAAATGAGCAGGTAAGAAACAGAAAAGCTAATAAAGAAGGCGACGATTAGTGCGCTTAGGTCGACGCTCTTGACCAGAGATAAAAAAAGGGAGGTGATTAGCGCAATACAAACTGCAAGCAATAGGGCCAATCCCCGTGAACTGTAAACCATGCACCAAGATAGCAGTTTCTGTTTTTCGTTAGCCGTTATCGGTTAATAGTTATGCGTTATGAGTGCCACCGCAATTTAATCATAGAATTTGATCAGGGATTAGTAGAGTACAGTGTAGGGTGGGCCAAACTGATTACCATAACGCTCACTGCATGAACTTGTATCCTACGCCTTTAACAGTGGTAATGTAGTCTTCTCCAATTTTTTCGCGGACCTTGCGAATATGAACATCCACGGTTCTAGCCAATACATACACATCTGAACCCCAGATATTTTGAAGTAAATCCTCCCTGCTGAACACTTTGTTTGGATTCTGTGCCAGGAAATACAGCAATTCAAATTCCTTCTTGGGGAGATTTATTTCTTTTCCCTTTACATTGATAGTATAACTGGTACGATCGATGGTAAGGTCGCCAATGGTGATAATACTGGAGGGTGAGGATTTCTTTGAGTCTCTCCTAAAAAGAGCGCTTATCCTGCTCATTAAGGCACGTGGCTTTATGGGCTTGGTGATATAGTCATCGGCGCCGATATCAAAGGCCGCTACTTCTGAATATTCTTCAGATCGGGCCGTAAGGAAAACCACAAACATCTTTTGCAACTCTGGTAGATCGCGAAGTTGCCTGCACGTCTCCACGCCGTCCATTTTTGGCATCATGATGTCGAGGAGCACAAGGTCAGGGATGAATTTTCGCGCGATATCCACGGCTTTAGCTCCGTCCTGCGCCGTTTTTACCTCATAACCATTTTTTTCAAGATTGTATTTGAGAAGCTCCAGGATTGGTTCTTCGTCATCAACGACAAGCACTTTATGTGTTTGCTTGTTTCCCATAGTTAAACTCTTTCCTCAAAAGTAGGCAGAATTGACAGTTTTAAAAATGTGTGAGGCTTTCTTAACAATTCCTTAATGACCTGTCTTCCAATCGTGACCAACGTTTGTCTTGAGAAAAGGCAATCACCCGATTGAAACATCAAAGAAAAGGGTATTGTCTGCTCAGATATGCGATGTAAGCTTTTAAGTCACTGCCAAACTTCGTTCGCCACTCATCTGCGAATTCCGTTTGTTTTGCCTGATATTGACGATAATTCATGAAGTACGCATTGTTCGGCAAACTTTTCTTAAACCTTGCAGAGGGTTCCTGGGTCAACGCCAGCGTCAGCGTATCCATCGCATCAACGATCTTGCGAATAAGAGTTTCTTTCAAATGTTTCCTCTCTGATACCGGGTCCGTCTCCCGCATACGACCATACAAACTATCCAGAAGAGTCGCACCGCGAAGCATGTGATCAACATACTTGAGATAATCCTCATCCTCCTGCAGATAGCTGGAATATTCTTTTGAATCAGGTCCATATTTATGCAGGAGAAATTGTTCGGCCCCGCGGTCACCAACGAATGTCGCAAGGTTTTCATTAAACTCTACACTGTCCTTTACGAAGATCGTTGCATGCGACATTTCATGAATGATAAGATTTGCAAGATCACCTTCGCTGCGCGTTAACATCTTACTAAGAATCGGATCCGTGAACCATCCTAGCGTCGACCATCCACCGGGGTTGCGCAATATTACATCCCATCCTTCTTTCTCCAATTGCCGCTTCAGATTTTCCGCACGTTCCTTTTTAAAAAAACCTTTATAAGGAACCGAACCGATGATGGGGAATTTCCACTCCTTGGGTTCTAGTTTGAACGGTTTACTTGCGAGCACTACCCACATTACTTCTTCACCTTTTTGATCGTACAACGTTTTGTAATTTTCTGTATCCTTTAGACCCAAAGAATCAATTGCAAATTTTCGTATTTCTTCAATCAATTGGAGCCTCGCCTTTAAAGAATCGGGGAATGAGGGATCGATCAAATACTCTTCGACAGGTTTTGCATTCCATATTATATGGAACTGACCGTGGCCTTGCTGCAGGCCATAGACAAGTAAATCCCAATAGCATATCAGCAGTATCATGATTGCACCAAACAGAGCCGATAATATCCATTTGAAAGCACGACGCATACCGTTTCTCATATAGCTAATGAAGGGTGATGTTTTGTCCCCGGATTTCTAGTCACGAAAATTACCAGGGGCAGCAATTTCATGAAGAAATGCGCTGAACAGTAAAAATTTTACAACCATAAATTCTCTGACACTCATTGTCAAACATATTTTTCAAATCTCAACTACTTGAATGCAATTTATTTAGGCAAGGAATCCTCAAGCAATAAAGCAATAATATAGATTTTGGATATTAATTATCTCCAGATAACTGATTTTAAATTTAAGTGTGAAGTATTAATTTCAACCTTATAAACCGTTGACAGTTAGCCGTAGGTACTCAAATTAGTTATTTCATTCCTACCCCTTTTCCTATCAACCGGTTTTTATTGGTAACTTAAAACATGATAAACACATATGAGTGATGCTAAAGAAAAACTCAAGGCGCTTCAGTTGACCCTTGATAAGCTTGAAAAGACATACGGAAAAGGAACCGTAATGAGACTCAGCGATGAAAAAGTTATGGATGTTCCTGCGATCTCAACAGGTTCATTAGGCTTGGACATTGCCTTGGGGATTGGTGGTATTCCTCGCGGAAGAGTCACGGAAATCTATGGCCCGGAATCATCCGGTAAGACTACATTGACTATGCATTGCATAGCTGAAGCTCAGCGGAAAGGAGGCCTCGCTGCCTTTATTGATGCTGAACATGCTTTTGACAAAGCATATGCAGAAAAACTAGGTATTGACACAGAGAATTTGCTAATCTCTCAGCCAGACAATGGCGAACAGGCTCTTGAAATTGCCGATCATTTGATCCGCTCAGGTGCCATTGATATTATTGTAATTGATTCTGTTGCGGCCCTCGTTCCGAAGAGTGAACTCGAAGGCGAGATGGGCGAAAGCAAAATGGGACTTCAGGCCAGACTTATGTCGCAAGCTCTTCGTAAGCTCACGGGAACTATTAACAAAACTGGATGTGCCTGTATATTCATCAATCAGCTTCGCGAAAAAATCGGAGTTATGTTTGGGAACCCTGAAACAACGACGGGTGGTAACGCACTAAAATTTTATGCTTCCGTGCGATTGGATATCAGAAGAATTGGTCAGATCAAGGAAGCCGCCGACGATATCACAGGCAATCGAGTAAAAGTTAAAGTGGTAAAAAATAAAGTTGCTCCTCCCTTCAAGGTTGTTGAGTTTGATATCATGTACGGAAAGGGAATTTCGAAAGCGGGTGAAATTATTGACCTCGGTGTAGAACTTAACGTGGTACAAAAATCCGGTTCATGGTTCTCGTATGGCGGGAATAAATTAGGGCAAGGACGTGATGCCGTGAAACAACTCATCGAGGATAACCCTGAATTGATGGAAGAACTGGAAAGAAAAATCAAGGAGAAATTTACAACGGAAGACGCGAAAGCGGTGCTGGAGGAGAAAGTGTAGCTAATAACCTTCCGAAAGTTGAACCCCGGAGGTAACCACGCGCAACGGATGATTAACTTTCGGAAGGTTGTTACGTCGCGCGAATCGCGATTACAGGATCAAGGCGCGCCGCCATGGCGGCGGGAACAATCCCGGAGACCAGTCCGATTACGGATGATACTCCTAATCCCAGTACTATATTTTTTACGGTTAGCGTAACGACCAGGCTTCCCATAGGAATAAAGGTTATCAGGTAAACTAAAAACAATCCCGACAACCCTCCAATAAGACTTAAGAAAATTGCTTCAAACAGAAATTGGAATAGTATGAAGTAATTCTTGGCACCCAGGGATTTCTGCAGGCCGATAATACTGGTTCTCTCCTTGACCGATACAAACATGATGTTTGCTATGCCGAACCCGCCAACAAGTATAGAGAAACCACCAATGATCCAGCCGGCAAGTCCGACACCATCAAAGGCGCCGCTAATAACGTTAGCAATAGCCTCGGGC
>JAICGJ010000114.1 GCA_025923195.1 Chryseolinea sp.
CAGTGAATCGATGTCATTACCTGCATCAAACAATAGTCTGCGAATAGCCGAATCGGTAACTTCTTTTGAAAGTGGTATGGGCCGAAGATGGAGCCGGACCAGCTTTTGAACAAACTCCATCCTGTCATTCAAGGGGAGTTTCAATCGTTTGAAAATTCCAGGTGTCATTCGCGCACCTCGATCTTCGTGGCCATGGAAAGTCCAACCATGTATCTTATCATATCGTTTTGTGACTGGTTTTGCAATATCGTGCAGAATTGCCGCCCATCTCAGCCAGAGATCATCTGAGACTTTCGCCACATTATCAAGAACCTGCAACGTGTGAAAGAAATTATCCTTATGGGCCTGGTTGCCCACATATTCAACACCGTGCAATGCCACCAGTTCCGGAAAAAACTGTTTCAGCAATCCACTGTGAAAAAGTAATTTAAGACCATATGAAGGAATCGGGCTCAGAATAATCTTATTCAACTCATCCGTTATGCGTTCTTGAGAAACGATCTTTAGTCGTTCGGCTTGATTGATTATGGCTTCAAATGCATCCGGCTCAATATCGAAGTTCAACTGAGATGCAAAGCGTACGGCCCGCATCATCCTTAACGGATCATCGGAAAAAGTAACGGATGGATCAAGGGGTGTCCGGATGATTTTCCTTTTCAAATCGTTTATACCATGAAAAGGATCTATCAGGTCGCCGTAGTTATCCGCGTTCAAGCTAATGGCTAACGCATTAATGGTGAAGTCCCTTCGCCGCTGATCATCGTCGAGCGTCCCGTTTTCTACTATGGGCTTCCGTGAATCATTCCGGTATGATTCTTTCCGTGCACCAACAAACTCCAGCTCGAGACCTTCGTATACGATTTGCGCCGTTCCAAAACTTTTATAAACCGTCACGTTGACATTCGGGCCCAGCGCTTTCGCTACCTTTTGCGCCAGCTGAATTCCACTCCCCACGCAAACAAAATCAAGATCCTTGGAACCACGCTTCAATATCAGATCCCGTACATAACCCCCGACAACGTAGGTCTGAATTCCATATTCACTGGCAATAGACGCTATTTGTTTGAAGACTTTGTGATCAAGGGAGGGACCTAAATTCATTTTGCCGAAATAATATTCCGGGCAAAGTTAGGCTTTAAAGTTTAAGATCAAGAAAGCTTTTGGTTAAAGTTCTACTGTCATGCTAGACAACCTTTGAAGACTATGCACAACGATGCGAGACTCGCGGATATTCGTTGTAGTCAATGTTCTTACCCCATCAGATTTCAGTTTAAGTGGCTTTACAGAATTCCTTTGATGTATTCATTAAAAAAAAAAATCAATTCCAGAATCCTTCTTTGCTGTTGAAGGTTGGACAGGGTATTAATCGGTATTTTTTCTTCACACTTTTCTTGGATTTGCCGTTGAACTCATAGACAATGGAAACTTCATGCGCGCCGCCGGAAGAGGTTTGTAATTCAGAGATAGTAAAATCGTAACTATACCCAATTGTCAAATTTTTAAAATACAATCCCAGGTACAGGATCAGCGCATCCTGAGCAACACTGTTTATAACAGTGCGTTCAAAAGGTTTACCGCGATACCATACCCCAACTGAGATAGGATCCACATGATAATTTACACCCAAGTCAAGCTGTGTAAATGTTTTTCCCTGCATCCTGTAAATAAAAGATGGCGTCAGGTAAGATGTACGCGCGCGGTTCAGTAGTCCGCCGTTAAGACTTAGTCGAATACCGCCGTGTATGGAAGTTTTCATATCCAGCCGGCTAACCTCGTTCAGTACCGAAAGATTTGGTCTATTCATGTGTTGGAACGAGGCACCTATCCAAAGACTTTTTGTGTAGAGCAGGAAGCCGGAGCCAAAATCAAAATGACTTTGGCGCCCAAGTTTGTTTAAGTCAGGGTCCAGGGAAATCCCGTCGTATTCCAAACCATCTCCAAGCCTGAGCTTCGAGCGGTCAAGACCGTTTGATCCATACCCAAAGGAAAGCCCTGGTGAAAAAACCAAGTTCTCTGTGAGTCGCACTTTATAGGAATACATCAATGCTCCGGTAGTAGTCCGCCAGCCTGCTGAGCCCATCTTATCTGTTGTGAACAGAAATCCAAATCCACTTCTCAGCTCATTCACAAAAATGTCGTACGACGCTGCGTATGTCGAAAAAGCCTGAGGCAAGCTAGGCCATTGAATGCGATGGTTGGCAACAAAACGTTGCTGTGGTGTAATGCCTGTGAAGCCCGGATTTAGATAAAGCGGCGCCTGATAGTACTGAGAGAACTGCGGATCTTGCGCCGCAGCCGAAAGGCTCAGAACCAAAAGCGTTATAGGTAAAAGCTTTTTCATTCGATAAGTTTAAAAAGTTCCAAAATAATGAGCGTCGAGGTTCAGAGTCAGAGCCCGAACCTGAACCCCGGGCCCGAAATTATTTGATCAACGTCACATCCCCGATCTTAGTCGTGCGTTGCCCATCAGACAGTCGCAAGACTAGCTTGTAAACGTATACCCCAGCCGGTAACGCCCTTCCGTTTTTATCGTATCCATCCCATCCAATATTTTTATCTCTGCTTTCGAACAGGAGTGTCCCCCATCGGTCAAAAATTTGCATTTGAAATTCCTCTACTCCCCGCATGATTGGCAGGAATACGTCATTGAAGGTTCCACTGCCTGGTATGCCACCTGATGAACCCGTTTGCGTGGGTGTAAATGCATTGGGCATTTTAATATATCCGCCATCAAGAGCCACTAGTTCCTGCTGCGTTGTGTCGTAACAGATTACATTTCCATCAAGTATGCCATCGCCATCCACATCCTTATTCCCGTTATCGAACCCAGCGACGAGGGTGACTAAATACTTGCCCTCCAGTTTGTAAGTGTGTCTCGGTTCGAATTCATTGGAGGTAGAGCCATCATCAAAGATCCATTCGTAAATACTTGCTCGCGCAGATTTATTGAAAGTCTGTAGTTCTGTGTCAGGGACATAGAGGGGATTCGGACGCATTTCGAAGATTGCCGAAGGTTTGTCAAATACTTGAATACCTAACTGACTTGCCTGAGCAGTTTGCCCTGTTGCCAGGAAGCTGGCGGTAAGATAAAGGTCATAAGTACCCGGTTTCAGTATTCTGAACACAGGATTCCGCAAGGTTGACGTCGTTACTAACCCTGACTGGTCAAATAACTCCCAGAAGAATGTATCTGCTCCAGGCGACAAGTTTTCGACGGTAATGTCAACAGGGAAGCACGCCGCAAGTGGCGTAGCCTTGAACGCTGCTCCGAGAATCGGCAACTGTATGTTGATTTGCTTGGTGTCAACGCTCTGACATGTCTTATTATCGATATCGCGCGCATCAATGTTGACCGCGCGCAGGGTAATATTCTTTATGCCTGCTGAAAAATAATCTACAGTGAAATTAGCAGTGCCGCTGCCCGTTGAAGGTGTTGCCTTGATATCTCCAAAATCCCACGCGTACTCAAAATGATTTGCATCCAATGGTGCCGAATTGTTGGTAAAGTTTATTGTAGACGCTCCACCAGTGAATGGTAATGGAGGATCTGGGTCGCTGGTGATAACTGCCGTAATGCCTCGGTAGACTTTTACCTCTTCCATGTATTCGGCAGTACATCCTTCACTGTTAGCAGCCTCATAGATCACTTCATAGTAGATCGGGTTTGTTGCCGTTGTATTTGAAAAGGTATAGGTTATAGTGGCGACTGGTCCTGGGCGTTCATCCAGGCGTTGCGTTGTACCTTTCTCGCGGTAATACCACGTGCCGATATCCACCCCGGCAGATTGATCTCTGAACATAGTACTTTCGCCACTACACAGAATCAGCTCGCCAGGAAGAATATTGAGAACAACATTTGGGTAGACCGTGACAGTCTTGGTAGCGAACTTGGGCTCACATAAAGCATTTTCTGCCTGGAGCCTTACAGGGTAAACGGTAGAGCTTTCCGTAGAGCCTGCCGCAAAAATGTGCGTGATTGTCTGAATACCCAGTGGTCGATCATCCGGACCCGGGGAAAGCGGGTCATTTACAACCGTTTGGCTACCATCTGTCCAGATCCAAGTATACTTAACATCCTGCTCCACTTCCCATTGAAACGTAAATGTGCCTCCGGGACATTGCGCTGTCGGTGCCAGTACTTCAAAGTCAGGATTGATCTTGATTATGTTGACGGGCAGTGCCTGCGGTACGTTGGGTGAAACGCAACCGTTCAGGTCGCGAACGCGAAGCAGTGTATAGGTAGTGCTTTGTTGAAAATTGCTAATCGGAATGAGTGTGTTTTCAGTACCGATCAGATTGGTAAATGTTGTTGAACCAGCAGAATAGTCATATTCAATCGGTGCAGTACCTACTGACATATTGAGGGAGAGCGTAAACGACTCGCCCTGACATACGTTGGAGGGTGCACTGAAAGATACCATGGGCAAAGGATTCACCGTCACCTCGACCACATTGTCTTTTCCCAGGGTGCCACATGAACCGGATGACACCAATCTTCTGTAATATGTGGTCTGCGTGATGGCTGGCGGATCGAATTCATTACTAGTAGCGCCTGGAATGTTGATCCAGTCAGCATCATTGGATGACCCAGTGAGCGATTGCTGCCATTGGAATTGGTAGCCACCAATGCCTCCAAAAGGAGGAACGAGTTCATTGATCAGCACTGGATCATCACCGAGGCATATCGATTGGTTGATTCCCACCAGACCCGCGATGAATGGCGGAGGGTTTACGATGATCACGGAGACGGGCAGCGATGGACAATTATTCTGATCGGTGGCTGTAATAGTATAACTACCAAACGGCAGATTCTGGAATGACTCATTCGCTGTTCCTGACGTTATTACCCTAAATGGATTAACGGGGTCGCCAGACCGGACGAGTGTGTAAGTATAGAGTGTTGGCATATTGCCACCGGAAGCCGCAACGTCGATCTGAGCATCAGAAGCGTCCTTACAACTCAATGCATATCCGCTGGCGTTCAATACAACCGCAGCGTTTAGCTCAACTTGCAAAGGGTTAACAAGTGTGATTGGAGAAGAGTCAACGGTACATCCGTTAGAATCTTCAACTCGAACATTATATGAACCGGCACTAAGGTTACCAAAAATACCATCATTATCAGGATCTACTGTATTGGTTTGAAGCAAGAGATAACTGGAATAAGTTCCTGAACCTCCTGATACTGCAGTGCTAATAATACCGTCGGTCCCAAGGAAACATGAGATAGGTTGGACAATCGTTAAGCTCGCGTCAAGCGTTGGCGGTTCTATCAAATTTATATTTTCCGTCACTGTACATCCACGTGCATCCTGTACTTCAACAACGTGGGGCCCAGCTGCAAGCGAATTGAAGGAATAATTGCTCGTACCGGCATTGATAAACGGACCTCCGTCAATTCTGTAAGAGTAAACTGGTGTACCGGTCAATACATCGACTCTGATTTGACCCGAGTTATCAGCATTACAGTCCAGATTAAATCCATTGAAATTGCTTAGCGTGTTTGTAATGGATATCTGGGGATTTACCGTATAACGAACGGTGACCATCCTGCGACAGGACGTAGGAATATATTCAACAACAACATACACAGGTATATTATCGGTCATGACATATGAAGCCAATGTTCCATCGTCAGGAATCTGAATGGTTAAGCCCGCATCCTGGTACCAGGTTATTGAAGTGTTTGGATCACCAGCATCAGGAGTGATACTGGGTTCCAGGACTTTTAAGTCTGCGGTATATGTATTTCCGCCAGGCACGTCTGAACAGGCCGTCAACACCTGCGCATTAGCTACGGGGGATTTCCTAACCGTTACTGCGAACGTCTGGACCGGATTTAGGCATTCGTCGATTCCTTCCTCTGAAGGTGGATTCTTACCGCGAACCTCGAAGTTCACGGTACCGTCAAGCGTTAAGGAGGTGTTGTTGATGATCATGTCCGAAATATTGCCCGAACCCGCGGCAGGACTTCCTAATGTGATATGAGGGTCATACGAGGTCACGATCCATAGGAATCCGGCGTCTGCGTTATTGGGAGAGCTAAACGCTACATTTAAGAGATCGCCGTTACACAACGGTGGGACTACCACCGGATTTACATCCGTCCTTGGATAGATCGTTACGTCAACAGTAGTTGCTGGATTGCCCGTGCAACCTAATGAAGTGCTATATGGCAGGATCTCGTATCGAACTACCTGATTTATGCCAGTTGCATTTTCCCAGATGTTATCATAGAGGACGTTATCCAGGTGAAGCGTTGTACCATCGGCAGCAGGTATTGGAGAAAGCGCTACGACGCCGGCAGGTACCGTAATATTGTTAACGATAAATCGGTCGGACGGGAATGTGTTGTTCGCGGAGATAAGTGTAATTCCAGTCTCAGTCCCACTACAAACTTCCTTATTCAAATTAGGACTCAATTGCGGCTCCGGCTTTACCGTTACAGTGATGATCTGCGCCGTTCCGGCACATTCCCTCAAAGCTGTCCCCACGCTAATAGGTGTCACAGTGTAGTTTACCGCCAACGGCGTTGGCGTTAAATTTTCAAAGACGTGATTTTGAATAAAATTTGCGGGAAGATCGGTTTGTGGAAATGTCTCAGGCCCTGTCGGATTTTTGAACCCTAATCCCGGAGTATAGATAGCGTTTGAAATATTGAATTTATCTATGGTTACCGGACTTCCAGGGGTCTCGAGGAAAACAATATTGGTAGGAGAATCGCTGCAGATCAACTGATCATTGTCAGCCATGATCGGCCTTAAGTTGATCGTCACCGGGAATTCCGCCTCCGGACTTGCACACACGCTATTGATTTCAGTCACCGTAACCTTTACATCTTCATCAGCGAATTCCACGAAGATATTTGGTAAGGTCTGACCAGACGTAATAAAGGCCCCGCCGATGGAATTGTCCGACTGACGCCGGATCTCCCAACTGTAGTCCGAGCTTGGATTCGGTGCTGTTATACTATATTGAATACCGTCTTCATTTTCGCAGACGACGGGCTCTCCAGTAATTATAGGCGCAACAGGCTGAGGCGACCTTGCAATCGGCAACAACAATTCAGATGAGCTACATCCATTAAGTTCGATCGTTACGCGAAGGGTCTCCACTGCAGGTGCGGCATTGAACGGGAATTGCAGCAGCACATAAAAGTCATCCTCGCCACCACCCGCAAAAATGTTGAATTGTCCGGGTCCTGAAGGTATAGTCCAGTAGTATTTTGCCCCTGGTACACTCGTGACCTGGTAAGTTTGGACCGGCAGCGTATTCAGGGGTTGACCTGGCGCGCCCATACAAACAGTAGGGTCACCGTTGATAGGAACGTTGTCAGGCAATAAATTGACCTGCAGCCTGAGCATGGCCACTACCGGGCACGAGGGGGCGGAACTATATGTGACCCTTGCGAATACGTCCATGAAATTCGTTACACTAGGAATGGGCGCAACAATTGGTGATAGGTTATTTTGAGCATCCGCAACAGAATTATGCCATGATACAAGGTTACCGGGTGTTGTGATCGCATCGCGGAATCGGGGATCACCCAGGAGATCAACATTTGTAGTCATATTTGATCCCGGGGTATCTTCGCACAATGCTACGGTGGCGTCTTGAACGCTTGGCAGTGGTCGAATATTTATTGAAACGAGCGCGTCACTCGTACATCCAGTGGAAGTTTCTGAAATTCTGGCAAGGTATACTTTGCCGTCGGGTACATTGAGCTGCGCCACTGTAGGGTCAGGAATCAAGGTGCCAAGCGGCGGCGGTCCATCATGGTACCATGCAATCGTTCTGGACGCGGCGGGGACCGTAGTAATAGAATTTTCATAATCGGTGAGCAACACCTGAGTTGTCAACGGTCCCCCGGCCGGTGGAAGCTCGCAAATGATAGGGCTTATATCGGTGGCACTTGGAGCTACGATACGATTGATTCCCACTTCATCGAAAGCCGTACAAGAGTTGCCGCCAGCGCTGGTGAGCGTCCATCGAACTGTCACGGTCGGACTACCAGGTGCGGGGAGATTACGCACCGTCGTTCTAGGATCAGTGGGATCATCAAAGGTAACACCCCCTGGCCCTGTCCACATCCCTGTGGCACCAAATGGTGGTGGATCCTGCGCATTAAGCTGGTAAAAGCTTTCGCAGACACTTACAGTCGGAGGACCAGCATCAGCCACAGGAGTCCGATCGACATTGATCGTTATCTCCTGTTCAGCTAAAGGACAGTTACTCGCTGCAGGCGGCAATGCTTGAAGTTTTACTCTGATAGGCGATCCGGCTGTGTAATCTGCCGCATTTGCGTTGTATACAGCGGTTACGGTCGTACCCGCCACCACGATCGAACCAATCGTTCCATTACCATCAACGTTAACCCATGTGCCGCTGGTAGCACCACCTCCGATCGTTCCGGTTAATGGAATTGCTGTTGCAGCAGGGTTTAGACAGATCCCGTTAATATCTGAAGCTGTTGCAGTAGGTTCTAGATAAAATGTGACTGTTGCGTTGTTGAATGCGGGAGCACATATACCACTCGTTACTCTCCACTCTAATATGTAGGTACCATAAGTCAGCGGAGCATTTAAAGATACCCCCGATGTGGGAGAGGTTATATCATCAATAGTAAGCTCGGGACAGTTGCCGGTTATACAACCGCTTGGTCCGCTGATGATCGTCCATGAACCAGATCCGACCGATGGGACCGGGGCGCCTAGTGTTGCTGTAACACCGCATTGATCGATGACCATCGCTGGAACGGGATCGGGGTTAGCACCAAAGTCGATAATTACGTCGTCTTCAAATGTGCAAGATCCTACTACCACAGACCAACGCATGGTATAGGCGCCTGCGAGTGTTGGATTGGCAATCGAAAATGTGGTGTTTGGATTATTGGCAGTAAAAGAAGGGGCCGGTCGTCCCGAAGGAACACTTGATATGTAGCTCCAAGTTCCGGTTCCTCCTGACAATGTTGCATTCTGAGCAGCGGAAATAAGTGATCCACAAAACGCCTGGTCAGTTCCGGCCGTCGGCGGTGCGGGGTTATCAGTAACGGTTACGGTTTCTATCCCGCTTTGCAATGAGTTACAGGGTCCGTTATCCACTACTGCTCTGAAGCGATAAACACCATCGCTTAACAGTCCCGGCGTGATCGAATTACCGGAAGCAGGTCCTGTGTACGTCACAAATCCGCCACCATTGACTTCAACCTGCCACTCTACGATGGTACCGATATGACCGGTAAGTGTAATCGGTCCTACGCTTGTTCCTTCGCAGACATCCGGAAAGTTACTGGGCGTACCGGGCACAGTTTCCCTGTATATCCGGACTGGGAAAGTACGAGGGGTTCCGCAGTTGGGGTTTGTTGAATATCTCCGAGTTACTGTAATATTCCGGTCCACGAATAACTCTCCGGCGCCAAATGTAACGGATACATTATACGTGGCAGAGTTTGGTGTAGTCGCACCTACTGTGACGCCAACGTCCCCGGCGAAATCATAAACCGTATTTCCCCCATAGGTTTCACTTGCTGGGTTTGGCAATACAACGTTGAATGAACTGTTGTTGCATATTTGGGCGGGTGGCGCTGTCGTGGGATTGGGTACGCTCAATACATTCCTGATCGTGCGTGTGAGTTGAATCTTTGGGCTTTCACAGTTCAAGGCATTCGCCACGTTGGGCACGTAGCTCGCCCAGACACTGTAAACGCCCGCTGTAGTATTGTTAGTATAGCCAGGAACATTGGTGGAATTTACGGCAAGGGTCGTCGATGTACCAGAGGTAATCAGCGTGCCGGGCGCGTCAGGACTTCCGGGCACATTACGATACCAGTTTACATTATTACCTGCTGGTACGCCAGATATCGAAAAGCTTGATGGCGTAGTGCCATTACAAACCGTCTGGTTGCTCCCGGTAGGTGCCGGTGGCTGTGCCACTATCCGAATACGGGCGCGTTCGACCACTGGCGGTCGTGCCGGGAACGCGTTACACGTATTCCAGTAATTCATGGTAATTTCAAAAATCTCGCCTACCTGTGCCGTTGCAGGAACAGTTATGATTTCGGTCGTTGCAGTAGGGAATCCAGAATTTGTGACGGGTTCATTTGATATCGAAACAGCCCCATTAGATGGAAAAGGAGTCGGGCTTCCGCCAATCTCGACTGTACCTGTGATAGTGTTGGTAGTTCCATAAACGAATTGCCTCCAGCGCCTGCGATCATTCGGGCCCAAAATAAGGTCTGGCGGAACGCAGTTCAGATCCGAGCGATCAGTAAAAGTTACGTTGGTTTCAACGCCTGCACAAACCAGGTATTCATTGACGTTTGTAATAGTCTCAAGAAGCGCGAGATTTCCGGTTTGCTGATCATCAGTATTCCATCGAACAAACCGCGGCGGAACACCAAGCGTGGCTGCGCACACCGTACCATTGAATACAAGTCTTACATCCGGTCGGTATTCGCATTTAACCTGTGCACCGTTCGGCGGAAATAAGTGGGTCACTGATGCGAAGTACCGGTTTGGTCCTATTTTGAATCCGTTGACGCGTTGTGGCGCCGAGCCGTCATCCCAATTTATTTCGAACTGAATGGTGCCGCTTTCATCAACGTTGTTAATATCGATTTCCATGAGACCTGGCTGGACGGGGTTGTTTGCACAAATAGTCCCGTTATCCCGATTGGCAATAGCTCCTGTGAAAATACCAGTTCCGTCAGCGCCGTTACAGCCCTGAGCAAACGATTTCTGCAGGGTGCTGCCGAGGGCTATTATGACAAAGAAGATCCAAAAAAAACTGTTTCGTAAATCTAAAGACATGCGCTCTTATTTTTAATCGCAAAAAACACCAACCTCTATAAAGCCAAATACAGACGAGTTGGAATAGCGCACAGAGCTTTGCTTCCAGATTTGAATTCTCAGGGGTATTTCTAAGTAACCCTGGAATGCTGGCCACCAGGTGTATTTTCAGGTATGAGGTCGGGATTGCCGTTGAACTGCGGACGGAAAAAAAAGCACATTAAATTGCGGGGTTTTTGGTATCATTTTATGCGGAAATCGCAACAGTTCTAAAGATAAATTTTGGGGCTAAGTTTTGAATGCATGCTTCGAATCTTTCACTTTAAACTTTACCTTTGCCCCCGATTTATTTTGAGGTAACTCCTAACTATGTCATTAACTGCTAAATACATTTTTGTAACCGGAGGAGTTACCTCGTCTCTGGGTAAAGGTATTATCGCTGCTTCACTTGCACAGCTGCTTCAGGCGAGAGGTTTCAAGGTCACTATTCAAAAGTTCGATCCATATCTCAACATAGATCCAGGAACACTCAATCCCTACGAACATGGCGAATGTTACGTTACAGATGATGGCGCCGAGACTGACCTTGATCTGGGACACTATGAAAGGTTCTTGAATATCAAGACGTCGCAGGCGAACAATGTCACAACCGGCAGAATTTATAACAATGTCATTACTAAGGAGCGAAAAGGAGAATATCTGGGGAAGACAGTCCAGGTTATTCCTCACATTACGGATGAAATAAAAAGAAATCTTTTTTTGTTAGGGGAAACTGGTGAATACGACTTTGTTATCACCGAAATCGGAGGCTGCGTCGGTGACATTGAGTCATTGCCTTTTATTGAAACTGTGAGACAGGTAAAATGGGATCTTCCTCCAAACAGCGCGATTGTTATTCACCTTACTCTTATACCCTATCTAAAGGCAGCCAAAGAGCTGAAAACCAAGCCAACACAGCATTCAGTTAAAGATTTACTGGAGGCAGGGGTGCAGCCCGACATTCTTGTTTGCAGAACTGAATTACCGCTGCCACACGATATCAGAAAGAAACTTGCACTGTTCTGCAACGTTCACATTAACTCAGTGATAGAGGCAATGGATGCAGAGACGATCTACGACGTACCGATTCACATGCGTAAGGAAAAATTGGATGAGCGCGTCCTTGCAAAATTAAAAGTGCAGACGAAGGAAGAGCCGATGCTTGAGCATTGGAAGAGTTTTTTGGGAAAACTCAAAAACCCAGTAAACGAAATAACCGTAGGATTGGTAGGCAAATATGTTTCTCTACCTGACGCTTACAAGTCAATTGCTGAAGCTTTTGTTCATGCTGGCGCTGAAAATGATTGCAAAGTAAATGTCCACTGGATTTCATCTGAGGATGTTAATCCGCAGTGTGTAGAAGACATGTTAAAAGAGATGGATGGCGTTCTTGTTGCCCCGGGATTTGGAGAGCGCGGACTTGAAGGTAAGATTGAGACTATTCGTTTTGTCAGGGAAAATAAAATCCCATTCTTCGGCGTCTGTCTGGGTATGCAGTGCGCAGTTGTCGAGTTTGCGCGGAATGTCCTGGGACTCGAAGCCAGTTCAACCGAGCTTAATCCAAAGACACAACACCCTGTAATTGACATGATGGAGGAACAAAAGAAGATTGTTAATAAGGGGGGTACTATGAGACTTGGCTCCTATGACTGCAAGCTAAAAAAGGGGAGTAAAGCATTCGCTGCTTATGGAGAGACAATGATACACGAGCGCCATCGTCATCGATATGAGTTCAATAATAAATACCTTGAACAGATAGAACACGCTGGGCTTAAGGCAGTTGGAGTAAATCCAGGATCAAACCTTGTCGAAGTCGTTGAACTAAAGGACCATCCGTGGTTCATTGGAGTTCAATACCATCCCGAGCTAAAAAGCACTGTACTTAATCCGCATCCGCTCTTTGTAAAGTTTGTAGAAGCAGCGTTGGAGAGGAAGAGGGTTAGGGTTTAGTTTGAAGTTTGAGGTTTGAAGTTTGAGGTTTGAGGTTGCAGCTCCGCAAGGCAGGTTTAGGAGGAAAGGAAGGACTAAGTTTAATGTTGTGTTTTGTAATTAATACCGTTGTTATGGCTACTATTAAGACATTCGAGGAAATTGAGGCTTGGCGAAGGTCCAGAGTTCTGTCAATGGAAATTTATGAAATGACCTTAACAGGATCATTCTCCAAAGACTTCAGTCTCCGGGATCAGATTAACAGATCATCAGGTTCCGTAATGGACAATATTGCTGAAGGCTTTGAACGCGGAGGAACCAGGGAGTTTATCCAATTCCTTTTTATAGCAAAGGGTTCTGCAGGAGAAGTGCGCTCGCAATTGCATCGGGCCTTGGATAGGAAACATTTGGATGGCCATAGATATGACCGCTTGACAGAGGAAATAGAGACGATTAGCAAAATGCTAACGCGCTTGATCGCTTATTCAAGAGAATCAAATATAAAAGGAATTAAGTATCAGTAAGGGCGAAGGGATGAACCTTAAACTTCAAACCTGAAACCTTAAACTATATAAAGATGGACAGGAATTCAGCTATCGGACTCACACTCATTGCCGCCTTATTAATGGCATACTTTTATTGGTTTTCGCCAGTGCCACCCCCACCCACTCCTCAGCCCTCTTCTGTCCCTTCTGAAATGGGTGCGCAGGATAGCACGCAAACATCAACCATACCTAGTGACAGTGCATTGACGGCAACCTTTGGCGACCTCTCATCATCCATGAAGGGACAAGAAGAGTCGACTCTCATAGAGAATGAGGACCTGAAACTTATTTTTACGAATAAGGGCGGAATTCTGAAGGAAGTAGAATTGAAGAAATACAAAACATACCATCAGCAACCGTTAAAATTAATCACAACGACCAACAACGAGTTCAACTTACTGGCAAAGTACCAGGGAAAAGATCTCGACCTGTACAAATTATATTACCAGGTAAACGAGAAAAAAAATGGTGACACTACTGAACTCCAATTTTCAATTTCGCTGAATGGAGGTTCTGAGATCTCTCATGTCTATAAGATTCCGGCAAAGGGATATCAAATCATTTACCAGATCAAAAGCAACGGTTTCGGGGACCAACTTTCTGGAGAGTATTTGTCATTCCAATGGAAAAATATCCTGAAGCCTATTGAAAAGGACCTTGCAGATACACGCATCTACTCGACAATAACGTACTATTCAGATGCCGACGGCTTTGACGAATTGAGCGAGCGTTCAACAGATACCGAGACAGAGATATTTGGTGCACCGTTGAAATGGATAACGATCAAGGAAAAATTCTTTCTATCCTCGATCATAGCCAAGAATAGTTTTTCAGGCGGAGAGGTTGAAACAGCTGTAAACGAAAGTGATACGTCGGTAGTGAAACGTGCCAGTGCAAGGTTGTTTATTCCCCTCAACGATGTCAAACAGAATAAAGCCGACTTCAAATTTTATTTCGGTCCCAATGATTATCAGACTATAGGTGTCGTGGCCGAAAAATTTACGAAGAACGTTTATCTCGGTTGGCCTCCTGTTTTCTGGATCAACAAGTTTGTCATATTTCCGGTTTTTCATTTCCTGACCAAAATAATTTCCAACTATGGGTTGATTATTATCATCCTCGTTATTCTCCTGAAGCTGGTGCTGTTTCCCCTCTCCTACAAGTCGTTCCTGAGTATGGCGAAAATGAAGGTACTCAAGCCGGAGCTCGATGAAATTAAGGAAAGAGTTGGCGATGATATGACGAAGGTTCAGCAGGAACAAATGAAATTGTATCAACAGGTAGGCGTCAATCCGATCAGCGGTTGTATCCCGGTCCTCCTTCAGATGCCCATTCTTTTTGCGATGTTCTACTTGTTTCCTGCCAGCATTGAACTCAGGCAGCAACCCTTCTTATGGGCCGAGGATCTATCAACCTATGATTCACTGATCAGGCTTCCTTTTACGGTACCGTTCCTTGGGAGCCATATCAGTATCTTCACCATTCTCATGACGGCCGCCACCTTGCTTTATACCTGGCAGAATAATCAGATATCGTCAGTTCAAGGTCCTATGAAAACCATGTCGTACGTGATGCCGGTTATTTTCTTATTCGTGCTTAACTCGTTTTCATCGGGATTGACGTTTTACTACTTCATATCGACCGTTGTAACTTTCATTCAGCAAGCTATTATTAAACGATTTGTGGACGAGGACAAGATCAAAGCAATCATGGAAGAAAACAAGAAGAAAAACTTAGCCAGTGGTGGAAAGAAGTCTAGGTTCATGAGCAAGCTGGAAGAAGCGATGAAGGCCAGCGAGGAAACCCGCCGAAAAGCTGAGGAAGAAAGAAAAAGAAGGAAAAAGTAATTGTTCATCTTTTTAGTTTAAAACTTTAACGTTCAGCGTTTCAAGTCCCCTATACTAAAGTACTAGCAGACCTTAACGCGGTTGTCCGGGGCGATTTGCGTTAAAACCATCAACCTTCTAATTCAAAAGTGTGTACCGATTGTGGATAATCTGTTTCACGATGTTCCACGTGCCCCTGAGATTTAACATATATTTGCTGCCCGGTTTTTAACGGACCGGGCATTTTTATTTTTAAACAAGCGAATTGGACGGAATGGGAAAGATTATTGCAATAGCAAATCAAAAAGGCGGAGTTGGCAAAACAACAACGGCAATAAACCTGGCGGCAAGTTTAGCTGTGCTGGAATGCAAGACTTTGATCGTGGATGCAGACCCTCAGGCAAATTCTACTTCAGGTTTAGGACTTAATCCAAAGGAAATTGAACACGGAATTTACGAATGCATGGTAGATGGAGTCGCCCCTCATGATGCCATTGTGAACACTGATTTAAAATACCTTTATGTTTTACCATCTCACATCGACCTGGTCGGTGCGGAAGTGGAAATGGTAAGTATTGAACGGCGGGAAGAAAAGATGCGAGAGGCGCTGAAGAAAGTGAAGAATGACTACGACTTTATTATCATTGACTGCTCACCTTCTCTGGGGCTGATCACGATCAACGCTCTCACGGCGGCTGATTCGGTGATCATTCCGGTACAATGCGAATATTTTGCACTAGAGGGACTTGGCAAATTGCTGAATACTATAAAAATCATTCAAACTCGGTTGAATCCGAAACTAGAAATTGAAGGCATACTCCTCACGTTGTATGACTCCCGGACCAGCCTTGGAAATCAGGTGGTGGAAGAAGTAAGAACGCATTTTTCTAAAATGACCTTCAAAACAATTATCCCCAGGAACGTTAAATTAAGTGAAGCACCAAGCTTTGGTTTACCTGTTATCGTCCATGATGCAGAGAGCAAGGGGGCGATCAGTTATCTAAATTTAGGGCATGAAGTTTTAGCTAAAAATGGAATATCAAAATGACAAAGAAAAAAGCATTGGGAAGGGGATTGAGCGCATTGCTAAGCGACAGTTCCACCGACGACCGACTGGAAGTTGATTCCCTGCCATCAGGTGTCTCCTCCTCTGGCTCCACCAGATCACATGTATCTCCTAGTGGAATGACCGAAATTCCCATGGATGAGATCGAAGTAAATCCCTTTCAACCGCGTTCTCATTTTGACCAGGAAACACTGAATGAGTTGGCTGAGTCAATCCGCGTCCATGGCATTATTCAGCCAATTACAGTACGCAAACTTGCGCATAACCAATATCAGCTTATCTCGGGTGAAAGAAGATTTCAGGCGTCCAAACTGGCCAACCTGGGGACAATTCCTGCCTACATCCGTGCAGCGAACGATCAGCAAATGTTGGAAATGGCGTTGATAGAAAATATTCAACGTGAAAATCTTAATGCAATAGAAATTGCCCTCAGCTACCAGCGTCTTTTGTCCGAATGCAACCTTAAACAGGAAGAACTGGGCGAACGTGTCGGTAAGAACCGAACTACTGTGACAAACTATTTACGACTTTTGAAGCTCCCGCCGGATATACAGATAGCCGTTAGGGATAACAAACTTTCCATGGGACACGCCCGGGCGATCATTAATGTGGAGAATCCGGATCAGCAACTCTATATTTTTAAGCGCACACTTGCTGAAGAGCTTTCCGTGCGGAAGGTTGAAGACCTGGTACGGTCGTTGGCCCATCAAAAGTCGTCCAAACCTGAAAGGTCCACGGCACCGACATCTGCATCCAAAGAAATTGCCCAGCTACAGTCAAAGCTATCTTCTCATTTTGGCACCCGTGTTGTTGTAAAGAGTGATGGAAAAAAAGGTGACATTCGAATTCCATTTCTGTCCATTGAGGATCTTAATAGAATTCTTGACATCTTGAAGATGTATTCCTAACAGACATGACCATCCGCTTCGCCATTATCCTGCTCTTCCTATTAAGTTCAGCTCGAGCAATGGCACAGGATTCATTGACCGTCATTCCTGGCGATACGATGACGTCGACAGCGCCAGATACCGTGGCTCTGAAATCCTATGCAGCGCGTTATGATCCACGGAAGGCCCTGCTTTACGCAGCAATTCTCCCCGGTCTTGGACAGATCTACAATAAGAAATATTGGAAGCTTCCATTAGTTTATGGTGGTTTTTTCGGCATTGGTTATGCCATCAATTTCTATCAGGACAACTACAAGACGTACAAGGCTCAGTTGTTTTACAATCTGGATAATGGATATGAGTCGGACTCCGAATCTGACCCCAATGACCCTGATGGCTATACCACAGGCCAGCTTCGAACCATTGTCGATAAGTCCAGACGAGAGCGGGATTTTTGGGTTATTATGATGGGCGCCATGTATATTTTGCAAATCGTAGATGCACACGTGGATGCGCACTTAAAGGAATTTGACCTTAACCCCAATCTCAGGGTATCCATTCAGCCTTCTCTTAATCAGGATGAATTAATGGGACGACAAAATTCTCTATCACTCATTATAAAATTTTAGCTAGTTCTTTCTTTAGAATAAACTTTCGATCGGAATAATCATTAAAAAATGCATTTTTGTTCCGAACGAATATCAGTATGCAAATTATCTTACTCGGTTATGGGAAAATGGGCAAGACAATTGAACGCGTTGCCCTAGGGCGCGGCCATGAAATTACTGCTCGAATCGATATCGACAATGCTGTAGACTTTGAAAGCTCAGACGGCGATGTGGCAATTGAGTTTTCTCACCCAGACGCTGCTTTTGACAATGTGAAGAAATGTATCGAGAGACAACTGCCTGTTGTATGCGGCACAACCGGCTGGCTGAAGCGAAAAGGAGAGATCGAGTCACTATGCAAACAATCGAACGGCGCTTTCTTTTATGCTTCCAACTATAGCCTGGGCGTTAACATTTTTTTTAAACTCAATCAGTACATAGCCAGAATGATGAATAATCTTTCTGAGTATGAAATCAGTGTTGATGAAATTCATCATGCTGAAAAGAAAGATGCTCCAAGCGGAACGGCCATTACCTTAGCAGAAGGTATTATTAGCAATGTGAAACGGAAGAAGAAATGGGTCAATATTAAGACCGGTAAACCCGAAGACCTTTTCATAGAATCTTTTCGCATTGATCAGGTTCCAGGCACCCATATTGTCAAATACGAATCGGCGATCGACGACATTGAAATTAAGCATATTGCCCATTCCCGCGAAGGATTTGCCATGGGTGCCGTAATGGTTGCCGAGTGGATAAAAGGACGTTCGGGGATTTTTTCTATGGATGATTTTTTAAAATTTTAGGAGAGCTTCAATGTACTCCTCTCTCAAAACCCTTCAGTTTTTGTCAATTCGTTCATTTTTAGGCTAACCGACCCCGGGGAACGGCTTGGGCATTTGCGCCAAAAACATCATTAATCGCCGGATCAATTATTTTCACTTTCTTTGCACGTTTTTATTTAAGAATCTTATTTGCTATGAATTGGCAGTTTTGGAAAAAAAGTGAAACATACGAATCGAAGCCGAAATCTAAAGTGCGCGAATGGTGGGATGCCATCTTATTCGCAGTAATAGCTGCCACACTCATACGATGGCTAATCATGGAAGCCTACACCATCCCTACGCCTTCGATGGAGAATTCCTTGCTGGTGGGTGATTTCCTGTTTGTAAGCAAATTCCATTACGGAACGCGCACGACCACTACCCCACTCCAGGTCCCGTTAACTCACCAAAAGATCTGGTTTACCAACATCCCATCTTATTTGGAATGGATAAAACTCCCTCAATACCGATTACCGGGCTTTACCCATGTGAAGCGAAATGATGTTGTCGTGTTTAATGTCCCACCAAAAGGTTTAAATGAAAACATTGACTATCCGATTGATCTGAAGACCAATTATATCAAGCGTTGCGTAGCTGTTGCCGGCGACACGTTGGTAATTAAGGACCGTATGGTCTATGCCAACGGAGAATTGCTGGAAAATCATCCTGAAGTTCAATACAGTTACCTGGTCACTTCCGATGGTCCAATTAACGCCAGAAACTTGGTCAAATTCGATCTTGGCACAGAGGATTATCAGGTGCATGGTCGCCAGCAAGATGGCAAATTCGTTTACCTCATGTGGTTGACCCAAGACAAAGTAGATGTCTTGAAAGGACTGCCTTATATAAAATCCGTAGTTTTACAAGATCGCCAGGACGACGATGGGATTATACCATATTCATCGTATTACAACGGATATGGATCCGAAGATCAAAAAGTAGTAAACTGGTCTACTGACAACTTTGGGCCGCTATGGATCCCTAAACAGGGAGCCACCATCAACATCAACGACTCAACTTTGGCTATATACGGTGCCACGATAAAGCTTTATGAGCACCATGACGATGTGAAAATTGAAAACAATACCTTAACCATTGACGGGAAGACTGTGACAGAATATACCTTTAGCCAAAATTACTATTTCATGATGGGAGATAACCGCCATAAC
>JAICGJ010000115.1 GCA_025923195.1 Chryseolinea sp.
CATTCAATTTTTTCGTTTTTGCCAAAAATGGCCAGCAGCACAATCAAGGGCGTTATACCGATCAAAGTTGATAGAATATACTTTCGGTACTCCATTTTCAACATTCCGGCCACGAAGCTCAGCGCATCATTGGAAAATGAACACAACCGTGTAATCATGATCGCGCCCACACCGTAGTCGTGAATGTACTCTGAAATTGTACGCTGGTGTTCGACGCTTACAAACTTGGTGAGGGTGACACGACTGAGCCTGGATCCGATGTAGTACCCCAGGGAAGAGGCAGCAAAAACACCACAAAATGAAATGACTGCCCCCCACACCGGTCCATAACTTACGATAGCAATCATCATCAATAAAACATTTGGTATTACAAACAAGAACATTTGCAGAACCATGCCAACGATAATGACGATGGGCCCAAAAACGCCGAACGTTGAAACCCAACCCTGGATGCGTTCTTCGTCTTCCACGGTCAACACGTCAAAGGCTGTATCTACCTCTGTCTTAAAAGCAGGAACAAGAAAATAGCACAGAGCGAAAATGACGGCCAGCGAAAGGTATATGATTAGTGGTTTCTTGTTAAATGAACTCTTGCGTTGGCCCACGGTAATACATCTTTATCTTAAGTATTAACCGGAGGAATATCTCGTTTGTTTAAAAAAATTATTTTGCCTTTTTCCCTTCCAACCTTGATCATCTGGTCGGCGCCGGAAGAACTACCACCAATCCTAAGCACTGCATCACAATGGTCGATAAGCTTAACCGAGATAGGATGGAATATCTCGTTAAAGGCCTCATCACCAATTTGTTTTGAACCTGCTTCTTCAATCAAAGGTAACGCGAACCACTCGCCCATCACCGGCAAATGCCCCATGCGAAAAAGCTCCAGCGACACCGTAGTCATCAGTTTTACGTTTGCCCTTATTAATTCAGGATCATCGTTGGTGCCTGAGCGGTATGGGCCGGCGACAAGTATCATGAGTGATTTCATTGGATATATTTCATGTTGATGAGTTGATCTCAATTTTATACCCGGCACTGCTATATCAAAGAATGCAACTGGAGGTGCTGAAGCAAAATAATGGTTTTCGCATCCTTGATTTCCCCAGTGTACATCATTTCCAAGGCTTTTTGAAAAGGTAGCTCCAGTACTTCAATGTTCTCTTGCTCATACGTTGCACCCCCACCATCATTTACCTTCATATCCCTTGAATATTCGGCAATGAAAAAGTATAAGATTTCAGTGACAGATCCTGGCGACATGTAAAGTTCAAAGATCTTTTCGACATCACTGATCTTGTACCCAGTTTCCTCCTCGGTCTCCCGGCGGATGCAATCTTCAGCATTATCCTTGTCCAGCAACCCAGCGCACGCTTCGATAAGCATTCCAGTAGGATTTCCGTTAATAAATGTTGGTAACCTGAATTGGCGCGTTAGTATTACAGTCTTTTGGATTTTATTGTAGAGGAGAATCGTAGCCCCATTTCCTCTGTCATACGCCTCGCGGGTTTGTTGCTGCCATGAACCATTCCTTAGCTGATGGGTAAAAGTTATCTTTCTAAGCGTATACCAACTATCAGAAAGGATTTCGTCCTTGAGTATTTTAACTTTGTTATTTTCCATGTGAAGAATCTTAGCATTGCAAAAAAAAATAATTACTGAGTAAGAAAACTTAATGTACATTAAGTTTTGTTTTTTTCACTAAGTCTCCTTCGCATCGCGCTTAGAAACTCGGGACTTACGCCGATGTAAGACGCGATTTGCTTCTGCGAAACTCGCTGTACAAGCTGAGGGTATTTATTCAAAAAGTTGACATACCTGTCCTCGGCCGGCATCGATAAATTCTGTATTATGCGAAGCTGCTCGCGTATATATGCATTTTGCATGAGGATTCGGAAAAATTTCTCGAAGACTGGAAACTGAGCCAGTAACTTGTCAAAATCATTTCTTTGTAATTGAAAGACCTCGCTATCTTCGATCGCGCTTATATACTGCATGGCAGGCTTCGCCATTGAAAAGCTGTACATGTCGGTGATCCACCAGTCATCAACGGCAAGCATTATAATATTCTCGACGCTGCTTGCATCCAGGTAGTAGGCCTTTAGTGCACCCGAATGAATGAAACTTATTTGTCTGGCGGTTTGTCCCGCCTTTAGCAGGAATTCCTTTCTGGGTACCTCCCGGTGACGCAACAACGATGTAAAAGCATGGGCTTCTTGCGGCTGCAGAGTGACATACCGCGCGACATTGCTCAGAATAGAATCATATTTCATTCCTGTTCAGATAAGTTTTACCCTAAGGGAAAATTACAAACATAAATGAACAATCGTTACGGGCTAATAAAGAAGCTTAAGATAGTATTTGCAGTGACAAGATCACAATGCCAGGATAGGTTGGCAACAGCGTGGGACAGTTAATCCATTCATTCTCGTTCATATTTCTGAATTCAATCAACAATTTTTGTCCAGGATGAACCAGAATCTTATCGGGATTGAGGGCAAAATATTTCAACTCACTGGACCCCGTTATTTGTTTGACAGCATCAGCATCCTCTTCACGAAATTCAATGAGTATGAGATTGCAAAAATTATTGTCTAATACCGTAATTTGAAATTGATGTGCATCTCTCTCATAGATTTCATCGATACCATCACATGCAATTAGCAGAATAAAAAACGCTAAAAATAAATACAATTTCATTACATGAATCTATTTACACTATTGACACCACTTGCCGAGATTTGGTTGCAATATCCTCCAAGGAGGTTTTGACATCGCTTTTCCTCACGAGCGACACACATGTCTGGGCGTCAAGGTATGTAAGCTTGCATAGTATGCGCCTCCAAAGAGCATCAATTAAACTTCCGTTTATGTTGCCCAGGGGAAAAGGCGACTTCTCTGTTCAGCATTCTGTATGCCGCTTTCAAGTCTCCATCGTCGGAGGCCACTACTCCGAACAAACCCGGTTTTTTGCCCCTTTCTCTGTACAATTTTCGAATTTCATTTTCCAACTGCTGCTGGGTAGCGATCGACTTGTCTTTCAAAATATGTCTGACCTCAAGTTTCTTTAGTGCGGGCGAAATCATGAGGAATCGATGGCAATAGAGTGGATCACTCTCAGCACACATTAAGGCAATTGTGTAGCCTTTCTCAACACCTTTTAACAATCGTTTAATGCCCGCTTTAAATTTGCGTGTGGTGCGGATTTTTTCAAAATCCACACGGCCCTCCTTATCGAGCACATTCAGGTCAGTTTGCCGAGCACCAAACTCATCCGCCAAATGTAGATAGCCGATGTTGTGATCGTTCAATGCAGCCGCCAGTAATTTCTTGTTAAACTGCGGATTGAAACGACTCGCGGCTAGGCTGCGAACGTCAACAATGCAATTCACATGGTAATACCTTAAGAGTTCATGAAAATAATCAAAAGGATGCGTTGAATGTCCAATCGTATATATTACAGGCTTGCCCATGGTTTTTGCTTTGCCCTAGCCAGAGAGTTCCAATTATCTGTCAAGGATTGATCACTGCGGTTTGCCCATTTAAAAGTTTCCAAGTTTCATTGCGTCGAACAACAATGCCAGATTCAACGAGATGCAATGTCGTGGTTTGTCCCGAAGTGTCACGCATGGTGGACCGGATGCGCGCCGAGTAACTCGCGAGATCCGGACTCAGGGGCACCACGTGCAGGCTATCCATAATATTCTCAATAAGTCGATACCTTTCTGCGCTAGAGTTCAGAACTGCGACAACGGAGTCATATGAGATCGGCTGGTCATATCCGGGCGGCACCCAAAAAAAATCGCCCGAATCATCCAGGTAATCAAGTTCCGCTGTCAATCCTCCACGTCTGACAGCGGCGAAATAATTCTTGAAGCCCCCTTCAACTTCTCGAACAATGCTAGCCCTCTCCTCGCTCGATAAGTTGTGAGATTTATTGAGACATGCATATAACGCAAGGCAACCAAGAATATATGTTACCGACCTATTGTAAGGCATCTCAGAATTCAAGCTTCCGAATGAAATTACAAAAAAATTCATCCTTACTACAACTTCGAAAACTCCAGGAATTCCTCCGCCATTCGCCTTCCCATGGAGCGTTGGCCCTCGGAATTAAAGTGAATTTTATCGGCTTTAGGTTTCAAATCGCCGGTACTTATAACAATTGAATTTTTATCTGTCGCTCCGTATTGATGGATGGCTTCATTAATAAGATTCCATTGGGATTGATTTTCAGAAAAAGATCCAAGTTCGCCAATTAAGATTGGTAAGTATGGGTTTCCACAATAAGTTCTGAACTGGTTAAAAATTTTCTCAAGTCGCAGTTGGTAGCCGGCCACGTTTCGGCTATCAGCATCACTTTCGCCCTGATGCCACAAAATCCCCTTGATAATTCCATAATCCCTTGTTGCCTCCACCCTTTCTTTGAAATTGGACATGAGCCTGACATTACGGTGCAATGAATCACCCAGCCACTGGTTCGAAGAACTCCCACCTACAGCGACTGGGAGTAAAAGGATTGTAATCTCCATGTTCAAATTCCGGAGCAGCCGGTTTGCAAATGAATGGCCGCAGTCCAGCCCGGTGAGGTTGGGCTCATAGAAATGGAGTGGTTCCTTGGCAATGATGATCTGATTGGCTGCATTGATCGTGAGGATGCGACTGTTCGGCATTGTATCCTGTGGTTCCACAAAACCTCTTCCTGCCATGTTGGACTGCCCCGCCAAAATAAAAATCCAAACGTTTTCCTTTCTGGGAAGTGTCGCCATGAAATCCGTTTTCTTTGGAAAATACTTCGGCCGATCCGGCTGGGAAAAAACATCAACGGAAAATAATAAGAGTGCAGATAGCGATACCGCAACTGGCCAACACGCGTCGATGTTGACGCGGAAACATTTTGCCATAAATTTAATTGTAAATAAAACGAATTTGCCGAACATATTGTCAGAATGTCTGAGGTGATCTTGGAAATTGAATTATTTGTGAATAATTAGCTAAAAAATTACAAGCAAATAAAATTTGAGTGCATTAAGTGTTTACCCGTTATCCGCCAAAGAAGAGTACGATGATGTTACCTCATTTGATAATTGCCCTTAAATATCGGTTTTTTTGTGCATTCTAGGGTCATCAGAGCTACCATTGCAAAAGTTTCTATTATCAACTGCCACTACATTTTTTTATGTGGTTGTGCGACTAAAATCGTCAATGTAGAATGACTAAAATCATCCGAAAATCTTACCTCACTGGTACGAAGGTCATTACATCGTTGGCTGACAATTCCATAACTTGAGCTTTTTATTAAGTAAACATTGCAATAGCGAGCTTTTTAATCTGGTATGGAAACTAAGTATGATGAGATTTATAAAAAAATTTGGGATTTGTCCCCTCACCATAACAGCGCTCAGGCGTATCAGGAATTAAACCGGTTGACTCAAGAATTAATTCACATTTATGATCTGCAGGGACGTCTTTCAGAAGACCCCTTTGACTCAACCCGGCAACGCAGGCTCAGTCAACCATTCGACAAACTTTACGCCTTGTTAAAAGATAGCGTCTGTCTTGTTACAGGCGGATTGGGTTGTGTGGGATCAAACCTTGTAAACGAACTTCTTAAATTCGACGTGAACCGCATCGTAGTATTTGAAAAGAACCTGAATTCTCCCTACACCGTTGAACGTGATCCTTCAATTTCCATTGTGCACGGCGATATTCGGGATGCCGAAATAGTGCATGACACATTCACGAAATATAAACCCAACTATGTTTTTCACACAGCTGCCCAGCGAGACCCAGGTTATGCGGAATCTCACATTGAAGAAACGGTTACTATTAACGTCTTGGGTACGCTAAATGTCGTGAAAGCTAGTGAATATACAGGGTCTGTAAAACAATTTGTATTTTCTTCAACCGGCAAAGCGAGCCGGTATTTCACTGAGGAGGTATATGCCGGGACCAAAAAGATCTGCGAAAATATTCTTGACCTGTTTGCAAGGCAAAGCCGGGTAAAATATAGCATGGTGAGGTTCACTCACATGCTGGACAACAGTTTAATGAACGAACAACTCAAACAAAGCAGCGAAAGAAATAATTTTGTCGGGGTTCATAGTCCGGGGAAATATGTCACTGCACAGAACAAGGAGGAAGCCGCGAGCCTGATGCTGGGCGCATTGCTTTATTCGCAGCCCAGGCAATGTAATTTTCTACTGGTCAGAAATTTGGAATGGCCCGTTGAAAGCCTTGAAATGGCCTTGTATTACATCAAAAAATCTCACAGAACCATCCCGGTGGTGTTTATTGGAAATCCCCTGGGCTACACAGAAAAATTTTTCAGAGGCCAAATGGACTGGTCTGACCCCAGCGAACTTAACCTCCTGATCAATGTGTACGAGAATAAATTCAGAAGGCTAAATGCTGAAGGGGATATTGTGATCTCTCGTATCTGCAAGGCATCGCAAAAGGTAATAGAAAAGAGTTTCTGTAAACTCGAACGGGTAAGAGGGGAGAGTGATATGAAATTCTATTTGATCGAAGGATTGAGATCCATCGTCGAAGACACGTTAGCAACGGTGAATAAGAAAGACACTGTGGACATACTCACATGGGGACTTCACAAGAAATATCTTGAAATCGAGAAGTCAAAAGTTTCCGACTATGGTGCCATAATTCCAATGATGTTCGAATCTCTGGAAGGCACAGAGTATTATGATCAAGTAGTAGGCCTGCGAGCATAGTTATCATAGCTTAACCCCAGTCACCCTGCATAACATTTTTTAATCACAAAAAAAAATCTTTATGGTCTATCTCTATCAATCCATTTTAACTCCCCTCAAATCGTCCGTTGAACACGAAACGGATGAATGCTGCGGATTTTTATTCGGCGCCGAAATAGGAGAAAACCGGATTATCTCTATGATCATGAAAGCAGAAAATGATGCCTTGGATCGTCGGAGAACTTTTAGAATTTCGCCGAAGAATTATCTGGCGGCCGAAAATTTTGCAACCTGGAACAACCTGCAGCTGATTGGAATTTACCATTCTCATCCAAATTCACCAGCTGTTCCATCCGAGTTAGACAGGATTGCGGCGCAACCTTACTTTTCTTACGTTATACTGTCAGTAATGAATAAAAAAGTCGAAGCAATTCGCTCATGGCATTTAAATAGCCAATTTCAATTGGAAGAAGAACCATTGTTTGTGTTAAATATCAATAAAGACGTATATGGCTACCGTAATCATCCCAACCCCGCTGCGTAGGTTTACAAACAATGCAGCGAGACTTACCGTTGAGGCCAACTCTGTATTGGAGATGATCCAATGCCTGGTAAAAGACTTCCCCGATCTAAAAAAGCACTTGCTGGATGCCAATGGCAAAGTACCATCATTTATCAATATTTTTGTGGACGATGACGATATCAGGAACTTGCAACAGGAACAAACTGTAGTAAAAGAGAATGCAACTGTTAGCATTGTACCAGCGATTGCTGGAGGGGCTCCCTCAACAAAAGCATAACATAAAATATATGAACCACGATAATATACAGTTTTCAAAGGAAGAGTTAACCCGTTACAATCGTCATATTATTATTAAGGAATTCGGACTTGAGGCGCAGAAGAAGCTGAAAGCTGCCAAAGTATTAGTCATCGGATCCGGAGGTCTGGGTAGTCCAATGCTACTGTACCTGGCTGCTGCGGGCGTAGGTAACATTGGGATTGTAGATTTCGATTTGGTAGATGACAGCAACCTTCAACGACAAGTACTGTTTGGTGTTAATGAAGTTGGAAAGCCAAAAGCCGAAGCCGCAAAAAAGAGATTACAGTCTTTGAATCCGTACATCAACATCCATGTTCACAATATTCAACTCACCTCTAAAAACGCGCTGGACATCATTGAAAAATATGATGTTGTAGCAGACGGCACGGACAATTTTCCCACGCGTTATTTAGTAAACGATGCCACTGTTTTACTGGGCAAGCCAAACGTATACGCCTCGATCTATCAGTTTGAAGGTCAGGTTTCCGTATTCAACTATAGGAACGCTAAGGGGGAGCTTGGACCAAATTATCGTGACTTGTATGCCACTCCTCCCCCTTTGGGATTAGTACCCAGTTGTGCAGAGGGGGGCGTATTGGGGGTGCTCCCGGGAATTATTGGAAGTTTGCAAGCATTGGAGGTGATCAAGGTAGTTACAGGTGTAGGTGACGTTCTTAGCGGTCGTTTCTTCATCTTTGATGCGCTCACGTTTGAATCGAGAACTTTCAATCTAAAACGCAACCCTGCGAATCCGTTGAATGGTACAAATCCGACAATTAAAGAGCTTATTGACTACGAGGCTTTCTGCAATTTGAAGACTCCCGAAAGGCCTGTGAAAGAAATATCCGTGAAGGAGCTTTATGACTGGCAGGTTCGCGGTGAGGATTTTCAATTCATAGATGTACGTGAGCAACATGAGTACGAAATCGTGAACCTGGGCGCCGAACTCATTCCCCTTGACGTCGTAACCCAACACGCCGATAAAATTGATCGCAAAAAAAAGGTCGTCATCCATTGCAAAACTGGAAACCGAAGCGCTAAAGCAATTCGGGAACTGGAAGATAAATTTGGCTTTATCAACCTGTACAATCTGAAGGCTGGCATCTTTGGTTATATTGATGAGGTGAATCCCGAGCTTACAAAGTATTAGTTCCACGTTTCTGTACACTCCAAAAATGTAGGCTAACTAGAGCAGGGTCTCCATCAGTGCCGCTAATGCTCGTTCATGAATGCTATTATTTCCTGGTAACGTGGATTCCGCGACTTAACGAACTGTGAAATCATTGGCACATGCTTCCGGTGCTTAAGAATGTGATACCGGGGATTCGGCTCGAATTTCCGAAGTGCCGCGACAAATTTCTCATGACCTTTGATTATCCAAGGATATGTCCTCTCTCCAAGGAAAATCAACATAGGAGGCATACCGACATGTAAATGGCACAATGGTGATGCTGCTTTCCATTCCTCTGGATTCCTTGTAAAGGTTTTCAAATAACTATGTTTTTCCGAAAATTTTTTCTCAGAAAGGTATCCATGCATGTCCAATCCTGCAGCATCAATCAAAATAGTGCCTCTAATCGGATTACTTGTGCCCAGGGTATCGAAATATTCATTTCTCAAGGATACCAACGATGCAAGATGTCCACCCGCCGAATGACCCGACACGAATATTTTCTCAGGATTGCCGCCGTATCCCTCAATATTGTCCTTTGCCCATAACACAGCCTTTGCAACTGCTATGGCCATGTCGTTGTAATTTGCTTCAGGCGATAAAGGGTAATCTATAATCACGACCACCACTTCTTTTCGCGCCATGCGGTTGCCAAGAAAATTATATAATCCTTTGTGGCCTGAATTCCAGTTGCCACCATGGATAAAAAGAAAGACATTGCTTGGCGATGAGCTTTTTTTCGGTGCAAAAACATTCAGAGTTCGCCTTTCCTTCTTCGAAGCCAGGTCTGTACCGGTATATTTCAAATTCTTTGATCTTTCAACCGTTTTGAACGCACAGCCTGACAGTCCAAGCAACAGCATAACTTCCAGTAGAAGGATAGGGAAAGAAACAAATTTCATTTTTGGTGGTGTACCTTAATACAAAATAATCCGCGCATAAATTTGCCTGTCGTTTCTGCTTATGGAGCTTGTTATCGGTTAGCCAAAAACAAGGAAAGGGTTTTCTGCAACAGTCGACAAAATAAAGGCCATTGTCAATCTATTTTAGATTGTAGATTGATGATTGCAGATTTATGATCTATGATTGTTGGTCGGTAAAGCCTAAAAGCATTGGGTTTCACCCAAAACGCGCAGAGTGGGATCGCAGAACGCATGCGGTTAATCGAGCGCCAATCTAAAATCGTAAAACTATCTTAGATTGTAGATTATAGATTGACGATTGTAGATTGATGCTCGATCACTAACCTACCTTATTACCTGCGTAGCAAACCTCCTTGCTGATACCAGACCTTATTACCTTATCCTTCGAGCAGGCATTTCATTAAGAGTAACTTTATTTCCCACCTTTGTCCGTAAAGTCAAAAAGCATTAAGTTTCACGCAAAGGGCGCGGAGAAGGATCGCAAAGAGCACATACCGTCAATCGAGCGCCAATCTAAAATTGTAGATCTATCTTAGATTGTAGATTACAGATTGACGATTGTAGATTGATGCTCGATCACTAAGCTACCTTATTACCTTCGTAGCAAACCTCATTGCTGATACCAGAACTTATTACCTTATCCTTCGAGCAGGCATTTCATTAAGAGTAACTTTATTTCCCACCTTTGTCCGTAAAGTCAAAAAGCATTAAGTTTCACGCAAAGAACGCGGAGAAGGATCACAAAGAGCACATACCGTCAATCGAGCGCCAATCTAGAATTGTAAATCTGAAATCTGCAATATTCTAATTAACGAGTTCCATATCCTTGATGGCATCGAATGTTGGTTCAATCACCCAGTTACCAGCTTTGTCAATGACACCCCACTTGTTTCCTTTCTTAGCTGCTGCATAACCATTTTTGAAGTCTCGGGCGCCATCAAACTGAGGTTTGATTTGCCATTCGCCTTTGTTGTTGAAAAATCCGAAGAGATAACCCTTCTTGCCTAATGCAAGTCCTTCCGAGAAGTCCTCCCATACCATGGTGTCTTCCTTCCGAAGGATTTTACCCGCTCTGTCCACGTAGCCCCATTGAGAGCCAGTCTTGATGCGCGCTAGGCCACTCTCGCTGTCAAAATTTCCGGCGAAGCTAAACTGCGGTTGAACAATCCACTCACCGTCTGTCCCGATAAATCCTATAATACCATCGGTTGTCCTGGCCCAGGCTATGCCATTCTTAAAATAGCCGACAGTTTCAAACTGGGGCCGGATGACAATCTTTCCCGTAGTGTCCAAAAAACCAAATTTTTTATCCGAAGACCTGAAAGGTGCGAGATTTTCGGAGAACTCCCTGACCTGGATAATGTCGGGTGCTGCGGGTGTCTCGTTACCGTGTGTATCGATAATGAAGATCTTTTTATTTAGCGTTACTGCGGCGTGGCCGCTTCCAAACCCATTTACTTCATCGTATTTCGCCGCGATAGCGACCTTACCGGTTTTGTCAAAGTAGCCCCATTTGTCATTGTACTTCACAGTGATCAATCCATCGCGAAACTCTTCTAAGGCGAGTCTGTACGTCTTGACATCAGTCATTAACCTAGCTCCTTGAGTATTGATGAAAACATATTGTTTGCTGTTTGAATCAAAAACCACGGCAATTCCGTCACTTGAGAACCGGTAAGTGCTTTCATATTGAGGTTCGACAATCATCACGCCCAAATTATTGATATAACCCCACTTCTTGGTTTTCATAGACTTGACCTGCGCAATGTAAGTCTGGCCATAGGCGCCTGAAGCCAGCAGCAAGGTGAAAGAATAAGACAACAGTATTTTGTTTTTCATGGTCATCATTTTTCGAAGAAGTCTGTTTGAATTTATTAGTTTAAGTTTTTATTTCTAAGAACGTAGAACCTTCTGTAAATAAATTGTTTAAGTTCATTAAGCCGGTAACACCAAACTAACTCTATAACCCGGAACTAACATATGAATAATTTTTTTCGTGCACTAATTGCTGGGTACGGCGCAAAGAAACTGGGCGGAGGTTGCCTCGGAACGGTCTTGGTATTTATCATTATATGGGTTGCGCTGGGTCAATGCCAATAATAACAACTCTTTCTAATTGAATTTCAATGATATTCGTTACGTGATCGTTTGGAACGTCGAGCCTTTTTAAGGCCAGACTGCTCGGTAATATTATTTAAGATCTGTCTGAGGCTCTATGGAACATCATGCGGAATAATTACTATCACCTAAGTTCGATCCTGCCCTTTGAAATTCACAAGATCGGTCTCTACGCTGTCAACGAATGTTGCATTGCAGTTCATTTATTACATGCAAACTGCAACTGCCTGGGAAGCATTTTTAGAAAATGCCGTTAGCCCTATCTTAGCCTTAAAAAATGCATGTCTCCAATCCGAGTAGTTAGTATCATTCTATTATCCCTGGCTTCACAAGTTGTTTTTTGCCAGAAAGTTGACGGAGATAGCTGGGCACACGTAAAATCAACCGGGTCTGGTATCCTGGCAGTTGTGTATAGCCCACAATTCGGGTTGATCTATAAGGACAAGGATGGCGACGTAAAAGGAGTTTGCGTAGATATACTAAATGATTTTGCAAAGTATATGAAAGCTCATCATGGGAAGACGTTAACCATAAAATATGCGGCTGAAATGCCGATCTTCTCCGAATTTCTTTCGACAACCCAGAACACGCCGCATATCCTGGGAGTAACAAACACTACCATTACTGAGGAAAGAAAAAAAATACTTAAGTTCTCTCCTGCCTATATGTCTAACCGACAGGTTATGCTCACAAACAACAAGGCACCTTCCATTGGCAGTCTGAATGAGCTCTCAGCAAAATTCCATGGCTTTTCTGCGCAGGTAATAGACGGTAGCACGCAATTGAAATATGTGGAGCAAATTAAAGATAAATATATGCCCTCTCTGAAGATAGCAACAGAAGAAAGTGGGCCAAAGATTATTCAAAATTTAAAGACCAATGCGAAGTTATTTACGATCATCGACTTTACAGAGTTCATAGATGTGGTACACAAAAAACTCCCCATCAAACGTCAAATGGTAGAGGTGGGCGCGGTTGAGGAATTGGGATTCATCATGTCAAAGCAAACAGACTGGGATGTACCCTTCAAAGAATTTCTTACGCCGGAATACCGTAATAGTGTTAGTTACCGAAAAATTATTACAGAGAACCTTGGCCCAACCTTCGTGAACCTCGTCAAGTAGTCGTAGTCAACCTTATACGTCTGACGGCTTGAACCAAAAGGGCAAATTCGATCGAGCCAGTTATCCTAATCGGGAGAACCCTGGACTGAAAAAAATTGCCACCACTATAATCAACCCGGTTACACGACACATGAGAAGTGCCCTTCTTTGAACAACGTTTCTTCCGTAGTCATTTTGCTGAATACGATATGTTTATGTTTTCCTCGCAGGAAGCATTGACCACAATATAACTTAAAGTATAGTCTGTCAGATTTGCAACCCTGATTGTGAGTACGCAGATGCGGGTTCAATTGCGTTATCCTTACACACAACCAACATGAGGAGCGGAAAGGCGCTCGCGAAATACTTTTCATAAGCGAGAACATGTATCGCATTAGCACCGCATTCTCGCAGCTGGTTGACTTGGGTCAGGAATCAGGAAAGAATCCCTACAACCGCTGGATGGTAAGGCCCCCATCCGCATTAATAACCTGTCCGGTAGAATAAGGCAACGCGCCAGACGCGAGAGCGGCAACAATCTTCCCTATATCACCGGGTGTCCCCCACCTTTTTTCCAGTGTAAGACCTTCTGCGATCAATTTGTCGTATTTCTCTTTGACTCCAGAAGTCATATCAGTTTGGATTATTCCTGGCCTGATTTCATAGACCGGTATGTCCGCGTCTGCAAGCCTTGTGGCAAAGAGTTTCGTCATCATGCTCAAACCTGCTTTTGAAATGCAATACTCCCCTCTGTTAACAGAAGCCACCGTTGCCGACATAGATGAGATTGTAATAATGGCGGGATGGTAGTCGGGGTTGCGCATTTTTTCAGCCAGCATTCGATTCGCCACCTGCTGCGTGAGAAAGAAAGTACCCTTTAGGTTGATGTCCAGCAACCGGTCATAGCCTTCTTCGTCAAGCTCCAAAATGTCGCGCCTGTTCTTTGGTGCAACGCCCGCATTATTCACCAAAAGGTCAATCGACTTGTACTGTGTAAATATTTTTGACAGGATCTTTTTGTGGTCGTTCAGATCACCAACGTTGCCCTGGCAATAAATAACGTGAGTTAACGCTCTCAAAGGTCTTATTTGCTCCTCGGCCTCATTCTCGTCCCGCATCCCGTTAATGGCAAGATTAAACCCTAACTTGCCTAACGCTTCGGCTATGCCCAACCCTATGCCCCTGCTGCCTCCGGTGATAAGTGCTAATTTTGCCATGTTATTCTTCTTTATTGCTTCAGTTCAACTCCTTACAGCCTGTCGAGTATTTCATAAATGGTGAAATCTTCTGCCAAGGGCAAGCCGCTTGTATTTGGGGTTTAGGTTTGTGGTGGTGCGAACACCTTATCAGATGCCAACCCACGGTCAACTAAAGTTCAAAAAACTTATAATAAATTTCATTGCTTATTTGTTTCGTGAGATAGAGAACGAGTTCGCGGGCATGGTAGTCACCCCACATACTCGATTCTCCACATGGAATTTTTCGTCCTTTTGGTATGCTATCCCAACCGTTGGGCCGATGATACACAGAATGAAGTATGAGACCTTCGTGCTGCGGGCTTAAGGACAAGAATGAATCGGACAACAATGTTCTTGTTACGGTTAAACCGGCCTGCCTATACTTTCTGGCTTCCTCCGAATTCCTCGCCTCCAGGTATTTTCCCAGTCGTAATAATCCCTGCGCCGCGATTGCCGCTGCGGAGCTGTCGACCGGCTCAAACTCATTGTAAGGATCCGACGGGTTATTCAGGTAATCTCCCATTTTAAAAAGACCAGGAGCCCCAGTGTCCCAATAAGGTATGCCGTCTGTTGCGGTTTCATGTATATAAAAGTCTGCGGTAGCCCTGGCAGCGTTCAATAATTTATCCATCAGACTGTTTTTATCCATGATGGATTTGAAAGAATCCGCATCCATTCCATTGAAATATTCCAGAGATTCAGCAAACCCGCAGATCGCCCACGCCAGTCCGCGCGTCCAGGTTGTAAACCCACTGTACCCTTGTTGGGAGTTCGGGCACCGGTAGTTACCGTCGTTGACGTTAAAAATACATTCGTGGGCTGTTCGTCCGCGAATATCATAGACATCTCTTCCCTCACCATAAAAAACAGAATACGTTGCAGTAGCCAGGAGGTGATGAACCGCTCGTTCCAACAAACTTATAACTTTATCATTTTCACCCTGCAAAAAATGCCCCAGCTCGTGGCTAGCCACCAAGGCTCTACAGGATCGAACCGTATCCACAAATAAGGATTGGGGGCCATTGAATGAATAAATAAATCCCCCGTCTTTAATGGTCGTCCAACGCATGGCCTGGACGGCGCCAGTCACTTTTAACGCAAGTTCATATGTACTTCTTTCTGCGGGATTGTCATCAATTTTACCTTCATTCATCAATCGGCGCAGATTTCCGTAGGTACTGATATTGTTGAATCCATGATCATGCACGCCCGAATGCGTCAGGTGAGGCGTCATCCTTTCCATGGTATTCCTCCTCCCTATCTCCAAAAATCTTTTGTCACCAGTAGCATCAAACTGAAGTAGCGATGATCCATATTGGAAGCCCTGCGTCCATTCTGTCCACCCGCGCGTTGTGTACTTGCCATCGATTGTGAATACCGGCGCTCCGCGCTTAGGGTCAAAGTTGTTCTCGATCGCTAATATTTTTTCTAATGATAAGGTCCAAAACCTGTCAATGGAGGGCTCTAGGTCTGTGACATTTAATTGTAAATCAATTTTCATACATGTTAAAAGTAACGCAGTTACGCGGAATCATCTGTTAAAGTCGAAAGGATCGCGCGCTAGTGCACCATAATACCTGGTTACGATCTCAACTTTTGATCGCGGCAAGATAATATATAATGTCAAAACGCCGCAAACCTGCTGTGTCGGAAAAGCTCATCCTGCGGTGGAAAAAAAATACTACCGCATCACCTTAGTATGATTTTCCTTGTGGCTGCACCAGCAGAATATCCGAAAGCTGGGGCATCAAATTAATTCCTTTCATCAGCTTGCAAAATTATCTGGTCAAATTTAATGGATACTTTTGTAGATGGTTCACCTCTCGTTAAGGATTCAAAACACGTAGCTTGGTGAAACACATTTAATAGTACATGAGCACATTACCCTGGATTACCTGCGTCTGCGTAAGCCGAAACCGTCCCGTGTTCTTGAGGAGGGCAATTCGCTATTTCCAATGGCAAACATATCCCCGGAAGGACCTGGTCATTGTGTGCGAAGGTGATGAATTGCTAAGCGACTTAACCGTTGACATCACAAATATTACAGTTCTTGACCTGCCTCTTTGTAGTCCACTGACCCTTGGAGAACGCAGGAACATTTCAATACAACATGCAAAAGGAGACTACTTTTGTCAATGGGATGATGATGACTGGTACCATAATAATAGGCTTGAAATTCAAATGGATCATCTTCGCCGCAGCGAGAAGCCAGCCTGTGTCCTTAACCGTCTTATCCTTTACGATCAGCCGGGTAATCAGGCTTATCTGTCATCCGAACGTTTTTGGGAAGGAACTTTGCTCTGCAAGACCCAGATCGTTGGAGATCTCCTTCAATATCCGAAAGTAAACATCGGCGAGGACAATAGTCTGGTGGTTGCTCTAATCAAACGCGACTGCGTACAATCCCTGGCGGCACCATTCTTATATACCTACGTTTACCATAACAGAAATACCTGGGACTTTGCTCACTTCAAACAACTTTTCCAAGCGGGCTATAAGCTTAATAAGATTGCTAGTATCGCAATAGAAAAAGCCCTCTGCGACTCCGCAGATTACGCCGAGGCGTCTGCCGACGTCAGACGGCTAAACCTGGAAGTTCCAAAGCGTATACTTTAAAAACGCTAATCAAGGCCCGAAGATTTCGACATCAGGCAAAGAATGGAACACCAGGCGTCGCGTATTTCTTCATCCCTTCTTCGTTGATTTCAACCCCTATACCCGGCTTTTCTGAAAGGGTTATAAAACTATTTTCAACCATTGTGCCGTCGAACTTCACAATTTCTTTAAACATAGGATTGGTATGAAAGTAAATCTGCCATTCCAATATCATGAAGTTGGGTACTGATGCACAAACATGACATGCCGCCATGGCACCAAGAAAGGATGCCACCATGTGAGGTGCAAATGGTACATAATACAAGTTGGCAAGGTTGGCAATGCGTTGACCTTCACCAATGCCACCGGCTTTCTGCAGGTCGGGCATGATAATATCAACAGCGCCGATCTCCAGCATCCTTCTAAATCCGTATGCGAGGTAATGGTTTTCACCGGCACAAATGGGGGTGCTGGTCGATTCGGTAATTAACTTATAGGCTTCAACATTTTCAGCAGGAATCGGCTCCTCAAGCCACATCAGATTGAGCCGCTCTAACCGCTTTGCGACTTGTTGCGCAGTGGGAAAATCATATCGGCCGTGCATGTCACAGCAAATGTCGATGGTAGGACCTACCGCTTCCCGGGCTGCTGTAACCTGGTCTTCCATCCGTTGCAATTCCCCTGGGCTAGCCGTCCAGTTGTAAAGGTCATATTTCGCAGGATCATTACGCTGATCCAAATCAAATTTGATGGCATTAAACCCCATCTTCTTAGCTTCAAGTGCGCTGTTTGCAAAATCTTTCGGCGTTGGTAAATTGTTTTGATAAAGTGCCGTGTCACAGTATACCCTGATTTTGTCTCTGAATTTACCTCCCAACAGCTGATAAACCGGAAGACCCAGAGCCTTTCCGGCCAGATCCCACAACGCAGTTTCAACGGCTGTCAGAACAGAAACAAACATACCTGACTGCGCACCTTCAAAAAAGCCCGAACGTCGAATGTCCTCAAATAGCCTGTGAACATTCAGTGGGCTTTTGCCCTTGATACGCGCCTCAAACATTTTAACAAGGTGATAGGTACCAGGAACGGCGTCAACACCCTCCCCGCAGCCCCAAATGTCCTGGTTTGTGTATATCTTAACGAACAGGCTATGCCCATTTCGAATATACCCGCATTTAATTTCTGTGATCTTAAGGTCTGACGGCTTCGACAAAGTCTTGGGCGATTTTTCAAGCGCTGCTTCGAGACCGCTCGCGTAGGTTGCAAGTGGAGCGACGAATCCGGCTGTAAGAGCAGTCTTTTTTATAAAAGAACGGCGGGAAGTTGAATTTGTCATGTGATCGGATGGTTATAAAATTTCTAATTCAATTAATAAGAGTAGGCTAGACGCCTAGTGCGGTAAAAACATTTCGTATTACCAGGTACGCGACTTAAGCAACTCCTGGATTTGCTCCTTTGGTACTGGCAAATCGTCGATATGCTCATTGAGCCATGCGGAGAAATCCTTTTCAATTTCAGGTGACCATCGCGAATCGATTTGGCCAGGAGTATACTTTTGCTCACGTAGCCGTTGATGCCCAAACATGTCTCTCAATCTTACTATTTCGGATGTCTTCACTACTTTTTCTGCGAGGTGTGGCGGAATAAACATTACACCACCGTCACGACCCAATACTACATCGCCGGGCATAACCGTAGCCTTTCCGATGCGAGTCGGTTTGTTAATTCCGACGAGCGTGGTGTTAAGTTCACCGTCTGGATTATTCAGGTGATGCGATGGATGGTACGATCTAAAAAAAGAAGTGAAGGACCGAATCTCCTTCAGACCGTTTACGTCCCTAAGTGCACCATCGTACACCACACCATTACCAGTTTTTGCGTAGATTGAATTACCGAGGTTATCACCCACTGTCGGGCCATCTTCATGCGCTCCAAATTGATCCACAACATACACGTCGCGCTTCACCAACATATCGATCGTCCATGAATTCTGTGATTTAACGCGCTTGTCTTTAGTATGTCCCTTCTCGTCAATTACGCGATGAATATCCGGTCGTCCCGGTACAAACGTGGCTGTCACGGCCCTTCCCACCAACACGCTATCCGGGTTAATGGTCAGCCAACCTTCATCATATTGGTGCTTATAATTCTCGTTGCGCAATACTGCCCAAGCCTCCTCTAGGGTAACGAGCTTCATCCGGTCTAATATGGCATCGGGAACTTTGGGCCGTCCATCTGGAAACCGTTCCCCCTTCCATTCAGGCGTGAGGAAAATCAGCTCTTCTCTTGTGATCTGTTGTGCATTTGCCACGGCACAACATGCGAAAAAAATCAATACTGCAAGTGGATATTTCGAATTCAGCATAACCTGATAGATTGTTGTATAAAATTCATTTGTTAATCAAGATATTGAAGCGATACTACCAAACAGCAGCGCTTCAAATCTTTCTAGGTGGTGTGCATTTTTCCAGTTGTCCTACTAAAAGAGAGTAAGGTGTGCTAATTCTCATCAATTCTTTCTATAGTTTTTATGAGAATTTTAACTGCGGTCGGGCTGTTGGATCGATGGCGATGAAAATGGGCGGTGCGAGATACGAAATGTTGAAGGAAAACGGGTTATTTTCCCTGAAGAGAGTTCAAAATATTCTTTAAGGAGGCTTCAAGGTCTTCGAAAGTTGATTTGGAAAGAAAGTAATACACACCTAGCCTGTTAAATTGATCAATTTCCTTTTTGTTGATCGCGTTGGAAATGATGATGATTGGAATTCTTTTCAGGTCTTTATTCCTTTTGATGGCAATGACACACTCTATACCGTCGAGCTTTGGCATATAGAGGTCAATGAAAATGGCATCTGGTCGTTGTTTCTGCGTAAACAATTTATCCAGTGCCTCTACCCCATCCGTTGCCGTCACGCACTTGATAGTAGGATCGATCCGCCGTAA
>JAICGJ010000116.1 GCA_025923195.1 Chryseolinea sp.
AACGTTTCGGAAAAGCGTGGAAGCACTCGGATATTGCTATTACGAGTTCGCGATTTTGAAACAGGATCATAACTGACGTCTTCCTAATCCGATCCAATGATAATCATGACTCCGTATTTGACCGTGAGCGACAACTTCACGCAGAACCTTTTCTGGTTTGGGCTGTATGGTGACGTCGTTGTTTCTTTAAAGAGTTGCAGGAAGTGATGCTACGCAGAATCAGAATGCAGCGCCGACGCCAATCCATTTTTTCCGTTCACTTTAAAAATAATCTAATCACATTGTTCGTGGTGATTTTCCCGCTTATTGACTAAAAAAGAAAGATAGAATTTACAATTGATTCTCACATCACCCAATCGCGCTGTATTTTTGATCGAAACCATCTCATCCTTTTTTTGGAAATTGTGTCGAGAGCGATACATTTTAAGTTGTTTAAGTCGTTTAGACACAGAAGAACATTGGGTGGGATTGAGTTTTTCTTTAGTTTTGCCGGAATGAGGAATTAAATGGCACAAAATACATACAAGTCGAACACATTCAAGAAGCCAGAGAGAGAAAAGAAGGGTAAGTCATCCTCCAAATTCAAATTGAGTTTTTTTAAAGATCCGCGTCTCAAGCTAGCGATCGGATTTTTTTTAATGATCGTTGGCATTTACTTATTTCTATCAATGCTGTCCTATCTCTTCACATGGAGAGCTGACGAAAGTGTTGTGCAGGCCGTTCGCGATTCTTCATTGTTGGAGTCTGGTCACGAAGCAGAAAATTGGTTAGGGCTCTACGGTGCTGTCATTTCACATTACGTTATTTTTCGCTGGTTCGGAATAGCAGCTTTCTTTATTCCACCTCTGCTTTTTTTTATCGGCTTCAAGATTATTTTTGGTCGGGAGCTGTTGCGAATTTTTTCGTTTGCCATCTTCTCCATTTTTTCAGGATTGTGGTTGAGCCTTCTGTTAGGATACATGACCATGATCAATGAAGGCACAAGTGAGTGGAGTTTCTTGGGCGGCGGCCTGGGCTATAATCTTGCGCTGGTCAGCGATGGTCTCTTCGGCTGGGGAACGTTCCTAATCCTTATACTGTCCCTTTTTATTTTTATCATTTTCTATTTCAATGTGACGTCCATTCCCATTTTTGTGCAGGATCCCAAACCTATGGGGAATGATGCCATCCTCAGGGATGAAGCAGACGATCCATTGTTTTCTACCTATACCGACGATGAGGACAAGTGGAGCGAAAAATTAGAATTCAAGAATACGGAAGTCACCGATGAATCCTCCATGATGCTCAAAACTGTACCTGAGCCTGCAAAGCCAATTCAGGACGTTAAACTTGAGGTACAAAGGCCCGAGCCATTGCGAGCCGAACCAGTGAGAATTGAGACCAACCGGAAGGAACAAAAGCAGGAGCCTTTGTTTACAGTGGAGGAGAATCTGGACACGGAGAGGCTGGCCGAACAGTTAGTAGAAGAGCAAGGGCTATATGATCCTACGCTGGACCTCAGCGGTTATAAATTTCCCCCATTGGAGTTGCTCAATGAATACGATGCCGGGCGCGCGGGTGTAACCCAGGAAGAGCTTAACCAAAACAAAGACCGGATTGTCGCGACGCTTGTCAATTTTAAGATTGGTATTCAAAGTATTAAGGCGACAATTGGTCCCACGGTGACGTTATACGAAATTGTTCCCGATGCCGGTATCAAGATCTCCCGCATTAAGAACCTTGAAGATGATATTGCACTTAGCTTGTCTGCCTTAGGTATCCGTATTATCGCTCCTATCCCCGGCAAGGGAACAATCGGTATCGAAGTGCCAAACAAAAATCGTGAGATGGTAAGCATCAGGTCCGTATTCACTACACAAAGCTTTGCGAAAACAGACAGAGAGTTACCGATCGCGCTAGGAAAGACAATTTCTAACGAAGTGATGGTAATAGACCTCGCCAAAATGCCCCACTTGCTTGTGGCAGGAGCGACAGGTCAAGGTAAATCCGTAGGATTAAATGTGATACTTACATCATTGATTTACAAGAGGCATCCCTCACAACTGAAATTTGTATTGGTAGATCCGAAAAAGGTCGAGATGTCCCTTTACTCTAAACTTGAAAGGCACTATTTAGCAAAGCTTCCGAACAGTGAAGAAGCGATCATTACCGATACGCGAAAAGTAGTTCACACGCTCAACTCACTGTGCATCGAAATGGAAAACCGTTATGAGATACTAAAGGATGCAGGCGCGAGGAACTTAAAGGAATATAATGCCAAATTTGTCTCTCGCCGGCTCAACCCAAAAGAAGGTCATCGCTTCTTGCCGTATATCGTGCTCGTCATAGATGAATTAGCAGATTTGATGATGACAGCTGGTAAAGAGGTAGAAACCCCGATTGCACGCTTAGCGCAGCTCGCACGCGCAATTGGCATCCACCTCGTAGTGGCTACGCAACGTCCGTCGGTCAACGTTATTACCGGAGTGATTAAAGCCAATTTTCCAGCGCGTCTTTCTTTTAGAGTTACGTCGAAAGTGGATTCGCGTACCATCCTTGATACCGGCGGTGCAGATCAATTGGTGGGACAAGGTGACATGCTGCTTTCGTCTGGCTCCGACATTATCCGCCTGCAATGTCCTTTTGTTGATACTCCTGAAATCGAAAAGGTTTGCGATTTTATTGGGTCGCAGCGGGGTTATGATTCAGCATATATGCTTCCTGAATATGAAGGCGACGATGAAACAGGCCCATCAAGTGTAGATCTGGCTGACAGAGACGCTCTGTTTGAAGAGGCTGCCAAGCTAATAGTTATGCACCAACAGGGAAGCACGTCGCTTATCCAGAGAAAGCTTAAGCTCGGATATAACAGGGCTGGGAGGCTGATCGACCAGCTCGAGGCCGCAGGGGTAGTGGGGCCATTCGAGGGAAGTAAGGCGAGGGAGGTATTGATAAAAGATGAGCTGAGTTTGGAACAATTATTGACTGGATTACGAGAAAAACACAGTCAATTTTGATTTTTTCGTCTATTTTTAAGTTACTTACTAAATGAAAAATCTAGTTTTAGCCTTCCTAACCCTAATTTTCTCGATTTCAGCTTCCGCCCAGTACGATCCTAAAGCATTGGAAATCCTGGACCAAATGGGTGAAAAATATAAGTCCATCCCGTCGTATGAAATGAACTTCTCCGCTACCCTTATCAACGATGTGGAAAAGATAAATGAGGAATTTAAAGGCAAGCTTACGGTTAAAGATGACAAGTTTCATATGGTTCTGCCCGAGCAGGAGGTCATCAATAACGGTGCAACAATCTGGACGTACTTGCCGGAAGCTAAGGAAGTGAACATCGATAATTACGATCCTAATTCCGACGATATAAATCCCTTCAAGATCTACGAGATCTACAAAAAGAATTTTAAGTATCTGTATCTCCAGGAGAAAACCGAGAACGGAGTTCTCTGCGAAGAGATAGATCTTGTGCCGGAAAAAAAGGACGCCCAATATTTTAAGATCAAGATGTTTATTGGTAAGAAGGACAAGACTATTAAGGGGATAACGATGTTTGACAAGGGTGGGAACCGATACAAGTATACCGTAACCAAATTTACACCCAACTCAAAAGTTGAGGATTCCTATTTTTACTTCGACCCCAAGAAATATCCGGGAGTTGAAGTGATTGATTTAAGATGACCTGTTGTCCGTACCAATTAATGGTCATGTGTTATCCGTTTCCGGATTTCATTTTGCGCTAACTGCTTTCCAACAGATAACGGATAACTGACACATGACGCGCGCTAAGCTCTTCGAACAGATCAAAGCAAAAAACACCTGCCTCTGCATCGGACTTGACACCGATCTTTTGAAAATACCCAGACATCTCCTCGAATCGAGCGATCCACTTTTTGAATTCAATAAACAAATAATAGACGCAACACATCAATATTGCGTTGCCTATAAGCCCAATATAGCGTTTTATGAGGCGCTGGGTCCCAAAGGCTGGCAGAGCCTGCAGCGGACGATGGAATATATACCAAAAGACATTTTTACAATAGCGGATGCAAAACGCGGGGATATCGGTAATACATCAGCATTGTACGCCCGGGCATTCTTTGAGGAACTGAATTTTGATGCAGTTACCGTGACGCCCTACATGGGTGAAGATTCTGTAAAGCCGTTTCTTCGCGATAACAAATGGGTAATTCTCCTGGCGCATACGTCTAATGCCGGAAGCAGTGACTTTCAGAATATGAAACTGTCTACGGGAAGAAAACTTTACGAAGAGGTAATCTTGAAATCACAACAATGGGGAACTCCCGATCAGCTTATGTACGTGGTGGGTGCGACTCAGCCGGAAAAAATTCATGGAATACGTTCGCTGGCTCCAGAACATTTCTTTCTCGTTCCCGGCATTGGGGCACAGGGCGGCGATATGGACATGGTGTTGAGAAACGGGATGAACAAGCAGTGCGGACTTCTCATCAATTCTGCCCGTGCAATAATTTATGCCTCTGATGGCGAAAATTTTGCCAAAAGAGCAGGGGAGGAGGCGTTAAAACTGCAGCAGGAAATGCAGGATCATCTTTCCCGAGTCGTCCTTAAAAATGGAAAATTGTAAGATTAAAAGATTATAGAATTGTTGGATTTAACAATTCGCCTTTATTCTTGCGTCTTAACGTCAATAGTAAAAATATCGCGGCGCTTACGCACAACAACAATCGAACCTCAATCTAAATCTGCAATCTAAAATCTAAATTTCTCTTTGATTTTCCATTTACAAAATCGTAAATCGTAAATAATACCGTTACCCATTAAATTTTATACCGATGTCTGAAGCCTTTCTCCATTATCTATGGCAATTCCAGTATTTTGATAAACATGAGTTGCAAACTACTTCCGGCGAACCCATCCATATTTTTAATCCAGGTACCCGAAATATGAATGCAGGGCCCGATTTTCACAATGCCCGCATGAGGATAGGAAATATGGAATGGATTGGTAGCACGGAGATTCATATCCAGTCTTCAGGTTGGATGGAACACAAACATGACCGCGACCCGGCATACGACAATGTAGTTCTACATGTTGTATGGAAGAACGATGCACCAGTCAGAAGAAATGACGGATCCATCTTGCCGACCCTTGAATTAATCAATCGCATTGACGAGAAGTTTTTTCTTGACTATCAGCGGCTGGTGAACAGTCCCGAAACAATTCCCTGCTCTCGATTTCTACCCTCGGTCAGTGAAATTAAAAAGTTGTCCATGATGGACAAAGTTTTGCCTGACAGGTTACAATTGAAGGCACAGCGGATCTTCGACAGCCTCCATAAAAATTACAATGATTGGGAGGAGACGTGCTATCAGTTGCTGGCGAGGAGTTTTGGTTACAAGATAAATGCCGACCCATTTCAGCAGCTAGCCCGCCTGTTGCCCTATAAGGTGCTGCGCAAGCATGCTGACCGATTATTGCATTTGGAAGCATTGCTTTTCGGTCAGGCTGGATTTCTTGAGGATGATATTCGTGATGAATATTACAATCTGCTGAAGCGTGAATACAACTTGCTGAGACAAAAGTATAATTTGTCGGACAGACGCTTAAATAAGTCACAATGGAAATTTCTTCGCTTAAGGCCGGCAAACTTTCCAACGATAAGACTAGCAGAATTTGCTGCATTGCTTTTTTATAATCCATCGATGTTTTCGACAATATTAGAGAAAGAAACATTCGCGGAATTGTATTCAACTTTTTCTATTAAGCAATCCGAATATTGGTTCCAACATTATACATTCGTTAAGCCAGCCAAGGAGCCGGTGAGCACTATTGGGAGGTCCAATATCTCAACGATCATTATCAATGTAGTGGTTCCATTACTGGTGGCGTACGGCAAATCAAGAGATGAGCAACGATTTATCGATCGGGCGATTACCATTCTACATGAAACACCTGCGGAGTCCAACGCAATCACCAAACTATGGAAGGAGTCGGGATTCAAGTGTAAAGACGCTTTTGACTCACAAGCGTTGATTGAATTACAAAATAACTATTGCGCGAAAAAAAGATGCCTGGATTGCAACATCGGAGTTTCGTTAATTAATCAGCGTTACCAATGAAAAATGCAATCGTCATTTTTAATGTCGCTGTCCTAATGTTAATTTCGTATCGTCTGTGGCATGTAGATAAATCCTCCCTCAAAAACTTTTTCTGGCCGGCATTAATCTTAAAAAGTATAGCGGGGATATCATTGGGCTTAGTATATGCGTACTACTATACCGTTGGAGATACATTTGTCTATTTTCTAGATGGGATTAAATTGGCTGAATTGGCGAGAAGCGACATAGGAACATACTTGTGGTTTCTTTGGTCGGGCGATGAGTCCTTCTACGTTTGGGACCAACTGTCGTACCGGCAGCCGCGTGCCATGTTCCTTTCCAAAATAACCAGTGTGTCGTGTATTTTATCAGGTGAAAACTATTGGATCATTTCCCTGCATTTTTCATTCATAAGCTTTTTGAGTGCGTGGACCCTTACAAAAAAAATAGTGGAATTCAATGATGATGTTAGACCTGCAGCCATTCTCGCATTCTTGTTTTTTCCGTCGGTCGTGTTTTGGAGTTCCGGAGTCATCAAGGAAAGTCTTGCCCTTGCAGCATTATTTTTTCTTTGTTTTATTTTCTTAAAAGTTTGGCTGCATGAGAAACCAGGAATTGCTCAATGGGCCATTGCGATATTGTCACTATGGTGGCTTTGGAATTTAAAATATTATTACCTGGCTATTTTTTTACCGGTAGCTATAACAACCCTGATCGCCAGGTATCTTTTTTCGAAACTGGCCCTTGAGAAGTTAGCCGCAAAAGTCCTTTTGTGGATGTTCGTATTCTTAATTCCACTTTTGCTGGTCAGTATCCTCCATCCAAATTTTTACCTGGAAAGGTTTACGCAAGTAGTTGTCGACAGTTACAATCAATTTTTGGCTATTTCAGAACCCGAAGATGTGATTCATTACCATTCTCTTGACTCGTCGCTATCCAGCATTTTCTTAAACGCACCCTGGGCGCTCTTCTCAGGACTGTTTCGACCTATGCTCTTTGAAGCTCAAACGATCTTTCAATGGTTTATTGCCCTGGAAAATTTGTTACTTCTTGTATTGGTGATCTCAGCATCGACAAGGCTAAAACTACTCATGATAAGTAAACATCGATTGATCTTGTTTTCAATCATCGTCTACACCGTGGTGCTGTGTGTATTTCTTGCTTTATCTACGCCGAACTTTGGAACGTTATCTCGTTATCGGGTGGGCTTCATTCCTTTTCTGGTGTTGGTACTGTGTCTTGAGAATCCGTTGATTTCCAGATTTATGAGGTCAAAGTGGATGAGGAACCTTGTTCGGTAGTCAGGCGGATTCTAAATTTGCGCAAAATCTAACGCGACAAATGGAAAACCCGGTTCTCATTCTAGGTGCCAGTTACCTCGGCCGACAGGCTAAGGAAATTCTTGAAAGCAATGGAAACGTCGTATACGGATTTCTTGACGACAATAAAAAACTTCATAATACTGAAATCGATAATGTGGCAGTCCTGGGTAGTACCGATGACGAAACCTACTTGAAGCTACTGGGTAAGAAGTGTGATGCTTTCGTTGCTTTAGATGAAAACAAAGTCCGTAAAACACTTGTCAATCTACTAAACGAAGAATATAAGGTTCAGCCAGTAAATGTAATTCCTGCCTCTGCCAACATTCCATCGTCCACGGACATGGGGCATGGAAATTTTATCCATCATGGTGTAACATTTGGTCCGGGGTCTAGCATCGGAAATCATTGCATTCTTCAAACGAATGTAATCATTGGAACCGAAACAAGGCTTGGAGACTTCGTGCAGATAGGTTCTGGCAGCATCATTAATTCGGGAAGTGAAATAGAGGATGAGGTTTTCATCGGATCCGGTGTTACAGTTGTTGGCGGCATCACTGTCGGAAAAGGCGCCAGGGTCGGCGCTGGTTCCGTTGTTGTTGCACCTGTGAAGGCAGGAGAGACAGTATTCGGAAACCCTGCTCAAAAAGTTAATGCGTGAGAGGTGCACCCGGTAACGTCTGCCCTACATGCCACTTCCTCGCTCATGCTTTCTAGCAAGTTCTAATTCACCGAGATACGATGCGCCCTATTTCTGAAACAGATCTAATTTTGAATAAGGATGGGAGCGTATACCACCTTAACCTTTGTCCCAATAACATCGGCGAAACGATCATTACTGTAGGAGACCCCGACCGTGTACCGAGCGTTAGCAAATACTTTGATACGATAGAATTTGAAATGCGAAAAAGGGAATTTGTTACCCACACTGGCAATCTGCGCGGTAAAAAAGTGTCAGTCATCAGTACCGGCATGGGTACTGATAATATCGAGATTTTTTTTACAGAACTGGACGCACTGGTCAATGTGAATTTAAAAACGCGAATGCCAAAAGCGCGGAGGAAGAATCTGAAAATCATACGCGTTGGCACTTCGGGCTCACTTCAAAAAGATGTTCCGCTTGATTCATATGTAGCGTCAGTTCATGCTATAGGCCTGGATAACCTGATGCATTTCTATGACTTCGAAATGGGTGGGTTTGAAAGAAGAATTGCGCATGCTATCAGGCGCGCAACGGGCCTGCCATTCTTGCCCTATGTGACAACTGCATCACCCAGCTTGCTGGAGACTATCGCGTTTGACATGATCCAGGGAAACACTGTGACTACCCCAGGGTTTTACGCCCCCCAGTGCCGGACGGTGAGGCTGGTTCCCAAATATCCGCGGTTACTCCACACTCTGACCAAGTTCTACGGCAGCGGGCTACGGCTCACAAATTTTGAAATGGAAACTGCGGGTTATTACTCCATGGCTCAGCTGTTGGGCCATGAAACTTTGAGCGTCAGCGCTATTGTAGCCAATAGAGTGGCGAAGAAGTTTACCAACCAGCCGAATGAGGTAATGGACGCCCTGATAGGGAAAGTCCTGGAACGGATATAACACTCGCTATAAAAGGTCTGTCAAAACAAGGAAAAATCACACAGTGCACAGCGATAAAAAGCCGGCCATAAAAGCCCCTAAAACCGACTAAACTCCCTAGGCGTTTACCGAACTATCCATGCGCATAATGTGTTTTCCTGCTGCATAGGGCTCGTTGTTATAGAATCCTGAAAGTATGCGATGGGCGATTTGTTCAATGATTAGTTCATCATCGGTTTTTCCTTCTTTTCCTTGCCAGAAAATACGATTTCTGTGGCGTTTCATGTCTTCCACATATCCTTTTGCCCGATTGTATTGTTCATCAGTAAAGGTAATCGTAAAGCAGGTTTTTACTCTTTGTGTATCCATAGGTTGTAAAAAATTTGCAATAGTTATGCCATTTAGATTTGACAATAATTATACATAAAAACAATCTGATCCGGTAGTGGTTTGCCCGTGTTCGGGCAAAAGTGTTCGCCGCCGAAACAATTTATTTAAAGGCGTATCAACGAACAATATTACCGGAGACCTACATTTAAGTGATACATCAAAATATGAGAACTTGTACAATTTTCGAACTCTCCAATGGAATACGTGTAGTCCATCAATACATACCTACGACGAACATTGTGCATTGTGGAATCGTCCTCGGAATCGGAAGCCGGGATGAGAGTATTGAAACACAAGGTATAGCCCACTTCTGGGAGCATATGGCTTTCAAGGGTACAAAAAAAAGAACATCACTTGATATTATCAAGAGTCTCGACTCCGTTGGTGGAGAACTAAACGCTTTTACCGATAAAGAGAAGATCGTTTTCTATGCTTCTGTCCGTGACCAGTACTTTGAGCGTGCCGTTGATGTACTTACAGACATAACCTTTCAATCGACATTCCCTGAAAAAGAGCTGGAAAAAGAGAGAGGTGTCATTTTGGAGGAAATGGCAATGTATTTTGACAATCCTGATGACGCACTCCAGGACGAGTTGGAAGCTCTGATTTTCAAAGGTCATGCAATCGGAATGAATATTTTGGGCAATGAACAAACGGTTAGGTCGTTCAAAAAAAAGGACTTCATTTCGTTCTTCAAGAAACATGCAGACAGCCGGAAGATCGTGTTTACCTGCGTAGGAAATATACCCCTGCAACAAGTGGAACATGTGGCCAGACTGTATCTTGAGAAAAAGCCCGCCTTCAAGTCGAACATTAAGAGAAAGAAATTTAACGCCTACAAACAACGTGAGGCTATACTCCAACGGGGTGTGAAGCAAACGCGATGCGCTTTCGGACGTGATGCATATCCATTAATGAATCACAAAAGAATACCTTTTTTTCTTCTTAACAATATTCTTGGTGGGCCGGGTATGAATTCTCGCCTGAGCCTTTCCATACGCGAGAAATACGGATTGGTATACGCTATTGATGCACAATACATGGCGTATGCCGACACCGGGATGTTTGCTATTTATTTTGGAACTGAACCCAAACAAGTTCCAAAATGTATGACGCTGGTACGTCGGGAATTAGACAAGCTCTGCAACACGCCGCTAAGTGCCCGTGAACTGGCGTCAGCAAAAGAGCAGCTTAAGGGTCAGCTGGCTATGTCAGAAGAGAATAACCAGGGATTAATGATCATGATGGGACGCGCGGTCATTGATCTTGACAGAGTGCCACCGTTGGAGGAGGTTTATGACAAAATCAATGACGTAGATGCATCAAAACTCCAGGACATTGCCTGTGAGATGTTTGATGAAGACAAGTTGAGCTCATTGATCATCGAACCCAAGCATTAAAGATCCGACCACCGATACGGCATCGACATATAATTATTACACGCTACGGACGTTAACAAATCCGATCCTTCCCTCAAATGAGTGGGGGATTTTGTCATATTTTTGCTGCCATTTCACACGCTAACACAGTTCAGTATGGAAGTACTAAATCCAGACCTTCAACTATATGCCGAAAAGCATACAAGTCCTGAGAGCGATGAATTAAGGACGATCAACCGGGATACGCAAGCGCATGTGCTGATGGCCAGAATGCTATCAGGTCATCTTCAAGGGCGTGTGTTGTCAATGATAAGTCATATGATACAACCGCTCAGGATCTTGGAGATTGGTACTTATACGGGGTACTCCGCTCTGTGCCTGGCGGAAGGGTTAAGGGCTGGAGGAAAACTGATAACTATCGATATTAATGAAGAACTCGAACAAAAAGTAAGACATAATTTTGCCTCATGGGAGGATAAGATTGACTACCGGATCGGCAATGCGCTTGACATTATTCCACGGCTGCATGAAACCTTTGACCTGGTCTTCATCGACGCGGATAAGGTAAATTACAGCACCTACTTTGATCTCGTTATTGATAAGGTTAGGCCTGGCGGATTTATGCTTGCTGATAACGTGTTATGGAGTGGCAAGGTACTGGACAAGAATCCGGACGCCGACACCAGGGCAATTCTTTCGTTTAATCAAAAAATTCAGCATGATCGACGGGTAGAAAACGTACTTCTTCCAATAAGGGATGGAATTATGATGATAAGAAGACTATCTTTGTAGAACTTTTTAAACTATGAGACTATTTTTTGTTCTGTTTTTAGCAACGGTCTACTGCGCTCAAGCTCAAACCCGACAGGTTCCTCATAAAATGCAATTCGCGGGGATGACCCTGACCATTCGCGATGATGCACGCCGAGAGATTCAGAAGGATGTAAACGCGCTAACGCAATCACCGAGACATCACAATATCAAGGTGGAGCGCGCGAAAACATATTTTCCCATCATTGAAAAGGTTTTTCAGGAAGAACGCGTGCCCGACGATTTCAAATATTTGGTTCTTCAAGAAAGCGCATTGATCGCTGACGCAGTGTCAGTTTCGAATGCAGTTGGATTCTGGCAATTTAAGGACTTCACAGCTGTTGAAATGGGATTGAGGGTAGACAAGGAAATCGACGAACGTCTTAATATCGTATCCTCTTCCCGCGCAGCAGCCCGTTATATCAAGAAGAATAATTTCTATTTCAATAACTGGATCTTTGCGCTACAGGCCTATCAGATGGGCGCAGGTGGCGCTATGCGAAGCCTCCCAAAGGACATGAGCGGCGCAAGGCACATGGAAATTACCAGTGCCACTTATTGGTATGTCAAAAAATTTCTGGCGCACAAAATTGCTTTTGAAGAAGATGTAAAAGGTGAGGGAAATGTGAAGGCCATTCCATATGAAAACCGCAGTAAGAAATTACTCACCGACATTGCCAGGGAAGTATCGGTTAACGAGGATGAATTAAAGTCTTATAACAAATGGGCTAAGTCAGGGCGAATCCCTGACGACCGCGTTTACACGGTCATTATTCCGGTGGTAGGTGAAGCACCAGATGTTAAACTTCCAGCCACAACTGTTGCATCTGTGGAGGTCCCGCCAGCGCATGAAACGCCCAAGCCGACTGCAGCTGAAAAAACAAAAATCAATGGACTCAAAGCAATCAAAGCTCATGCAGGGGAAACGCCTGTTGCACTTGCGAGCAGAGCGGGTGTTAAGCTCTCTGATTTTTTAGCGTGGAATGATATAACGAGAAGTACCTCTCTCCAGGCCGATCAATACTATTTATTGGGGAAGAAGCGGACCAGAGGGGCTCAGGCATTTCACAACGTATCACCTGGTGAAACACTTTGGGACGTAAGTCAGGAGTATGGAGTGAAGATGAAAAACCTAAAACGTTATAACCGGATGAGTTCTGGTGATGAACTGCGACCTGGTACAACGCTATGGTTAGCCTCAAAAAAACCAAAAGGATCAGGTAAAGGCATTGACACAGATGAAGTCATCGAAGTAGATAAGACCTCCAGCTTTGCCTGGTCGGCGACTACGTTGTCTTCTGAACCCACTTCTCCGCCAGCGCCGACGGAGACACCAGCAGAAAAGGTTGCAGATGTAGCCGCAGCAGCTCAGAGTGCTTCGGAAATAGTGAAGGATTCTACTCAAAATAGTGTCGATTCTACTCAAACCTTACAACCTGAAGTAACTGTAAGTTCGCTTTCTGATTCGATTGTCCAAAAATCGGAATCTATCGTGGTTGTGCCCGGCAAAACGAAGGAGCATATCGTTCAGCCCAAGGAAACACTATATGGAATAGCACAGAACTACAACGTTGGTGTTATGGACCTCGTTAGATGGAACGATTTAGACATTCAGGATGGCATCAGGCCAGGGCAAATCCTAAAGCTTTCTGAAAGCCAGCCCGTTGGCGAGGAGTTGGCGAGTAGGTCACCAATTGAACATGAAGTGAAAAACACGGACACACTCTATAGTATCGCGCGCAAGTACGGTGTAACGATCAAAGAACTCATGGAATGGAACAACAAAAAAGATTTCTCACTTGCGATCGGCGAAAAGCTCAAAATACAGGGCAAGTAGTCAGATTTTTATAGCCTTTTAAAGTATTTATTACTTGAATAGGGGGAATTTCATTTGCTTAATAGAGCTATATTGTAAAAAAGGATATTTTTGTAATTAGTGTAAACTTGACATTTAGTATTTATTGATGCACACGGATACCAAGACCATCGACTTAGTTATGCTCGTAGATGATAACGATACTGATAATTTTATCAGCAAGCGGATCATAGAAATTACCAAGTTCGCGAAGCGCGTCGAGGTAAAAGGTTCTGGAAAAGCAGCGTTGGATTATTTAAGAGAAAATCAGGATAGCGCCGAAAACCTTCCAAGTCTTATTTTTTTGGATATAAACATGCCCATCGTTGATGGCTTTGTTTTCTTATATGAGTTCGAAAAGTTTAATGAAATCGTGCGAAACAAATGCAAGGTTATCATCCTCTCAAGTTCAGATAATAAGCGCGATATCGACAAGATCGTAAACAACAATCACGTCATAAAATTCATCACCAAGCCTCTGACAGAGGTTGCATTAGATGAAATTAAGCTAAACAATATATAATTTTTTGTTGTTTTGTGGGGGAGAAATAAACCCCCAACAACATGAAACTCTCTACTATTCGATTTTTCGCATTAAGCCTTATTTTCTTATCCGTTGTTACGCTGGTCCAGGCTCAGGTTGTAAAACCGGATACACTTTCAAACTGGAAAAAAAAATTCTTGATTAACTTAAATGTTAATCAGGCTGCCTTCTCATCCAATTGGAAAGGAGGGGGTGTTAATTCAATCGGTCTCAATGGATTGCTTAATTACACAGCCAACTATAGCAAAAACCGCGACAGCTGGGATAACCAAATTGATCTCGCTTACGGATTTGTCAACAATTCCGGGCAGGGTTATCGAAAGACAATTGATCGTCTCTATCTTGATACAAAGTATGGATATAAACTTAATGATGATTGGGGGCTTTTTGCATCGTTAAACTTTGCATCTCAGTTTGCTGAAGGTCACCGCTACGACAAAGATGCAAATGGTGTGGAGCAGGCAACGCTCATTTCTGACTTCCTGGCCCCGGCCTTTATTACACTTGCTATTGGTGCCGAATATCACCCTGTAGATTATTTCACGGTGAGGATATCTCCCTTTGCTCCTCGCGTTACGATCGTAAGAGATCCGGAACGGTTTATCCCAGCTGTCGACCCCGTTGCGCCGTATGGTGTCGAGCCACCAGATGAAACCCGGTTCGAGTGGCTTGCATTTCAACTACTTGCCGAGTTTGATAAAGACATTGCCAAAAATCTCAATTTGAAATGGCGTTACCTGATGTTTGCCAACTATGAGACATTGGAAATGAAGACCATTGACCATAGGTTAGACCTCATGCTCAATGCCAAAGTGAATCAATTTATTACGGTGGGATTAGGAGGTATTTTGTTATATGACTATGACCAGGATTCAGGCGCCCAGATTAGTCAGGTGTTCAATCTCGGTTTTGCGTATTCATTCCAAAACTACGAGGAACCCAAATAAATGGATTTAGATCGACAAAATGGCTCCGGATATTTCGGGGCCATTTTCATTTTACATTGATCGATAATTCTAAATTGCGTCAAAACATCTGTACATGTCAAAGGAGAAATTTATTGCATCGATCAATAAGTCTTATACGACTGCCCTGCCTTCAATTTATTTGGGTGCGGGAATTTTAAACGGAGAAATAATTCCAGAGGCAAAGGTAAATCTACCACTGCGGATGATGAACAGGCATGGGCTGGTAACAGGAGCCACCGGGTCAGGGAAGACAAGGACCCTGCAACTCATCGCCGAACAGTTGTCATCGGTCGGCGTACCCGTATTCATGCCTGATATGAAAGGTGATCTCTCGGGGATGGCCAAGGAGGGCGAGGCTAACGACAAGATCAAGGAAAGAGCAACAGCACTTGGGATATCGTTCACACCTTCTGGATTTCCGGTGGAGTTGTATTCGCTCAGCGGAAAGTTGGGGGCGCAAATGAGAGCAACGGTAACAGAGTTCGGACCGGCTCTTCTAAGTAAAATCCTGGAGCTAAATGATACGCAAACAGGCGTATTAAACATTATTTTCAAATATTCTGACGATAAAAAACTTCCGATCGTTGACTTCAATGACCTGAAGAAAGTTCTGAACTACTTAACGGAAGGGCCGGGCGCAACGGAAATCAAGGCTGATTACGGAAAAATTTCGCCTGCCTCTGCTTCGACCATACTTAGAAAGATCGTCTCGCTTGAGCAGCAAGGCGTAAACCAGATCTTTGGTGAAAGGTCTTTTGATATTGAGGACTTTTTCGACAGAGTAGACGGACGAGGCGTAATCAGCATTCTTAACGTGTCCGATATACAGAATCAGCCGGCAATTTTTTCGACGTTCATGTTGGCGTTGCTGGCGGAACTTTATCAGCAACTTCCTGAGGCGGGTGATCTTGACAAACCAAAACTTGTTTTCTTTTTGGACGAAGCTCATCTCTTATTTAAAGAGGCACCGAAGGCATTCTTGGATCAGATTGATCAAGTCATCAGATTGATCCGCTCAAAAGGGGTTGGCGTATTTTTTTGCACACAGTTAACGCAGGATATACCACCCGTGGTATTAGCTCAGTTGGGAAACCGGGTACATCATGTTATTCGAGCTTTCACGCCTAATGATGTAAAGGCATTGCGCGAAACCGTCAAGACATTTCCTTCTTCCGATTACTATGAAATGGAGAAGCAGTTTACCCAGCTCGGAACGGGACAGGCATTTATTACGGTCTTAAACGAAAAAGGTATTCCTACCGAAACCGTCGTGACTCACCTGGCACCCCCGGCATCAGTTATGGGCCCATTAAGTAACGATGCATACAAGCAGCTGCTCAATAATTCCGATCTATACCGAAAGTACAAGGACGCGGTGAATCCACAAAGCGCTTTTGAATTGTTGGATCAGCGAATGAGGGAGCAAGCTGATGCCAAGGAAAATACATCTAAGCCTCTTTCAACTTCCAAGGAAAAATCAACATTCGACCAGGTATTATCATCGCCCGTAGCCAAGCAAGTAGGGCGGGAGTTAATACGTGGTGTATTCGGCGTCTTGTTTGGCACAAAAGTTCGGAGAACTACGAGAAGGAAAGGCAGCTTCTTTTGAGCATCAGAAAGAACTAGAAATCAGGGTCCAATCCCAATCTATCGCGAAGGGTCTTCAACATTGGATTTTTTTCAATAAGGTATTCAAATTTATCACGTGGCGTGTAGAGCATCTGCCGTTCATCTGTTTCCTTCAATTCACCAACTACGAGGATGGAATTGTTTTTCAGCTGGGTCCTCAAAAATGAAGTTAAGTCGCTTTTAAAATTTGATAGCATTGTCTCCTGCACTGTGCTCAACAACTGAATGATGATATGAGATCCCCGGATCTCTATGGGTTGGATTAGTAATTGATACTCTGACTGAAACTTCTTCCGTTGTTCGGCGAAATCGCGCCACACCAGGTGTAATTGTTCTGGTGAGAATGGCTCATTTGCTTCGCCCTCGTCCAATACCTGGGTGGTTGGATCCTGTGACTTTCCTTTTAGAAGATCGGTGAGCTTAAGGGTGGTCTTGGAAGATGGTTTGAACACGGGCCGCTCGTTTTGTATTTGAGATTCAATCTCCAGCGGCATTGTAAGCGATTCCGTTAGGACAGAGTGTCCGTTCTCTTTTTTTGCCGTTGCTGAGGGTGTCGCAATAGGCGACAGTTCCTCTTGGGCAGAATTTAGACTACTTTTTTTTTTAGTCCCTCCGTCGGTAGTTCCAGTTCGTCGAGCTGCAATACGGCTGTTACGTTCGCCATTTTCATCAGTGACAGCTCCACAGCGAGGCGCTGATTCTTACAGTTCTTGTAATTGATATCGCACTGACTGGCGATATTTAACCACGTGAGTAGGAGGGAAGGGGATGCGGACTGCGCCTGCACAGCATATTTCTTCTTTACACTTTCGGGTACTTCCATCAAATTAGTAGTACGGGCATCCTGCGACACCAGGAGGTTTCGGAAATGTTCACTTAATCCCACTATGAAATTATGTCCATCAAATCCTTTGCGGAGAACTTCGTCAAATAGCAGTAAAGGTTGGCTATGATTTTGGCTTAGCAAGGCATCGACGATCTCGAAATAATAGTCATAATCGAGGATGTGCAGGTTGCTGAGCGTGGATTTAAAAGTAATACCCTTGCCTGCGGAGTAAGTTACCATCAGGTCAAATATTGAAAGTGCATCGCGCAAGGCGCCATCGGCCTTTTGTGAAATGAGATGCAGTGCTTCATCCTCTGCAACTATGCCCTCCCGTTCAGCAATCTTTTTCAGATGCCTGGTTATATCGCTGATCTGAATACGGTTAAAATCAAAAATCTGGCAGCGCGAGAGTATTGTTGGGATTACCTTATGTTTTTCTGTAGTCGCCAGTATAAAGATGGCGTAGGATGGCGGTTCTTCAAGTGTTTTGAGGAATGCGTTGAACGCCGCATTTGAAAGCATGTGAACTTCATCGATGATATACACTTTGTACTTACCAAACTGCGGTGGATAGCGAACTTGTTCAATAAGATTTCGGATATCCTCGACCGAGTTGTTGGATGCGGCATCCAACTCAAAAATATTCAACGAATTTGTCTCTGCTTTTTCTTCGAACCCATTGATCAGCCGTGCTACAATGCGGGCGCAAGTTGTTTTTCCAACACCGCGCGGTCCACAGAACAAAAGTGCCTGGGCAAGCTTATTATTGTCGATAGCGTTCTTTAGCGTGGTTGTAATGTGCTCCTGACCAACAACCTCATCGAACCCGGTAGGCCGGTATTTTCGTGCAGAGACAACAAAGTTTTCCATCCCGCGCAAGATAGAGGATGAGGTGTAAAGTTTAAAGTTTAAGGATGAGTATTTGGGCTTACAGCTTACAGCTCACAGCATACAGCCACGACTTAAGACTTTGGATAAGAGGTAGTAAGGTTTATCCTCTAAGCCCAAAGCTTAAAGAAACTTTTTTGCGTGTATATTTGTCTCCCTTTTGCCGATCACTGTAAGCTGTCTGCTGTAAGCTGATAGCTCTCCGGGGCCGACCGGTTTTGACAGGATGCGTGATAACGTGTGTAAGCATGCAGGCTCATGGAATGAGAGCCTTGAAAGATAGTTCCAAATCATACTTGGCGAGTCTAACTACGCCATGGCTGCTTAATCTGACTTAACGTTAGATTAGCCTCGTCCCAATAAGATTGGGAAAGCCATCATCGCTCAGCGCTGTTGTTTTGCAGGTGCTGGTCAGCGGTGTCGTTTTGCAGAACTGCTCCCTGCGATGTTGCTAAGCAAGGTTAAGACACAGCAACTAAGGAGAGACTTAGGCTGTTGCCTGCCTTGTCTCATCCCGACAAACCAAAGTCAACTAAGCATGTAGAAAGTACGGGATTAACTTCTCTGGACGAGAGTTCGATTCTCTCCGGCTCCACCGCGCCCGCCGAAGCGATGCCTCATCGCGAAGGCGGGCTTTCAATTCAAATCGAACTAAACCCTTAGAATCGTAATGATTTTAGGGGTTTTTGTTTAAAAACTATTTTAAATCTTCCATTTGTTCTCAAAATTCATGTGAGTCAGTTGGAGCCTTAAAATGACTCACCTCCTGCCTTGTGTCTTCTTCAAATTTATCCCGTTTCATTTTAACTGTCCTGACACCCTACGTCTGGGCGCAGCATAATTTATTCTTATGATTATGGAAAGCACAAGTGAAAACATTATTCGAAGTATCACAGATTCAACTCTCGTACAAGTCAAAAGTAAAAGCTTCATTGCGTCCTAAGATTTCATCATCAAGAGATGCGGAAAATATTCTCAGACAATTATCCTGCTTGCTCGATATCACACGATTGCGCCAGGAATCGTATTAAACGCGTTGCATAGCTTAATCGTTAGAATTTATTACATTCATTATGCTCGCTATAACTTTCCGCGTAAAATTGCAGGGTAAACACTTTTGAAGGGATCGTATTGAGAATGGTTAACATGATTTACACATGACTACACGAAATGATTATATCAGGCAAGCTTCTATTTTCACTATGGGGGGATTGATTGATC
>JAICGJ010000117.1 GCA_025923195.1 Chryseolinea sp.
AATTTCATTTGGAGCACCTTAGTGATTCTTGGTGTCCTGGCGTCTTGGTGGCCTCAATACCCCAATTTGCCACGAAGTCACCGGGACACGAAGGAATCACCAAGTAGAATACGCATTAGATTTGGTCGTTATTTTTAATAAACTTTTTAGTCAGCTTCCAAATATAGCCGATCGATTTTTTCGTCAGATCGATTACCTAAAGTCCCGCGCTCTGTAGCCGACAGTGAGAATTTAGATATTTCTGAATCCATGCACACATGTTGAACTTCATGCCGAACCGCACGGCTCCATCGGAGCCTCCTGTTATAGAAAATGACAATGCGCAGAAATCCGGAGGCGGACTTAAAGTCGGAGTTGCAATTTTTCCGTAAAATTTCATTTGGAGCACCTTAGTGATTCTTGGTGTCCTGGAGTCTTGGTGGCCTCAATACCCCAATTTGCCACGAAGTCACCAGGACACAAAGGAATCACCAAGTAGAATACGTATTAGATTTGGTCGTTATTTTTAATAAACTTTTTTGTCAGCTTCCAAATATGGCGGATCGATTTTTTCGTCAGATCGATTGCCTAATGTCCCGCGCTCCGTAGCGGACTGTGGGAATTAAATATTTCTACATCCATAGCACACGCATTGAATTCCATGCTGAGTTCGCACGGGTCCATCGGAGCCTCCTGTTTATAGAAATGGCAAGGCGTAGGATCCGGGCTCCGTAGGAGCCTCCTGGATTCTTTTAATCCAACATTGTTTCTATTTGCGACAAGACGTCAATCCGTGGTTTCGAGGTTCAATGGGAAATAGATTATAGACTTACGATTAGAGTATGATACGGGATACGTCACTATTCCACTGCACACAAGGCACATCTTTTGAGAAAAGAGGACTAAGAAGAACAACGAAGGAATTTTGTTTCCAAATTAAAATCTATAACTTAATTTTTTATCAACCAATCCTGACTTCTGGCATGGAAACAATTGTCTCCGTTAATACACCTGATGTTAAATTATCAACAACAAAATCTATTCGTTTTCTCTCCCTGGATGTTTTTCGAGGAATGACAATTGCCGGGATGATCCTGGTCAACACCCCTGGAAGCTGGGAGTATGTATATGCTCCACTTCGCCACGCCTCCTGGAATGGTTGTACGCCAACTGATCTGGTGTTTCCTTTTTTTCTTTTTGCTGTAGGGAATGCTCTAAGCTTTTCCATTTCCAAGTATCAGTCATTGGGTTCTGGCAGAGTCATGCAAAAAATATTTACACGGACCTTTCTAATTTTTGCGATTGGGATTTTCCTGAACTGGTTTCCATTTGTTCGTTGGGAGGAAGGTGAGTTGGTTTTTAAGCACTTCGACACCCTTCGAATTTTTGGGGTACTTCAGCGAATCGCCTTAGCTTTTATGGGAGGTGCTTTAATCGTTCACTTTTTTAAACCGATACAAGCATTTGGTGCAGCAATATTTTTATTGATCTTATACTGGATTATCTTATTAACGTTTGGCGACCTTACGCTCGAAGGAAATGCTGTACTGAAATTAGATCGTTGGCTCCTCGGAGAAGAGCATTTATACCGGGGCTATTTTAGTTCCGTGTTAAATCAGAATATTGCTTTTGACCCAGAGGGCTTGCTCAGTACTGTACCATCCGTGGCTTCCGTGATTTTTGGATACTTGGCGGGTAAATACATAAAAGAAAAAGGTAATTCCTACGAAATGGTTTCGCATTTGTTTGTAGCTGGCTTGGTATGCACATTTATTGGCCTTTGTTGGGACATGTTTTTTCCAATCAACAAACCGATTTGGAGCAGTTCATACGTTTTTTACACCACCGGCCTGGCGATGTCGATATTGGCTTTCATTATATTTCTCGTGGATTTGAAACGTATTCAACGATGGACTAGACCGTTCGTGCTCTTTGGAAAAAATCCGCTTTTGATTTATGCACTCTCGGGCATTATTGTTAGGATTTACGGACTTATACTCATCGATGACACAAATGCTTATGGGGCGTTGTATAGATATGTATTTCAACCGCTGGCCGGGGACTTTGTTGGTTCTTTGCTCTTCGCCGTCGCCCACGTGTTACTGTTTCTTGCTGTTGGCTGGTTTCTGGAAAGGAAAAAGATTTACGTAAGAGTTTAGTGAGATTAGCGCGGGCGTTTCTTGAAATATTGTAGACGCTGTGAAGGAATTTAACCGCGGAGCACGCTGAGGAAATATGCAGAGTACGCTGAGACGTTCTATGAAATTCCTCTGCGCCCTCAGCGTGGCTTCCTCAGCGTGCTCCGCGGTTAAAAAACTTAGTACAAGCAAATCTATTCAATCAAATATTGGTTAACCGCGGTAAGCAAATATTCTTTTGGATCGCTTGCATACTGCCAGAACATAATCCCGGCCATGTTTTTTGCTTTTACATAATCGCATTTGTATTTCACGGATTCTTCATCATCGAATACCACCAGCTGACGGGTTGCCGGGTTCCAGAGAAAAGGTGCTTTCGCCTTGTCGTCCCAATGACGAACAAAACCCGGCCTCAGCATAATGCTGTCTTTAATGAACGTGTACCCTCCACCACGGGTGACGGAATCTACCTGGCGATTGATTCCAAAGTTGTCGTCGGTTTTCATAAACCAACTCCTCCCATAAAATGGTATCCCTAAGACAAGTTTTTCGGCAGGTACGCCTGTTTTCGTGTACAGATCATAGGCCTTGTTACCGGAATCCTCCTTTTCGTAACTCTCGGAATGGTAAAGGTTGGAATGATGACCCGCTGTGTCGCCCGCAACGTAGTAGTCATACGCCATAATGTTTAGGTAATCAATATACTTTGCTACTTCGCCCATCTCTGTAACTTCAAACAGTCTCGGAAAGCAAGGTAGAGCGGTAGTCACCTGGTAAATCTTTCCTGTTTTTGTAGCCAATTTATCCAACTCTTCGCGAATCGCCTTAAACATAAGGGTGAAATGTTGTTTGTCTTCTGTACGAAATACGTTGTCTTCTCCTCTCATGCCTGGATATTCCCAGTCGATGTCTATTCCATCAAGGTTGTATTGTTCGACAATAGCGGCACCGGTTTGCGCGAATTTCTTGCGTGAGTTTTCCGTGAGCACGGCATCAGAAAAATTTTCACTCCACGCCCAGCCGCCGATAGAGATCAGAATTTTGAGATCAGGATTATCATTCTTCAAGTAATTAAGTTTTCTGAAGTTGATAGTATCGGTAACGATATTCGTGAGCCATGCCATGCTGTCTTTCACATCCACGAATGCGTAGTTGATGTGCGTTAGTTTGTTGGCATCGATAGTTTTCTCATCCAAGGCACCCCGAAAGCCGGGAACGTAACCGATGATGACGTGTTTATTTTTTTTAGTTGTGAGTACCGACTCCTGACTGGGCTTGCAGGCGAACATGAGAGCAACAACAGCGAAAAGACATGATATTCTATGCATGTTAGGTAGTGTTAAGCAATCAATTTACGGAAGACGGAAAGATGTAGCCACGCCGCTCATAAAAATTAGCGAATACTACTAAAGGAAATGTATGAGTGTCCCTTCAGTGTGCTCTATTTTTAAAGCATATGAAGGTTCGAAAAAACGATTTAACGCCCGTCGCGTGAGCATTGCATCATGGTTTTTGAAATCAGCATTTATGATAATAGACGGTTGTGAGCAATTTGCGAATTCTTTCAGCCGACGTTGCTGCTCCCGTCACGCGCCTTTGTTGGTGTTCTTCACCAACAAACCTAACACTCGGATAACAGGCAACTCAACGTGATTTCATTTTTTTCAAAAAGAAACGTTTTACCCTAGTTTATCTGTAGTATTCGGTAGCGATAATCAGCACTGGAGCGTCAAATCTGCATTTTTATTTCGCCCGCCGAGTAGCTATTGCGGAAAATCAGTATGGGTACATGTCAGCCTGCAACATTCAGAGAATTTTTTGCGTCTTTGTTACCACTTCCCAATCAAAAAGTCGCGTAATGGTGGAAACTATACTTACTACCTATGAAAAAGCTCATTTCTATTTCAAAAATGACGGTCCAGGGTGGGTTGGCCATCATACTCTCCCTCGCATCGTGCCAGGAAGAAGGGACAGATGATGGTGTCGTACGCGCCAATGAGATCAACGAGTACCTGAATACCCTATCGTACGCTCCCGACGAACTCCTCAATGTACAGGCGACAGGACCTGAGCCCGTAGTACATTCGCTCGTGCAAAGTGTACCCGAGTCGTCGACACGTAACGGTGGGTACAACATCACCTGTGTGAAAGATGAGTACAACCTCAAATCAAATTTTGAAGAGGTGGCTATTCTTCGACCCACTAATGGTGTCATCTATCCTGGCGCATTGGTAATCGGTGATACTGACATGCTTGACGGCGCCCCAACACCGTTGCAGGTGGATAGGGCCCCCGTTAAATTACGCATCGATCTTCCAGGCATCGGAGAGAATGGTAACATCACGGTAGACGAACCGAACAACGGAAACGTACATGCAAAAATAGATGAAGCCCTCAACTGGTGGAACAACAACGCCTACCAGGATGGTTATGTGAACCCGGCCTACATTTCGTACAAGACGTCCACTTCGTATTCTTCACAGCAACTTTCTATTGACGTAGGACTTAACGTGTCGTGGGCATCCGGCGATGTGGCGGCGCAGTTCAATTATCAGTCGACGACAGAAAAGAGTGTAGCCATGATGGCATTCAAACAAGGGTTCTATTCAGTAACTATGGAAACGCCAAAGCAACCTGCCGATGTGTTTCATAAAAATCTAAAGCTGTCGGACATTGAAAGCAAAATTAATTCCAGCACACCACCCGCGTATGTTCATTCGGTCGTGTACGGAAGAATCATTATGTTCAGAATGGAGACTAATCTAAAAGTAACCAATACTGATTTGAAGGTTGCTCTTGAATACGCTACGGGTCTTACATCTGTATCCGGCGACACGGAAGTTAAGATCAAGAACATTTTAGCGAATTCTTCCACAACCGTTGTGACGATAGGTGGTAACGCAGAAATAGCGTCGGAAGCTGTTAGCGCCAGGAACTTCGGCGATCTTCAGAAAATAATAAAAGGAGTAAATGCTGTCTACAATAAAAGTAATCCGGGTGTACCTATATCATATACTATCTGGTACCTGAAAGATAACAAGCAGGCGAAGATGGGATACACTACCGATTACTCGATCAGGAACTGTTCTCAGTCCCTTGTTCCTGGAGCAAAACTTTCGGTACAGAACGATGCCGGTTACCTGATTCGTTTTTCTGTGCACTTCAAGGATAAGGACAACAAGCCGACGACACGTTCTTCGGGTGAATTCTCTGCCGGCTTTGTACGGAGTGAAACTTTGCCGGACGGGGCGCATGACATAACGCTTGATGTTGATTTCAGAAGCGTTTTCGATTGGTTCGACTTTTGGGAGAAGAACTATTCCATACCGACACGCAAATGTTACAAAACGTGGGGAACATTATTTGATAAACAGCATGCCGAGATCACATGCAATTGATAAAGCATATAAAATCTAAAGATTAGCAATCAGCGTCTGATAGTGGGCAGCTTTATCCGGAAGATCATTCTCCTGGCAGGCGTTGACTAATCCTTGCAGGATGGTATTCAACTCTTCCTTGTATTTGTCGGGATTCTTCTGCAGCGATGAATAAGCACTTTCCAGAAGAAGGATAGTAGTAGGGTAGTTTTTCATAGCCAGTAAGCACTCCCCGAGGGCTTGCTGGCTTATCCCCGCTAACTCATGGCCTACAGGCAAATAACGGGTTCGCAAGTCAAGTGCTTGTTTAAGAGGCTTTTCGGCAGCTTCGTAATGACCCTTTTTCATTAGCGCTGATCCGAGGCCCATAAACGCAAAGGCTCTATTCACATCATCCTCCGGCAACAGTTCTTCCTGCAGGGATATCGATTCCCGGAAGAGTCTCTCAGCTTGCGTCAAATCGTTTTTTCGAAGATATACTTGTCCGAGGCTCTGCGTGACGGCCGAAATGTAGTAGTGCCCATTTTTAAAGATGGTGTGTAACTTTGAAAGTGCATCTTCATATAGAAGTGCTGCCGAATCCAGAACTCCCAGGTTGGTGTAGGCTCGCGCCAGGTTCGACTGGCTGGCAACGGATTCAATGTGCATGGGACCAAGGATAACACTTCGTTGTTCAAGCGATTCACGAATGTAGGGGAGGGAGCCGCGCCAATCGCCGGTGTTTTGTTTGAGACTACCAAGGTGATTCAGGGTTGCGGCAATTTCAAGATGAGGTTCCTTATAAAGTTTTCGCTTCATCGCCAGCGCTTCTGCAAGATACTTTTCGGCTTCTTTGTACTCACCAAGTTTACGCAAGGTGGTCCCGAGCATATGCAGGTCGTTTGCAAGGTCTGCATGGGGAGGTTGAAGTTTTTTCAAATGAATAGCATAGGCTAGACGGTAGATCGAATCGGATTTGACGTATTGTCCTTTACTATAGAATACAGCACTCCATTGGATTAACACATCGGCCATCTCCAATTCGTCATTCATCCCGAGCTGTTTATACTGGTTTATTGCCTGCAAAACATATTTTTCAGAGGAATCCGTTTTTCCCACCGTGTTCATCACATTGCTTAGCAATAAAAGATTACTTGCCAGTGTCTTGTCAGGGGCTTTGAACAATTTTTTATTGATAGTCATTGCCAGCTTGGCGAGGGAATCACTTTTGGGGTATTGCCCCAGGTTTAAATAAATGGGACTGATCTGCATCAACATCGATGCTAATAATCCCGGTTGGTTTCTCAGATTACCTTCCAGTTTTCCAAGTCCCAGGTCGAGGAGTTGTAGGGCTGTAAGGGTATCTCCATTGCCGTTATTAGGATCTGCGGTGGTGAAGACCTCCGTCAATAAATTCACGATTTCCGATGACCTTGTTGCTTCCTGGCGGGCGAGGTCACGTTCTTTTGAGAGCCTGCGCGTGTAATAAATGATTACGGTAGCAAGCAATGTAAGCGATAAGGCCGCGGCTGTAACTATTTTCCTGTTGCGGGTAATAAATTTACGAGCGACATAGCTTACCGTATTCTTCCTTGCCTTTAGCGTGTAGCCGAGGAGGTATGCGTGTATATCACCGGAAAGTGTGCCAACTGATTCGTAGCGATCCTCCTTTTTTTTCCGCAAAGCATTTTGACAAATGGAATTCAGATCCTCATTAAGCTGATTTGCCTGCAGACCAAATGGCACTTGGGCATTTTCTCGCAAGCGCTCAGGTGCCTTGTGCAGAATTGCTTCCTTCAGGGTTGAACTGTTATCGAAATAGCGTTGAAATGGATGGTTACCGGCCAAAAGTTCGTAAAGGATGGTTCCCAATGCATATATGTCGGATGCGGTTGAGGCCGGATTTGATGTTAACTGTTCAGGTGCTGCATAAGCCAATGTGAAACGGTTAGGCGACTTAATTTCAACATCATCGGGCGAACGTTTCTTAAGGAGTTTGGCCACACCAAAATCAAGCAGTTTGATATTCCCATCGTTATCAACAATAATATTCTTCGGCTTGAGATCAAGATGTGCAACCAATGACCGGTGTGCAAAGCTTACCGCATCACACACTTGTAAGAAGATATTCAATCTTTGTTGTAAGGGCAGGTTGTAATTAAAACAATATTCATTAACAGGCAGGCCGGAGACGTATTCCATGGTGAAATAAGGTCTGCCTTTGTCAGTAAACCCTCCATCGTACAAGCGTGCGATGTGGGGATGATTGAGGGCTGCAAGGATCTGTCGTTCTTCCTTAAAGAACTGCTGCAGCGTATCGTCGTGAATGACCGACTTCATCAGCTTTAACGCTACTTTCTGATCGAACTGTCCATCGTTCCGCTCCGCGAGAAACACCGAGCCCATCGCCCCTTGCCCAATGTGCTCCTTCAATCGGAATGCCCCAATGGTGGATCCAACCATAGCTGCATCCTGTTGCCAGTCCTCCAGGATAGCCTGCGCTGATTGTGACAACATGGGGTGCGAGTCTTCATCTTCCGCCAGCAGCGTTTTTATCCAAGTATAAGCCCCCGGTTCGGTATCTTTTAGTCTGTTGAGCTCGCGTTGCTGTTCCTCTTCCGGCAAATCGGCAAGTTGATGAAACCATCTCTCCACCGTCGACCAAAGATCAGCGTCCATTTTAAACTGTTCGTCAGGGTTTTCCGAGGCCATGTTATTTTCTTAGCTCATTGCTCAGCCATGCTTTCGCCAGCCGCCAATCTCTCCGTACGGTATCGATGGATACATTCATGATAGTAGCAATTTCTTCGTGTTTGTATCCTCCGAAGAAATAGTATTCTACCACACGACTCTGGCGTTTGTTTAGCTGACGCAGCCGCTTAAGGGATTCATCAAGTAATAAAATTTGTTCGGGTGTAGTTTCTACGGGATTATCAATAGCGCCATACGTCATTCGAATAAGGTCGCCTCCGCGTTTTTGTCTTTTCTTCTGGCGCGCATAATCGATGAGGATGCGTCGCATAACGATCGCTGCAATAGACAAAAAGTGCGACACGTTCTGAAATTTGTACTGCTCATGGCGAAACATGTTATCATACACTTCATGTACCAATGCAGAGGTATCTAAGGTATGCAGGGGATACTCGTTGCGCAGCTTGTTGTGTGCAATCTTACCTAATTCGTTATAACACGCTTGGAACTGCGCCCGAAGAACGGTTATTGGATTATTAGCATCGTACAAAGCAGATGAAACCATCGTATCGTATTTGGACCCATCGCGGAATCACATTGAGGGATGTGACAACACCAAAGATAAGCATTATCGCCATATATGATACGCCGTTTATCAGGTTAGCCAGGTCATAGAACGAGATTCATACCGCTAGTTAATAGCTTTCTTATTTGTTGTTTGGGCTGCACGGGCGACTATTTCTTGTCGCCTTTTGTAATCCTGCTCAGTTACCAATTCGATGAACATAACAATTCCCTTCTGAGCGTAGTCCTTATTGCAATGTGAGTCTGTTTTAGACAAAAGTTTGAAAAGAATAAATAGGGGTGTAGATTTAGTAATGAGATAACAGAAACTGCCTCAAAGGGTATGATACGGATGTAATGGATTGCTCGTTTGAGGCAAAACTCATTTACTAATTTTACCACGTTGTAGTTCAACTTAATAAACCCGTCACCCTTCGCTAACCTAACCTTTATCATATGAACAATTTAAGAATTAATCATCTGGTTGTTTGGATTTGCATTATCCTCATGCACGTTTTTGGGTTTCTCTGGTATGGCCCCTTGTTTGGACAAAAGTGGATGGCACTGGTTGAATTGGATCAGGCAACCATGCAGCAAGAGTCTATGAATATTGGTCTCTGGATTTTAAACACTGTCGCCATTATTGCTCCCATCTATCTTTTGGCGTGGTTGTTTACCAAGCTCAATGTCACCTCTGGTATACGCGGCGCGGTGATTGCTTTTCTCATCACTTTTTGTTTTCACCATTTGTCAGTCATGAATGCAAATATGTTTGCAGGTGAACCTTACGGTCTTGCCTGGATCACAGGAGGCTATTCATTAACATGGCTTACCGTTTCTGGATTTATTCTTGGTACCTGGACAAAAGAAAACAAGTAGTTGATACTAGGGTAAGATCGATTGTGATTAAAAGGACGAGCCGGGGAGTGGAGAACAGAAAAGCCCAGGTTCGGCGAAATGAATTCCGGGTTCGGTAGAACTAAGGGGGGGATTATAGTTGAAACATTTTCGAAACCTGAAATAGTTGTTACAGTATTATGATTTTCCTATGGAATACATTCTCCGAGGTTTCAATTTTGATGATCGCGATTCCTGGTGACGGGTCAATCTCAATGTGGAAAATCAGGGGCGCTGCGTATTGAAATGAACAAGTGAGTTGCCTTCCCATCAGATCCCAAACCTCAACATTTTTGATATTCTCCAGACCGAAAATATTGACAATACCTTGTGATCCTGCTGACAGCTAAAGGGAAAATTGAAAACCGGATCGAAGGCTGCAAGTGGGCGCAGATTCTTATATTCCGAAACCTTTTCACCCTGAACATCTTTTTATATGGATTGAAAAACTGATCGAACGTATGGAGATGATCCGGAAAAAGTTTAGAAATTTTGGAGATCTTGAACTCAATCAACTGGCGACCGGAATTGGAGAAAAGGATGATGATTTCTTTTCGAAAATTACGCAGTGCATACAAGTCCATTTGGGCGAACTGGAATTCAACGCCGATGCTATTGCTGATGAAGTGGGGATGAGCAAAACGTTGTATAAGAAGGTGAAGAGTATCACAAGTTTTACACCCTATGGTCTCATCAAGCAATATCGATTAAAAAAAGCGGCCGATCTGCTCAGGAACACCGAGATGAGTGTCTCAGAAGTCATTTATGAAACAGGCTTTAACAGCCGTTCTTAATTTTTACAAATCCTTTAATGAAATGTTCCACTGCCACCCGAAGGATGTGGAGAGAGTGAAGGGTAGGGCAACTGAATAGTCTCTGCAGGTTCGGTCGCTAGAACACCTGCCCGGCCTGACCCACATCCCCAATCTCAAGCGTTTGTGAACACATCAATTGGAAATCTTGTGGATGCAGGCTAGTCATAATCACAACTTCATCTTCAGGAAAAAGAAATGCTACCAAGCGCCAAGACTCCAAGAAGAACGAAGTCAACATTTAAAACATTGTACCTAAAATTTGCGCCTCGCCTCACAACCTCATCCAAAATGGTGATGTGACCCTGCCATTGAGTTAATCCTAAAGATCAGGATAAACACTTAGTTCGCTACCAGTGTTCCACTATTAAATTCATTCCAATATTGCGTCAGTCGGAGAGGTTTAAAAAGACAAACCAACAGGTTATGAAGGTTTATGCTTTTTTATTCTCTATTTTTTTCTTCGTTGGAGAAGCCTTTGGGCAGAAGGGGTTGACTGGTGATAGTACCATTTTGTATCTGGGCGGTCAGGCGCACTATGGCTTCATCATCGCTCATAGAAGTGCTATCCGTCCTTTGATAAAGGACACAAATCCTTGGGGGCTCTCCGTGGAGATGTCGCGTCTCCGGTACACACAATCAGCATGGAATGCCTGCAATTGCTACAGCCAGAATGGTTTGTCTTTAATGTATTTCAACTTTGATAACCCGGAAGTTTTGGGGAGCAGTGTTAATCTCGTTGCGTTTGCGGAGCCGAACTTAGCCTTCAAGACTTTTAACGTGAGCTTGCGTGCAGGATTAGGCCTGTCATACCTCACTAAAGTGTATCATTGGGAATCAAACCCCGAAAATGTATTTTTTAGCAACCCGTTGAGTGGAATACTTTTGCTTCAATTAACCGGTAGAGTTTGGTTGAGCGAAAGTCTTGGAATCCGGTTATCCGCGGCATACCATCATATCTCTAACGGTGGTAGTCAGCAACCAAACCTTGGTATGAACTTTCCTACGGTAGGTATAGGCGCCGAATATAGTATCGGCCGAGTAAGGTTGGTGCCAAGAGGAAAAAGACATTCCTCAACCAATAACCTCCAGTATAATGCTGGTCTTTTTTTCACCACTAGAAAGGTTTCAAATGATGACGATGAGAGAAAAGCTGTCTTGGGTTTTTCCAGTGGCTTTTTTAGACCCTTTGCCCGGATGCATGGAATCGGCGCCGACATCGAGATGTCTATCGATTGGTCACTTAAGGAACGCAATAAGCAGTCTGCTGAATACATTGATCACTATATAGTTTCTGGTTTGGTAAGACATCATTTTCTTTTCGGAAGATTTGATTTTTCGCAAGCGATTGGTTTTTATTTGTATAAGAAGTATCCGACTCCAAACAGTATATTTCAACGTTATATCTTGGAATATCGGATCACAAAGAACTTACAACTAGGTTTCTCGCTGAAAGCGCACCTGGCAGTCGCGGAACAAATGGATGTACGCGCTAGCTATCTATTTTGATCCCGCCTATAATTGTGTGATAGTCACTGACGTTGCATTAGCAGGCACTAAATGCCCAGACTAACCCTATACGAGTTGAGCTCCAAAAAACTTAAGCACCTAAACTTAAACACCTAAGCACGACCAAATCACATCCGCGACGGCGCGACTTGGAGATCCTTACCGAACGGTTGATTGTAAAATCTTTTTCCAGTCGCCTTGTACAAAGCGTTTGCCAGTGCGGCAAAGACGGGAGGAAATAATGGCTCACCAAGGCCGGTGGGATCGTGGTCGTTTTGTACAAAATGTATTTCCATTGATTTGGGTGCCTCTTTTTGTCTGATGATGCGATATTTGTCGAAATTATTTTTTTCAGGTACCCCATCGGCGAAAGTCAGTTCGCCGAACATTGCGTTTCCGATACCATCTACAATACAGCCTTCTCCATTGTTCGCTGCTGCATCAGGATTGACCACAATACCACAATCAACAGCAGCATACACTTTGTGGATTACCGGCGTATTGCCTTGCATCTCAAGATCTAAGACCTGGGCCACGTATGTGTTATGGCAGAAGTAGGCCGAGACCCCCCGGTGGATGTTGGCTTGAGACTCAGGCCATTTGGATTTTTCCTTCACCAGTTTCAAAACTCCCGCGTAGCGTTCGGGATCATAGTCGTTGTCCGAGCCTACCGGATTGTTCTTGGCGCGTTCAAGAAGTTCGAGACGGAATTCGATGGGATCTTTTCCCGCAATTTCTGCCACCTCGTCCAGGAAGGACTGCTCGGCCGCTGCCATGAAATTTGATCTTGGTGCCCTGAATGACCCAACGGTAATGTTAGACACAACGGTCCAATCCTCAGCGAGATAATTGTCCACTGCACCCGCCGGGAACCTGTTGGCGTGAAGAGGGCTTTCAGGAATGCCACCTGCCTTGACGTGAAAAGCAATCAGGCTGTTTCGGGCATCTAACGCAGCGCGATACGTTGCCCGGTAGGCCGGCCGATAGATACCGGAAGTCATGTCATCTTCACGGGTATATATCAGTTTGACAGGGGCATTGACTTTTTGGGAGATAAGCGCTGCTTCAAGCAGCCAGTGAGCGTATGACCGCCGTCCGAATCCCCCGCCAAGGCGGGTCATCTGTATATCAATTTTTTCTAGCGGTATGCCGAGGCGAGCCGATAATGTTTTTTCGGTTATTTCTGGTTTCTGTAAAGGACCAGCGAGCTCTGCTTTTTCTGCCGTCACGTGCGCAAAAAAGTTCATCGGCTCCATGCAGTTATGAGCGAGAAAGGGAGCTGTGTACGTACGTTCGATTGTTCGAAAGGCGTTCTTAAAAACTTTCTCCGGATCTCCATCTTTGCGTACTACATTTCCAGGTTTGGCCGCGACGTCTGCCATTTTTGAGAGATGGCCGGTGGTGCTCTCCAGGCCCGCCGGAAATTGTATGGTTCGTGGTCCGTTGGGGGAGTTTCTTATTTCAGTATAAGGAGCGAAGGGTTCCCATTCGATCTTAAGTGCCTTCTTTGCATTCATCACTTCCCAGGTTGTGCTACCCACCACGACTACCAGCTCAGTAAAGGTACACGTATCAAAATTCTGCCTTTCGTAATCGTCCATTAATGTCTTGATCGTGAAGACGTCTTTTACACCAGGCATTTTTCTTGCGGAGGAGTCATCCAGCGATTTCAGTTTCATTCCGAAGGCTGGAGGATGTGTGATCATGGCGATAAGCATTCCGGGCCGATGGTAATCCATCCCGAACAATGGTTGCCCAGTCACGATCTTTTGACCATCGACATTCTTTCGTGATGTGCCAATAATTTTGAAGCTGTTCTTGTCCTTAAGTTCAATCTCTTCGGGCACTTGAATCTTAGCCGCTGCTGAGGCCATGTCTCCATAACCCACCGACTTCCCACTTTTCTTATGATATAATACGCCTGCCCCTGTAGATATCTCTTCAACCGGCACCTGCCAAGCTTGGGCCGCTGCATGTCGCAACATATATCGGCCCGCGGCACCAGCCATCCTAAGGCCTTGCCAACCCTGACGGATTGCCTGACTACCACCAATAAACTGCCTTGTAAAAAACTTGGTATTAAGTGGTGCTTGTTCAATAACTACTTTTTTCCAGTCTGCATCCAGTTCCTCCGCAACTATCATGGGCATTGATGTTTTCACATTCTGTCCTCCTTCAGGGTTGGGCGACATGATTGTGATGAGCCCGTTCTCGCCTATCTTTAAAAAGCCGTTTAAATTGAACCACTCTTTCGGCAGTTCCATTGCCTCTTCAGGCGTAGGTTTACATCCTGCCAGCCAGCTGAAACTTATCATCAAGCCGCCTCCAGCCATCGCGGTGGTTTTCAAAAATGAACGTCTGGATATGGATGTTTTTACAGTTGTCATGTTTACTACATTTAAAATTAATGCATGCGGCAGTATAATTTATCAATAACCTAAATCAATATCCTAGATACTCGCACAATTCAATCTGCTGTTACAAAATCAAACATTTCAAATGAAGAGAAACAAGATTCTAAAGTAATTCATTTAAATCGTTTCCATCATCTGACTTGGTGTTACTATGTTCTACTTTGACACCAAGTCCCAGCCATTGGCTTTGTTGCTAGTCCAGGGATTAACCCATGTTGTACGGACGATTCCCACTGAAGGGCTATATGCGTACATGTACCCCAAACCGTCAGTAGGCATGGCGCGATTGTCAAAGTAGTTATTGAGGTGATCAAAGGTCTGTCCAAGCTGCGTGTAATTCAGGGTATATTCCATAAATTCGCCCCCAGATGGATGATCAAAAGGCAAGCAGCTCGGATTCAACGGTGCCGGCTCAGAAATCAATGAAATAGGGTACTTGATTTTTCGCCCGTGAAGAACGTGAAAAATAAATGAGAAGAAGTCGACCTGGGGTGGTCTCAACACATAAATTGAATCTGCATCCATCCTGAGGTGACATACAAACACTGAGTCGGCCCAGCCCGTCCAGTAGCCTCCGCTATTACTTTCTTTTGAAAGGGAGCCATCGGTAAGAAAATCCTTCAGTACCCAGTTTTCAGCTTCTTTACCGGTGATGGCCAACACTAAAGTATCGGAACTATATTGAAAGGCCGCCTTTTTCATCTGGTAGTTATATTCAACATCAAAAAAAACGTAATAGCTTCGCTGGCCTATCATAGGCTCGTCGAAACGGATACGGCCCATATCGGGTAAACCTTCAAGCGGATTTGGTTTGGCAGGTGCAGGAGGAGGGGCATAAGGACTTGAATCATCCGTGCAATTGAATAACAAGAGCGATATCAGCAAAACCCCTATGATCTTCATTTCGTGGGACGAGCGATTGAATGTTTCTAAGTTACGAAAAGTGAACGACTGGATGCCTCAATCAATTTCAGATGAAAGGATTTTTTATGATAATCAGACATCCCGAGTGTCAGACAATAATAGCCCGTCGAGCCGGCAACTTAAACACTTAAACACCTCAGCACTTCGACACTTTAATCACATGCGCGATGGAGCTACCTGCAGATCTTTGGCAAAAGGTTGAGTATAGAAACGCTTTCCTGTAGCCTTGTACAATGCGTTGGCTACAGCGGCAAAGACGGGTGGAAACAACGGTTCGCCAAGACCGGTCGGGTCATGTTCGTTTTGCACGAAATGGACCTCAATTTCTTTAGGTGCTTCTTTTTGTCTGATGAGACGATACTTGTCGAAGTTATTTTTTTCGGGAACTCCATCTACGAAAGTCAACTCCCCGAACAATGCATTCCCGATTCCATCCACGATTCCGCCTTCACCCATATTCTTTGCTGAATCAGGATTAACGACTATACCACAATCAACAGCAGCATATACCTTTTGAATGATTGGCTTGTTGTCTTGCATCTCAAGATCAAGTACTTCCGCTACATAAGTATTGTGGCAGAAGTAAGCGGAAACGCCCCGGTGAACATTTGGCTGAGACTCATTCCATTTCGACTTCTCCCGTACCAATTTTAGAACTCCGGCATAGCGATCTGCATCATAATCATTGCTAGAAGGGCCAACAGGTTTGCTTTTGGAACGTTCAAGAAGCTCCAGGCGAAACTCAATGGGATCTCTTCCAGCAAGTTCTGCCACCTCATCGAGAAATGATTGCTCGGCCCCTGCAATAAAGTTTGATCGCGGTGCACGGAATGCTCCAATGGTAATGTTGGAGTCCAATTGCCAACCCTCAGCCAGATAGTTGTCTACTGCACCAGCGGGAAAACGGTTGGCATGGACAGGATGCTCTGGGATGCCACCACCACGAACGTGGAAAGCGATGAGATTATTGTTCTCGTCCAACCCTGCTCTATAAGTAGCGGTGTAAGTGGGTCTGTATATTCCATACGTCATGTCGTCCTCACGTGTATAAACCATCTTGATGGGTGCGTTCATTTTTTGAGATATTACAGCAGCTTCCACCATATGATGCCCGTAGGCTCTCAATCCAAATCCTCCTCCCATTCTCGCCAACTTAACGTGGATCTTTTCTTTTGGAAGTCCCAAGCGTGCTGCAAGTGTTTGCACAATAAACTCCGGTGCCTGGATCGGTCCATAAATTTCAGCTTTGTCGGCTGTTACATGCGCAAAGCAGTTTACCGGCTCCATCGTATTATGCGCGAGATAAGGGGCGGAATAGGTTCGCTCAATAACTTTCGCTGCCCTTTTGAAAGCTCCCTCAGGGTCACCATCTTTCCGGAGCACATCCGCGGGCTTTTTCGCCATTTCAGCCATTCTGTTCTTATGTCCCTATGTGCTCTCTAAACCGCCGGGAACTCTAACGGTTTGCTTACCCGCACGACCGTTGACCACGACGTTAGAGTCGGAAATTTTTTCCCATTCTATTTTCAGCGCCTTCTTAGCGTTCATCACCTCCCATGTTGTGTTTCCTACCACCACGGCAAGCTCCGTAAAAGCGGTTGTGTCGAAACCGTTTCGTTCGTAATCGTCGGCAAGTGTTTTGATGGTAAATACATCTCTTACGCCAGGCATCGATCTAGCGGCAGAATCATCTACGGATTTCACTCGCATGCCAAATGGAGGATGTGCTATCATGGCAATTAACATTCCTTCCTGGGTATGATCGATCCCAAATAAAGGCTTGCCAGTGACGATACTTTTTCCATCCACGTTTTTTCTGGAAGTGCCGATGATTGTGAAATCCTTTATCTCTTTCAGCTTTATGTTTTCGGGTAGAGGAAGCGTTGCAGCCTGGGATGCCACTTCACCATAACCGGCTCTTTTCCCACTAGACTTGTGATGCAGAATTCCGGCTTCGGTGGTAATATCGTCGGCAGAGACATTCCAGGTCTTGGCGGCAGCATTTACTAGCATTTGTCTCGCAATGGCACCTGCCTCCCGGAGAATCTTCCATCCCTGACGAACCGACTGACTACCACCGGTGAACTGACGTTCGAATCGTTCCGGAAAGAAGTCGGCCTGTTCTACAATCACATTTTTCCAATCAATGTCCAATTCATCAGCAAGGATCATGGGCAATGTGGTCTTGACGTTAGATCCAAATTCGGGGTTCGGAGCCATCAGGGTGACGATCCCGTTTTCTCCGATTTTGATGTAGCTGTTGAGCTCAAACCATTCTTTAGGGAGCGTCAGCGCCTCTTCAGGTGTAGGCTTGCATCCGGCCAGCCAGCTAAAGCTTAACATCATACCTCCGCCAGCCAGGGCGGAAACCTTTATGAAAGATCTTCGGCTTATTGTTGTTTTTACTGGTGTCATTGCTGGAAAGGATTAAAGGGTGATCAAGATTGAGCAGCAGTTTTTACAGCGGCCTTGATTCGCAGATAAGTACCACAGCGACAAATATTGCCGTGCAAAGCGGCTTCAATTTCTTCATCCGACGGTTTCGGATTTTTCTCCAATAGGGCGACGGCAGTCATGATCTGCCCAGCCTGGCAATACCCGCATTGTGCCACGTCATGTTCCAGCCAGGCTTTTTGAACAGGATGATCTCCATTCTCTGAAAGCCCTTCAATGGTTGTTATAGACTTATTCTCAACTTGTGAAACAGGTAACATACAGGAACGTACCGCTGTACCTTCGAGTAGGATCGTGCACGCACCGCATTGTGCCACGCCGCATCCGTACTTCGTTCCCACCAAGTTCAAATGATCCCTTAGCACCCACAACATGGGCGTTTTTGGGTCAACATCGACCACTTGTTTTTTTCCGTTGATGTCCAGGTTGATCTTTGCCATTGTATTTAGATTTAAGGGGAACCTTTTACGAATTTAAACAATAAAAATAGTATAGACCGACTTCATTAAGTTATGGTTTTCAAATAAGAAGTTATGAAAATCAAACATGCACGTTCTTTTGGCCGGACTATGTATTCTAAGATAGCCAGCCCTACGGACGTATATCAATACCGTTGCATACTGGCTTCCTTTAACCCAAAGTAGAGGTCTTACCAATCAAGCAGACTCGAACGTTCGGTCAAGCCCCCGATCCGTGACCAAAGTTAATAAATCAGGAAGTGCAATCCAGTCTGTTAAGGCGTGATTACTAATATATGCAGCACGCTGGGTCCGAATTGCTGATTTGGCATGCCCAAATTGATGGTACTACGACCGTAAAGCTTCGGCAGTCTGCGACGCCTCTGAAGTTACAAATTGTGAACAACAAGGCCCTGAGGCAATCGGAGTCTTATTTTTTTGCATTTTTATTAAACCATGAAAAAAATTGTTGGCAGTCCGGCAAGTCCTGCACAAGCCGCCTTCAGCAAGTCCTGCACAAGTCGCCTTTGTTGGTGTTCTTCACCAACAAACCTACAAGCGTGGATAACAGATGTAGGATACACAAGATCAAAATGAGTAACTAAAATGATGTAATAGCATTAGGGTTTGTTGAAGCATTGTGATGGTTGACGTAAGCAGTATTCGACGTGCCAGCGCTTGTTGGTGAAGAACACCAACAAGGGCGGGGGTCTGCGACTCCATTGAAGCTCCGGCAGTCTGTGACGCCGATGCCAATGAAAATGCGACTGTTAACAACAAGGCCTTAACGGAATCGACCTGTAGGCGAATCCGGCAAGTCCTGCACAAGCCGCCTTCGGCAAGTCCCGCACAAGTCGCCTTTGTTGGTGTTCTTCACCAACAAACCTACAAGCGTGGATAACAGATGTATGATACACTAGATCAAAAAGAGTAATCAGTATGATGTACAGCGTTGGGGTTTCTTGAGGCATTTTGATGGTTGACGTAAGCAGTATTCGACGTGCCTGCGCTTGTTGGTAAAGAACACCAACAAGGGCGGGGGTCTGCGACTCCATTGAAGCTCCGGCAGTCTGTGACGCCGATGCCAATGAAAATGCGACTGTTAACAACAAGGCCTTAACGG
>JAICGJ010000118.1 GCA_025923195.1 Chryseolinea sp.
TCAGGTGCTTTGTCAGACTGAAATTTTTTCATGATGCTATTTTTCGATGCCAAATATCAGACTGCTGCGGTAGCTTTGCCAATTAGACCTTGTTTCCTTCGAAGGCATCATTCTGACGACTGTAACCATCCAGGGACCGGGATTGCTAATGCGAGATTCGAATGTACCATCCTTTTCCGTATAAATATTCTGAATTGTGGTTCTGTTATCAAAGCGGTTCCACACCTTCACTCTTACGCCGAAAACAGGCTTTCCATCAAAAAGAATTTTGAAGCGTATCTGATCACCTACTTTTAGCGTATACGGGTTTCGGTCCGGGATAATCTCTGCCTGAAATCCGATTTCTTTTTTGTATGTATCATCCCTATGGTCTCCAACCTGGAACATAAGTTTTGACTGCACAGAATAGTGTTCACGCGCCGGTGATGAAAGGGTATTGGACCTCTTTCGCTGATCCAGAATTTCATCCAAACCATAACTTCTTAAATATTCGTTGAATTGATCGGCTGGTAATTCAGAAAGCATGTTATGGCTTTGCAAAGTCAGAACATAAGTGCCAGGCGTCTTAATGAGATGCATCAGATTATTTTTTTCACCATCGGCAACGCTATCCTTCACGTTATTTGATTTTGCAGTGTGATGAATCGTTAAATTATCAATCTGAGCCTTGGTGAGCATCCACGGTTCATCCATAAAATTTTCACCCTTCTTAAAACTGACTGCAAGCTTCTCGCCGGCAGCAAGTAAAAATTTCTCTGGATGCATCCAAAATTCCTGACCCCTCGCATTCAAAAGAAAGGAGGATAAAAACAAGGTCAGGATTTGTGTCTTCATTCGGGTCACCCTCGATAAATTTATTCCTTGAAAATCAAGATAAAAATGTAGTTACCGTTGTCCATTCATGATTTCTTCAATTTCCTCCACATCGATGGGTATGTTTTTCATTAGATCGCGTACGCCATCGCGTTGAATAACGACGTTATTTTCAATTCGAATCCCCATCCCCTCTTCGCGAATGTAAATACCTGGTTCCACCGTCCATACCTGCCCAACCTGCATCTTATGGTACATATTGCCTACGTCATGCACATCCAATCCTAGCTGATGGCCCGTGCCATGCATGAAGTATTTCATAAATAAGGGCTTCGACGGATCCTGATTTTTTAACTCCTTTCTGTCAATCAACTTCAGACCTATTAATTCCCGTTCCATAATTTTTTGAACCTCCTTGTGGTACTCAAAATATCTTTTACCAGCCTTAAGCAATTTTGTGGCCTCGCGCTGCACGCGTAGGACTGCATTATAAACATCCTTTTGCCGTTTTGAAAACCTGCCATTCACTGGAATCGACCGTGTGAGATCCGCATTATAATTCGCATACTCGGCGCCAACATCCAGCAAGAGTATATCTCCACCGTTGCAAATCTTGTCGTTCTCGATATAATGTAATACGCATGAATTCTTGCCCGACGCAATAATTGGTTCGTAGGCAAAGCCGCGGGATCCCGCTCTTATGAATTCGTGAATAAACTCAGCTTCTATTTCGTTTTCCTTTACACCCGGTTTGACGAATTTCAAAACACGCCGAAAGCCGCTTTCCGTAATATCACATGCTTTCTGCAACAAATCAATTTCAAATTTTGATTTTACGCTTCGCAGCTTGTGCATAATAGGCGCAAGACGTTCATACGCGTGCAACGGATATTTCTCGAGGCATGCTTTTACAAACCTCATCTCACGCGTCACCACATTTGACTCAGCTCGGTAATGGTCATTGGAGTTGAGGTAAACGAATTGGGTATCACCCATCACCATCATTGTGTTGAACAACTTCCAAAACTCAGAGGTCCATAGTATCGTTTCGATCCCTGTCAGCGCGCGAGCTTCATCCTTTGTAAGCTTGTGCCCTTCCCATGTGGCTACATGTTCGTTTGTCTCGCGAAGAAAAAGAACTTCTTGATATTTTTTTTCAGGAAAATCCGGACAAAGTACCAGAATCGTTTCCTCCTGGTCTACGCCAGTCAGGTAGAAGAGATCGCTGTTTTGACGAAATCGCATCGTTCCGTCGGAATTCGTTGGCATGACGTCATTTGCATTCACCACAACAAGTGAATTTGGTTTCAGCTCTTTAACCAACCTCTTTCGATTCGACTCAAAGAGTTCCTTTTTGATACTTTTGTATCTCATATTGAATAACTAATTTTCAGAAGACGCAATTTAATTAAAACTCTATGAACGTCAGGATAATAAGAAACGCAGTACATAATATTATACGGTTGACATTGATAAAGCGTACCATAGCAAAAACATCAGTGATCTCCTTCATTCTGTTAGGCACATTATCCCTTCATTTAACACTGGCTCAAACGTATCAACCTTCACCTGAAAACCTTAAGAACAGGGAATGGTTTCAGGATGCGAAATTCGGTCTATTTATCCACTGGGGAGTCTATAGCGTGCTGGGTGATGGTGAGTGGGTGATGAATCAACAACAGATTCCCATAGAGCTTTACGAAAAGATCCCCGCATTCTTCAACCCCACCGAGTTTGATGCCAAAGCTTGGGTGGACATGGCAAAAGCCGCTGGCATGAAATACATCACCATCACCAGCAAGCACCACGATGGATTTGCAATGTGGGACAGCAAGGTATCCGATTACAATATTGCCAAGCGAACACCATATGGGAAGGACGTTTTAAAGATGCTCGCTGATGAATGTCAGAGAGCGGGAATTAAACTCTTCTTTTATCATTCGCAGCTTGATTGGCATCATCCGGAATATTTCCCTCGCGGGAGCACAGGCGGCAGCTGGACCGGTCGTGAAGAAAGCGGTGATATGAATAAATACCTTGATTACATGGATGCGCAGTTGACAGAGCTCCTTACCAACTATGGGGATATTGGAGGAATCTGGTTCGACGGCATGTGGGATAAGAAGGATGCAGATTGGAGATTACAAAAGACCTATAATCTCATACACAAGCTGCAACCCGGAACACTTGTGGGCAGTAATCATCACAGGGCGCCCTATGAAGGCGAGGATTTCCAAATGTTCGAAAAGGACCTTCCAGGGCACAATACAACAGGGTTCTCCGCTGAATCCAAAGTAGGGACCCTTCCAAAGGAGACCTGTGAGACAATTAATAACTCGTGGGGCTTCAACCTGAAAGATGATAGACACAAGAGCAAGAAAGATCTTATCCAATATCTTGTAAAGGCGGCGGGTTATGACGCAAACTTCTTGTTGAACGTCGGTCCAATGCCGAATGGGAAAATCCAATCTGAGCACATAGAATCGCTGAAGCAAATGGGTGAATGGTTAAAGATCTATGGCCAGACGATTTATGGTACGCGCGGTGGGCCACTCACTGCACGCGAGTGGGGTGTGACAACGCAAAAAGGTAATACGGTCTATGTTCACATCCTCAAATGGTTTGATGAAGCCATTACAATCCCGGCGTGGGGAAAAAAAGTAAAATCTGTAAAGCTCTTTCAGGATAAAACACCTCTTAAGTTCTCTGTCAATGATTACGGCTTGAGCTTTAAAATCCCGAAGGGAAAACTTGATGAAGTAGATACTGTCATCGAGGTTGAAACAAATTGAATATCCCAACATACAGACTTGACTCCGATCTAAAGCTTTGGATAAGCGGCGCTTGCTTTTACTTCCTGTAACTGCGCTACGTGTCTGTTGGCATGGCCCGCAATGAAAACGATCCACTGATAAACGGTCAGTTCCCCGACGGCCGGATGAATAGCAATGTGATTCTTCAATGGGTCTGTTGTAGTCTTAATATAGTCTATCGTCTTTTGACGAGCAGATTGGAAGGCGGCGATGAGATCCCTCTTACTGGCAAACTTTCCAGAAGGCCTGATCACTTCAGGTGCCTGCGCTTTCACTGAACGATCGGATATTTTGTCAAGAATTTCTTGCTCCCTGCCTTCAAGAGATTTTGCCTTGCGGTAGTCAGCGGGTGTCTGAAGTGTTTTTTGCGCAATGGAAAACAACAAATCTTCAGATAATGTGATATGCTCTGAAATTTCCCCGACCGACCAACTCGTTGTTGCCGGCTTGAAGATCCATTGTGCGTCCGAGACATTTTCAATATTGGCGAGGAAGCTTTTTAAATTCCCTTCAAGCAACTGGATCACATACTCCCGCTCCTTGTCTGAAAGGGATTGTCCAAGTAACTCGCTTATAGAGAGAAATAAAATGATCAGCGATACAGTGGATGAAATGGTTCTCATAGGCATAAGAAATTCAGAACCCGACCGCTAGGAGACAATGTAGGTAATCGGAGTAATCTGAAATTAATTAAATATCCCGATCAACTGGTGCGCTTACCTCGTCCGTGGAAACCCAATTCAAAATAACGAAAGTTACTAGCAAGCCCGAGAAAAAACCTTCTAGTACCACAATAAATGCAACAATGTAGGGATTCAAATACCGGCCCATGGGCTCATTTTCGACAATAGCTTGCATAAGGCCCGTGTCTATTTTCATGTAGATAAACAAGAATATACCAAAAATCAATGAGGCAATTCCTCCAGTTGCAACGCCAGTGATTAATCCCCTGAAGTAATTCAGGTTTTCGTGGTGTATTTTTTTGAATTTCTTCAATGCCAAATAAATGCCTATTGTTAATATTACCAAGTTGAGCAGTCTTAATTCGGTTAGGTGAGCCAAGCCGACAAGCTTCATGATCAAAAAGAAGAGAATTAGTCCGGCAGCGATGCGCAGCCCATAATTTTCCGGGATGCGATTTGGATTATTTATGCCCATAGGTCAAAGGATAAGGTTAGTTAAATATTTTGAATTTTCGAGACAATTACAACGTTTTCGGTACTTAATATTAGAGTAAGTCATTTCATTATTACATTGTTACATGAACCTAAAAGATTTTAAATCATCGCTATCCCTGTCTGCAATGCCTTCCGATCTTCCAAAAAGCTTGCAGGCATTATGGTATGATGCAAAAGGCAATTGGGATCGGGCACATGACATCGCACAGGAAATGCACAGCTCGGAGGGATCCTGGATACACGCGTATCTGCATCGAAAAGAAGGTGACGATGGCAACGCTGCCTACTGGTACCATCGCGCCAACAAACCTGTATGCAACACTTCATTGCAAGATGAATGGGAGCACATCGTTGCTACAGTTCTTACTCACGACTCCTGATCATGCTCGCGTGATTTGATACTCCCATTCTTCCACTCATCTAGCTCCTTCTGCCGAAGTAACAGTTCTTCCTCAGAAGGTTTGTAATTCATTAGAATTTGCAAATCAGGTTGCCCGGCATCAACCCAGGCGGTATACCAGAAATCTCCTATCATTTTGATTGCCGCTTGCATTTGCCGCTCAATCATTCCATCGAGGATTTTGTGATATGCTGTTGCATACTCCCTGGCATATACCTTAACCGTTTGTTTTCCCTTAGTCTCGAACGAATACTTTTTCTCTTTGAACTTGTCGGCCAACTTTCGCTCTTCAGAAAGAACGATCAGTACCTCTTTGTGAGCGGAAGCAACTCCCTGCCAAATAGATAGCTGTGGGCTTTGCAGATATTCTGCTTTACCCACAAAGAAATCGTACCTGTCGGAGAAGAGTTCGGGCAAGCGTGATTCCCAGAAGCCATGAATACCTTCCTGACCGGTAAGCTGTCCGTTGTAGTTTTCAGTCGTATGGAGAGGCACATGGGCATCCGCAATGTAGTGACCCAGCTCTGCGGATATTTTAAGGATCTGATCTGGGTTACGGATAAGAAAAGCATCCCTCAGGCGGTAATACATAGTGTTCACGTGCCAAGGTACTATACCATAGGTCTTTAAAGTATCTTCAGAATAAATCTCGACGGCACTCTTCCAAAATCGGGGCATCTTGAATAGCGAGCTGTCGCCATAATGGTCCAGGTCAATATAATGCCGAGGTGCCTCGTCTGGCACGGAAAACCGCCGTCGGTCAGGGTTTATTGAGGCTTCCGTAACGTATGTGATATGCTTTTTGTAGAACTTGATCATGGAGGGGGGTAGGGTAAAAACGGCTAAACGGTTGATCCTTTGGTGCGCGAAGAAACCCCATCCTGAAATGCCCATCCAGAGGCATCCCAGGAAACTGATGGTCAGAATATGTTTCATTTTTTGGCTAACGGTTTGAACTACACTGTTTGATTGAAATTTAATCAAAATTGCTTAATAGTGGCTATTCGCTCTGTTTTGCGGGTTATTCTGAGAAATTGAATACCTTGACTTTTGCAATTCCGGTAAATCCCTTTACCTTTGCAATCCTTAATTTTAACCAAGAATGGCAAATCATAAGTCCGCAGAAAAGAGAATACGCTCTAACGAAGCAAAACGGGTAAGAAACCGGTACCAGGCTAAGACGACCCGGACCTTCATAAAAAAATTGCGAACCACAACTGCGAAAAATGAGGCTGAATCGTTGTTGAAGGAGGTTACATCTATGATCGACAAACTCGCAAAGAAAAATATTATCCATTGGAAAAAAGCTGCCAATCAAAAATCGAAACTTACCAGACTGGTCAATAAGCTTGGCTGAGCATAAAAGTTCTTTGATTCCAAATAAACCTCGCCCCTAGCGAGGTTTATTTTTTTAACAATTGTTAATTTGAATCGTGACCTGTCTAATGCAGGTTGTTAGCCACTATCAGATATGAATGCCGAGAAAATTCTAAATATCAAAAGTTGGTCCCCTGATGACCGTCCCCGCGAGAAACTTATTCTAAAGGGTAAATCAGCGCTTTCTGATGCCGAATTAATAGCCATTTTGCTGGGATCAGGAACAAGTTCGCTGAGCGCCGTTGACGTTGCCAAAAAAGTTCTGCAGTCGTCGGACAATAATTTGCACGAACTTGCCCGGCTCACCGTTAAGGACCTTGTCAAAATCAAAGGGATAGGCGAGGCCAAAGCGCTAACCATTGTTGCAGCCTTGGAGCTTGGACGGCGCCGGAAAGAATTGGAAAACAATGAGAAGCCGAAAATCACAGGGTCAAAAGATGCATATGACCTCGTTAAGGCTGATTTGATGGATATGTCGCACGAGGAATTTTGGATTATCCTGCTCAACCGGGCAAACCGCGTAATAAAAAAGTCGCAGATAAGCCAAGGGGGCGTTGCCGGCACGGTGGCAGACCCTAAAATTATCTTCAAAATGGCCCTCGACGAGTTAGCCAGTGGAATCATCCTCGCACACAATCACCCATCGGGAAATCTCACTGCGAGCCAGGCCGATCTTGATCTAACAAAGAAATTGCGAGAAGCCGCCAAATTACTAGACATCCAAGTATTGGATCATATTATCGTGGCGGGCCAGGAATATCTGAGTTTTGCCGACGAAGGGCTCTTATAGCCATTACACTTATACTTCCCACCGTAACGTTAGAATGAAGAATTCGACTGGATATAACTAACAAGAGTCACTATATTGAAAGCCAATTTTTGAACACCAATAACAGGGTAGTATTATTTTAAGTAGAACGATGCGGAGAACGCGACACATTATTTCGACTTTATTACTAATTGCATTACCAATTTTGCTGGCGCAGGTTCTGATGAAGAAGGAGGAGGCCGTTGTCACAATAAAAGCACCTGTTTATTTAGCACCAAGGAAGCCCAACCCCCTACTGCAGCAACTGTTAGGAGAGTACGACCGTGAAATCCAAGAGCTATCGACAGAGGCTAATACCCCTGGCGCGGCGATCGCAGTCGTTCACGACTCCACTGTCGTGTTCTTAAAGCCCTATGGAGTTAAAAGAGCTGGCGGTTCGGACTCCGTGGATGTCAACACCGTATTTAGGATTGCGTCGGTATCCAAATGCTTCGCAGCGTTTCTAACGGGAATCCTAGTGGAAGACAGCGTCTTTTCGTGGGATAATCATGTTATTGACTATGTTCCAAAATTTGCTCTAAAATCGCCGGAAGAGACCGGTCGTCTATGTATCCGCAACGTGCTCTCACATACGACAGGATTGCCCTATCATGCGTACACCAATATGGTTGAGGAAGGGAGTTCACTTGATTCTATGCTATCGTGGTTGAAAAATATTAACCTCGTTTCAAAGGTCGGCGATGAATACAGTTATCAGAATGTGGCTTACAGCGTTATTGCGCCGGTGATTAAGTCCGCTACAGGCAAAACATTTGAGAGTTTGATGCAAGAAAAAGTGTTTCAGCCGTTGAAGATGAAGACGGCGTCCATTGACTACCCGAGCATTATGCAAAATCCCAATGTCGCAAGTCCGCATCTCCGAAGAAGCAGGAGGTGGAAGCCGGCAAAGATTACAGACACATATTACAACGTGGCGCCTGCCGGCGGAATTAACGCCAGTATTTCTGACATGGCGCAATGGATGATCGCGCTGCTGGGAAATCGTGAAGATATCATTTCAAAGAGTACACTGGCCCAATTGTATACACCCGTCGTGAGGGCACGTTCAAAGAATAGAAATTACGGCCGAATGCACCGATTGAACGATTCCTTTTACGGACTGGGATGGAGAATACTTTACTATCCTAACGATACTTTGATTTATCATGGAGGATATGTAAACGGTTATAGAAGTGAAGTTGCCTTTAACCCGAAAGACAAGATTGCTGTCTGCATCCTGGCCAATGCCCCAGGCGAACTCGCCGACAATGGCATCCCGCTGTTTTTTGATCTGTTTAATACAAAACGCGACACAATAAACGCTTGGGAAGAAATGAATAAGAGGCAACTTTTAGGAAAAGTCCCGATCCCATGAAATCGAAGAATGTAATTTTTCTGATTGCATCCGTGGTGGTCGTGATCAGCGTCATTTATTCGTTTCGGGGCGGCAGTGACGATGCGGCTTATGTGGAAGAGATAAATAAAGAGCGGGAAGAGAAGGATCGCTTCATGCGAACTTCAAAGGATTCTCCGTTTGCAAAGAACCCGGAAGATTTTAAGGAATTGGTTTACTATCCTCCTGATCCCAAATACAAGATTATTGCGGATCTGAATCCCATAGAAAACAAAAAGACGGTTACGCTGGCGACAAATGATGGCAAGGAAGAAAATTACCTTGAATACGCTTATGCCGAGTTTGATCTCGATGGGTTTCACCATCGGCTACTAATCCTGGAGGTGATCGACATGGGACCTTTCAGAGGAAAACTATTTTTTGCATTTGGCGACGAAACGAGCGCTGAAGAAACCTACGGCGCGGGTAGGTATCTTGACCTGGCCAAGGTCCCTGGAAGCAGCACGATAACACTGGACTTCAATAAGTCCTATAATCCCTATTGCGCATACAATAACAATTACTCTTGCCCTCTACCTCCTTCAGAAAATTTGTTGCGTATTCCAATAAGGGCCGGTGAAAAAACGTATCATTAGTGCGCTCCGCTTTCCGACCGTCAAATGCTCCGTATAAACTGTGTTTTGCCATTTTGAAGTTCTTTGTGTAAAGTATTTTTACTTCCTTGCGAAACTTTATTTTTGCATCCTAAAATTTACTAATGACCATATCCTTCAACTGGCTTAAAGAATACATTGATATTCCGGAATCCCCGGAAGAAATCGGTTATGTCTTGACGTCAACAGGTCTTGAAGTTGAGAGCATTGAAGTTTTCGAAACCATTAAAGGAAGTCTTCAGGGATTGGTCATAGGTGAAGTGATCTATTGCTCCAAACATCCCAATGCAGCCAAGCTTACGCTCACCAAGGTAGATGTCGGAAGTAAAATACTGCCAATAGTTTGTGGAGCGCCTAATGTTGCAGTTGGTCAAAAAGTGATAGTGGCATTGCCCGGCAGCACGCTCCATCCGAGTAACGGTGAGTCACTCACCATTAAGTCAACAAAGATTCGTGGCGAGCAATCTGAAGGGATGATTTGCGCCGAGGACGAAATTGGTTTAGGAAAAAACCATGAAGGTATTATTGTCTTGGAAACCCAACTCCCCAATGGAACACCAGCGTCGCAATATTATAATATTGAATCAGACCATCGTATTGAAATCGGCTTGACGCCAAACCGCGCAGACGCCGCATCGCATGTGGGAGTGGCGCGCGACATCAAGGCCGTCAAAAAAAGGGACCTACTTTTACCAAAGGTCGAAAAGTTTTCCATTCAAAACAGGGACCTTCCGATAGCGGTGGAAGTTGAAAACTTCGATGCCTGTCCAAGATATTCTGCGGTGACTATTTCTGGTGTAAACATAAGTGAGTCACCTGATTGGCTCAAGTATAGACTGAGGGCCATTGGGCAGACACCCATCAACAACATTGTTGACATTACAAATTTTGTTTGTCACGAACTTGGCCAGCCCCTTCATGCTTTCGACGCTGATCGTATTTCGGGCGGCAAAGTAATTGTAAAGACGTTGCCAGAAGGCAGCAAATTTACTACGCTGGATAAAAAGGAAAGAATTTTGAAGTCCACAGACCTGATGATTTGCAATTCATCCGAGGGAATGTGTATTGCGGGAGTCTTCGGCGGAGTTAATTCAGGAATCACCGATACCACCCGGAATATATTCCTCGAAAGTGCATATTTCTCTCCCGAGTATATTCGTAAGACGTCTATGCACCATCAATTAAAGACTGATGCCTCGTTCCGCTTTGAACGTGGAACAGATCCCAACAACACCGTATTCGCGCTGAAACGGGCGTCACTGCTTATTCAGGAAATTGCCGGCGGAACGATATCGTCAGACATCGTTGATATTTATCCCACTAAAATTGATCATAAGATCATCACAGTAAAGTATAAAAACATTGATCGGCTCCTTGGAAAAAAAATTGAACGAGATGAAATTCTAACGATTCTTGAAAGCCTTGATATTGAGGTTATCAACAAAGATGAGAACATTTTCACGGTATCTGTGCCCCCTTATCGGGTCGATGTTGTGCAGGAGGCAGATATCGCAGAAGAGATTCTCCGCATATATGGGTTTAACAATATTGAATTATCCGAGACTGCCTCAGCAGATTTCCTTGCCTCATTCCCTGCGAAGGATTTTAACAAATTCAAGAGGGCAATCGGGGAGCTCCTGGTATCCAATGGGTTTTATGAAATATGGACGAATTCATTGACGAATAATGCTTATCAAGAGAAGCACAATTTGAGTTTTAAGGGAACTCCTGTTGAGATTCTAAACAAGCTCAGCGAGGAGCAAGGAATACTGCGACAGACATTATTCTTTACAGGTTTGGAGGTCTGTTCTTACAATATAAATCGCAAGCAGAAAGACCTGAAGTTTTTTGAATTTGGGAAAATATATTATAAAGAATTGGACAAACATAAGGAGGAGGAGCGCCTGGCATTATACATGACTGGTAATGTGCAGGCCGACAACTGGCGGTCGGCTTCGAAAGGTGTCAGCTACTATGACCTCGCTCAGCATGTTTATCATATAGTAACTAAGAGTGGTGTAGCTGGCCTCAAGCAGCAAAAATTACATGATCAGTTGTTCGATTATGGTGCAAAATTATTTCGGGGCACCGAAGAACTTGGCAAGGTTGGCAAAGTAAAACAAGCCTTCCTGAAAGATTTTGGCGTTAAGCAAGATTTATTTTACGCAGAGCTGAATTCATCCTTGCTTTTCCAAAATGCAAACCCTAAGTTAGTAATTCAGGACGTAACTAAATTTCCTGAAGTGAGACGAGACTTGTCACTCGTGTTAGACAAGCAAATCAGCTTTGAGGAAATTTATAACCTGATCATGGAGGCAGAGAAGCGGTTGATTAAGAACATCATAGCTTTTGATGTTTACGAAGGAGAAAATATTCCGAAGGGTAAAAAGGCTTACGCGCTTGGTTTTACATTACAAAACGAGACCAAGACCCTGACGGATGAAGAGATTGATAGAACGATGGAGCGACTGATGGCAGCATTACAAGAAAAACTTGGAGCTTTAATTCGAAAATAATGACGTATAGTTAGAAAAAATCGTTTATGGCAGGCCCAACGTATAGCCTGGAAGTACGATTGATTCCTATACACCTAAACAACATTGCATGGATCAGGAACTTCTTAAAACCAATCTCAATGGGTTGGAACGCAAAATTTTGGTGCTCGTCAATGAGCATAAAAACCTGAAGGAAGAGCTGAAAAGCCTTAAAAGAGAAAACCAGGAATTGAAAACAGCCGTTCGAAGTCGCGATGAACAGATCTCAGGTTTTCATAATCAATTGAAAATCACTAAAATTGTGGATAGTATTAACCCGGAAGACGGAAGTGTTTCGGAGTTGAAGAAGAAAGTGGACGATTATATTCGTGAAATCGATAAGTGCATCGCCCACTTAAGCAGATAAGAAACCCTGTAAGATTGTTTGATGGAGGATCTTTCTATAAAAATCAAAATAGCGGATCGTGAGTATCCAATGAAGGTGAAACTCACGGACGAAGAGCGGGTTCGAATGGCCGGCAAACTCATCAATGAAAAGATAAAATCTTATCGGGAACAATTTGGGATCGACGATAAGCAAGATTTATTAGCTATGGTGGCCTTTGATTGCCTGATCGACAAGATGGCAGCTGATGAAACCTACCAGGTTATTGACCAAACCGTTTTCGAAAAGGTAAATCAGCTAAATAATATCGTTTCCCAATCTATTCTTTAGCCCTTCACTCCTCAAACTTCTGAGCCAAGGCGGCAACCTCGGGGCTATTTATAACCTAACTTTTTTATGTCAACAACCGTGATAGCTATTGTAGCCAGCATTATCGCTACGATTGTGCTGAGCCCTCTGATCGGTTCCTTGCTGTATAAAAGAAAGCTGAAAAAAAATGAAGAGGATGCTGAAGCGAAAGCCAAGCTCATTTTAAAAGAAGCTGAAATTGCAGCAGAGAATCTGAAAAAAGACAGAATTCTGGAGGCCAAGGAAAAACTCCTCAAAATGAAAACCGAATTTGAGGAGGAGGCTAACAAGAAAAAAAGTCTCATTATCAGCAACGAACAAAAAATCAAACAAAGAGAGCAGACCCTAAGCAAGGAAATCGAAAACCTGAAACGCAAAGAAGGCGAGTTGGACGATATCCGGACCGATCTGGCCGCCCAGCTCGAGCACACGAAAAAACGCAAAGAGGAGCTCGACAAATTCAACCAGCAGAAAATCCAGGTGCTTGAAAACATTAGCAAGCTAACTGCTGATGAGGCTCGCGAGCAGCTGGTAGCATCGCTTAAAGATGAAGCACAAACGCGAGCATCGAGCTACATCAAAGACATCATGGAGCAGGCAAAGCTCACCGCTACAAAGGAAGCTAAGAAAATCGTTGTCGAAACCATTCAACGGACGGCAACAGAACATGCCATCGAGAACTGCGTGTCAGTATTCAACATCGAAAGTGATGATATCAAAGGTAAAATCATTGGCCGTGAGGGACGTAATATCAGGGCTCTGGAGGCCGTAACAGGTGTTGAAATTATCGTGGACGACACGCCGGAGGCGATTATTATCTCGGGATTTGATCCTGTCAGAAGAGAAATTGCCAGGCTTTCTTTGCACCGACTGGTACAGGATGGCAGAATACACCCCGCCCGTATAGAGGAGATCGTTGCCAAGACCACGAAGAATATCGAAGATGAGATTGTAGAGATTGGAGAACGTACGGTGATCGATCTCGGTATTCATGGGCTGCATCCTGAACTTGTCAGAATGGTCGGAAGAATGCGCTTTCGTTCGTCGTATGGACAAAATCTCCTCCAACACTCCCGTGAAGTTGCCAATCTTTGTGCTATAATGGCAAGTGAACTTGGTTTAAACGTCAAGCAAGCGAAACGCGCAGGGCTACTGCATGACATCGGCAAGGTATGGCCAGAAGAACTTGAAAAACCTCATGCCATCGTCGGGATGGAACTTGCTCACAAATACAAAGAGCATCCGGCAATCTGCAACGCCATTGGCGCCCATCATGATGAAATTGAAATGACCAACATCATCTCTCCTATAGTACAGTCTTGTGATGCAATTAGTGGAGCCAGACCTGGCGCCAGACGGGAAGTCATGGAGCAATACATAAAGCGACTTAAAGAATTAGAACAACTCGGACTCAGCTTCGAGGGCGTTGATAAATGTTATGCAATACAAGCAGGCCGCGAGTTGCGTGTGATAGTTGATGCTGAAAAGGCGACTGATGAACGCGCCGGTCAGCTAAGTTTTGACATCTCCCAAAAAATCGAACGGGATATGCAATATCCCGGACAGGTAAAGGTCACGGTCATCCGGGAAATGAGAAGTGTCGCCTATGCGAAATAGCACACGCCGCAATTCATTAAAAGGGCCCCGGAAAGGGGCCTTTTCATTTATTAGCCTCAATTATTCCAGCGGCTTAACAAGAATGCGTTCTTTAATTATATTTAGATCTTATACCTATTAGATGCTACTACCTCGCTACATAGTTCCGGGAGTTCTATTTTTTTTCGTGTGCAAACTTACCCCCAGTCATTCACAGCGAGCGACAACAGATACAGCATTTCTCGCAATCTCAAAAAAGAAGAGCATTTCGCTTTATACAGAATCAATTCAACGCCAATCGAGGCTGTATAACGGCACAGATTATATCATCTATCTTCCAAAATACGAGGAGCACCCTTACTTTAAATCAGATGACTGGACCTATGGATCAATCACGTATTGGGGAGACTTGTATGAAAACGTTGCACTCCTGTATGACCTCACCATTGATCAGGTGATAACAGAGCACAACAGGGGCAATCCAATCAAATTGATTGCAGAAAAAATTGACGCCTTTGCCATATTGGACCACTCATTTGTGCGGCTTCAAAGGGATTCGAGCAATAGCATTTCGGAAGGATTCTACGACAGGCTATACGACGGTGCTGTAAAGGTCTTTGCTAAGCATCAGAAGATTCACCGGGAAAAGCTCGATGCCAAAGAAATAATACCGCGTTTTGATGAAAGTACAAGATACTATATCTATAAGGATGGAGTCTACAATTCAGTTAAATCAAAGGGATCCGTTATTCAGGTTTTTGAAAATCACAAGCAGGAAGTAAAAAACTTCATCAGGAAAAATCAAATCCGCTTTAAGAATAATAGGGACGTGGCTATTGTGCGTATCACGAAATTTTACGATGGATTAAACAATTAGCCTATGCCAATACTCTACCGCCTACTGACTTGCATATCGATAATTACTGCTTCACTAATTGCCAATGCACAGGACACAAGAATCAGTGCAACATTTGATAGTGCCTCCCTACAAGAATTTGCAGAAGAAATAGAATCCAAAACCAAGTATCATTTTTATTTTAATCCTCAATACTCTGATAGCATCTCCATTACAGCATCTCCGACAAATCAGCGGTTGGATGAACTCATGAATCAGGTTTTCGCTGGTACTGATTTTCATTTTGTGATAGATGCTGATCACAATATTTACGTGACCTACGAGAGACAGATCCTTATAGAACTTCCTGACGACTTCTTCGGAAGCGGGACCTCACAACCCGGCAGGCAGCCTGTCGCATTTGACTACACCCTGTATGAGAAAAGAGAAAAAGAACGAAAGCTTGCAGAAACAAAGTTGTATTCCATCGGCGTGAAGAACAGCAACCTTCAGGGCAAGGCCTCTTTGGCCGGTTATGTGCGAGACGCTGCCAGTGGCTCGCCCGTTATAGGCGCTGCCGTGTATGTTGAAAACCCGATGATCGGCGTAGCCACCGACCAGTTTGGCTATTATTCCATCACGCTTCCAAAGGGCCGGCATGAGCTGAAAATTAAGAGCATAGGAATGAAAAGCACAGAACGCCAAATTATGCTTTATTCAGATGGAAAACTAAACATCGAACTCGATGAGGATGTAATTCCATTGAAAGAAGTAGTTGTTCAGTCCGAGCGCGATGTTCGGGTAAGCGGCGTGCAGATGGGCGTTGAGAAACTGGACATAAAAACTATGAAGCAAATGCCTTTAGTTCTCGGAGAAACAGACATTATGAAGGTGGTACTAACGCTGCCGGGAGTACAAACAGTAGGCGAAGGTACCGTTGGATTGAACGTTCGCGGCGGCGCAACAAATCAAAATCTGATTTTATTCAATGATGCTACGATTTATAACCCATCCCACCTTTTCGGATTTTTCTCGACGTTTAATCCCGACATTTTAAACAATGTGGAACTTTACAAAAGTGGAATTAATGCCGAATACGGGGGCCGTCTTTCTTCGGTGCTGGACGTTACAACACGTGAAGGAAATCTTAAAAAATTTGCTGGATCAGGCGGGATAAGTCCAATAACCGGACGGCTATCGCTTGAAGGGCCCATCATCAAAGATAAATCTTCTTTCCTCGTTGGCGGGCGCTCTACGTATTCGGACTGGATCCTGGGTCAGCTAGATACCGAAGCTCTTCAAAAAAGTGAAGCCTCATTCTATGATGTAAATGCTCACATCAGTCATAAAATTAACGACAAGAATAATCTCTATCTATCGGCCTATATGAGTAAAGACCGATTCAAACTGAATAGTGATACCCTATATCGCTACAGCGACCGAAACATTTCATTGAAATGGAAACACGTGGTAAACAATAAATTTTACGGCGTATTCACAGGTGGATACAGCCATTACGGCTACTCAATTTCTAGCGACATAAATCCAACCGAGTCGTTTAATATGAATTTCTCCATACAACAGACAAACGCGAAGGTCGACTTCAGTTATTTTCCCAATCCAAAGCACACAATCAATTTCGGACTTGGCTCAATACTTTATAAGTTAGCTCCGGGCAACATGCAACCCGAGGGTCCCGAATCGCTAGTTGCACCTAATGAGCTGGAGGACGAACAGGGGTTGGAATCGTTCATTTATGTCGGCGAAAATTTTGATCTGTCACAAAATATCTCGCTATATGCTGGAGTGCGTTACTCGTACTACCAATTTTTGGGCCCAAAGGATGTATATATATATTCTCCGGGCGTTTCCAGGGAAGAGTCATCTATTGTCGATACAGTTCATTATGCATCAGGAAAGACTATTGCCACACACCAGGGTTTTGAGCCCCGGTTCTCCATCCGTTACTCTTTGTCGCGCAGTGCATCGATAAAATTCAGCTACAATCGAATGCGACAATACATTCAGATGCTTTCAAACACCACGGCGATAGCGCCGACCGATATATGGAAACTGAGTGACTCATACATAAGGCCACAGATCGGTGATCAGTATTCAATCGGGTTCTACAAGAATCTAAAGGGAAACCTAATCGAGTTGTCGGTCGAAGGATATTACAAGACCATGACCAATTCGGTAGATTTCAAGAACTCAGCTGTGCTGCTACTGAACCATCATATCGAAACAGATGTGATAAACGCGGAAGGCAAAGCCTACGGCGTGGAACTTTTACTAAAGAAATCAACTGGAAAAGTCAATGGCTGGATTAGCTACACTTACTCAAGGTCCCTATTGAAAACGAAAAACGCTTTTTCCTCCGAAACAGTGAACAATGGCAAATATTATCCGAGCAGCTACGATAAACCACACGCGTTTAATTTTATTGGCAATTATAAATTCAGCAGGCGTTTTAACTTCTCGCTCAACCTGACATACAGCACTGGCCGACCCATAACTCTGCCGTTGGCCAAGTACGATCTTGGCGGTAATCCGAGGCTATACTATTCGGAGCGAAATCAGTTCCGCATACCCGATTATTTCCGGATGGACGTTTCAATTAATCTTGAAGGAAATCATAAAATCAGGAAGCTGGCCCATAGTTCGTGGACCTTGGCAGTCTACAACTTAACAGGTCGTCAGAATGCTTATTCTGTTTATTTCACTTCAAAAGATAATAAGATCAGCGGATACAAGCTTTCAATCTTCGGAAGGCCAATCCCAACTATAACTTATAACTTCAAATTTTAGAATTAACAGGCAACTGGATGGCTAACTGCGTAATGGATAGAATGAAGACTTCAGATGTTACCAACTATATCTACCGAAAGGTAATTATAGTACTGATGGTCATTTCTGCAAGCTGCCTGGAGCCTTACAATCCGCCTGAGATTTCGGACTCGGTGGATATCTTGGTTGTCGATGGTTTCATTAATAGCACGGATAGTTCTGCTATCGTAAAACTAACCACAGCTACCCCGCTTTCGGCGCCAGATGATATTGATACAGGTGTAAGCGCGCTAGTGCAAATTGAAGACGAAGAGGGCAACGCTCAAACGCTCATTGAAGTGTCGAGCGGTTACTATGCGCTGACAAAAATGCAAATTTCTACCCTGAAAAAATATCGCGTATATATAGTAAGGGAGAACGATAGAAGGTATTATTCGGAATTCATTAATCTTACAACCTGCCCTCCGATCGACAGCGTAAGCTTCAAAATAAGCAGGCAAAGCCCAGGTGTTAATATTTTGGTTAACACGCATGACGACTCAGGGAATTCAGAATACTTTCAGTGGACGTTTGATGAGACCTGGGAATATACGTCAAAATATGGAACGGGTTTTAAGCTCGTTGGCGGTGTAGTCGTTCCAAATGATTTGGACGTACACAGATGCTATATTACCAAGCCCTCGACTGAAATTCATGTGAGCTCCACGAATCACCTGTCCACGAATGTCGTTCGCGATTATCCCTTGGTCTTTATACCAGTAGGTTCACAAAAGGTTTCGGCAAAGTATAGCATCTTGGTGCAGCAGCGTACAATCACAAAGGAAGCATATGATTTTTGGACGCAACTGAAAAAGTCTACCGAAAGTTTGGGCGGATTGTTTGATCCCCTTCCCTCGCAGGTCCTGGGAAATGTTTATAGTGCGAATGATACGTCGGAACCGGTACTCGGATATTTCAGTGGTGGGCAGGTACAGGAAAAAAGATTTTTCTTACTATTTAGCGAACTGCCAATGGAAGTCCGTAAGCAACCCACAATCCCCTGTCAGATTGATTCGCTTGACTTCATGGAATTGAGTTTTTACCCAGACATTAGTTTAATAGGATCTTATGGTGAAACATTACCTGAGGGATACACGACCAGCTACGGAAAAAACTGCATGGATTGTCGTGACGATGGTGGAGTTTTGACAAGGCCTGACTTTTGGGACTGAAATTATGAACCTGATGATGCGACTCTTCTCCAATTTCGGACGGCTTGCAGCCATAGTGATATTTAGCTATATGTCTTCTAACACATCGGCTCAACATCAA
>JAICGJ010000119.1 GCA_025923195.1 Chryseolinea sp.
TATCTTCGCCTGTCGTTGTAGGTGTCTCAAGCGCATCCGTTATGGTTTTATGTTGCTCGGTATATTGCCACGGCACCATATCTTCCAGCCATGCCAGCCGGTATTTTTCCACCGCTTTTCCCAAGCGTATCATATTGTTGAGATCGAAATGTCCATAGTGGTCCGTGGACAACGGTACCTCATCTCCGACGACTGAACGGACATCGGCAACTCGCTGCGCCAATATTTCCAAACCTTTTTCCGTGACCTGAATACCTGTAAATGGATGTCTCGCATTTGCATAGCCCATAAAGTCACCGGCGGGTTGAGAACCGGCGCCCCAGAACTTTTCGTTTACGAGTGCTCCAGGTATATCTCTGAGCACATTAATAGAAACATCCATTTTTAACCAACTATATCCCTGGTCTACCATCCGGAATTTTACTTTCTGCTTGAATACTTCCAAGTCCTTTGACTCTGGGGTATCCGCATAAATACGAACCGTATCACGATACCGTCCCCCGAGTAACTGCCAGGCTGGAACATTGTATGCCTTGCCACACAAATCCCATAGCGCCATTTCAACTGCACATACACCACCAGCTTGTCTGGCCTGTCCTCCAAATTGCTTTATGATCTTAAATATTCTCTCAACGTTGCATGGGTTCTCTCCCAGTATCCTGCTTTTCAGAATCAACGCATAGCGTGGGTCCGCGGCGTCGCGTACCTCTCCCAACCCATAAATGCCCTGATTCGTGTCGATCCTGATAATTGCGGTTCCTCTCATTACAGATGTTAAACAGTAACGCAAGTCGGTAATTTTTAAGTCAGACGGACTTGATGCCTTTTGGACTTTTGAAGTGGTCTGGGCCATAGAATCCTCAAATGATAGCCCCATCAAACTCGTGAGGCTTATTCCGCCAAGGGCGGTCTTTTTAAGAAAATTTCGTCTGTTATCAGTCGTCGACGGGTTGTTTATTTCCTGCTGGCGTGAAAGAGCTGCTTCCTGTTCGCGCTGCTTGTTTTTCTTGATGATGTCCTGAATTACTTTTTTCATGGCTATAATTGTTTAGTTAGGTAATTTTTATTATCAATTTTTCATGTTCAGAATTTTATTCATCGATGGTAGCACTTTATCACGATGAGGCTGCATGCGGTTCATCCATTTTGTTAGCAATCTGTAAATTATTCAGCGTCAGTGTGCAGAGTAATTGTCCATCTCTGGAGAATCAATCAGTTCAAAATAGCGGTCAACACTCCCCCACAAAAAAGCATCACTTAAAAGAGGAGGGACCCTCCCGCTTTCTCATCGTTTTTTGCAGTTTTTTTTGCGAACAACAATTTCTGAGTACTGTGTTTTCCCTTCCGGTATAAAGTAACAGCTTCAGAATAACATGGCATAGGAGTCGGGGGTCCAAAAATCAGAGAAGGGTACTTAGCGGTAGGGGAAATCTGCTTCAATTTTCTATTCACTACATCAACACGCGACAAACAAAGTAGATGTCAGGGTCGGAATAGTAGTAGGTATTGTTACAAGGACCAAAGCCCGTTAGTTCGCCACTCTAACGTCAGGCTGCGTGCATCTAACGCAAGGACTGGACGGCAGGCATTCGCGATAGGCGTTTATAAAACAGTCGTCCTTCATTTGAAGATTTAAGGGCATCAGGAATTAGGAAGTAAAAGAAAACCGTACTTTAATCTTTGTTATAGTACGCCGATTATTTTTATATTGAGTGGAAAGGCATGATATGAGAAAAATACTCCTCGAGCTTATATTTGTCATAGCCGGAATTCTGTTAACCGGGTGTAACAAACCAACTAAATACCAGCAACCTCCCCGCATTGCCATTGCCGGATTAGGCATAGAATCCAGTACATTTTCGCCGGCGCTTACGCATGAAGAGGCGTTTCACGCGCGGGTAGGTGACACGATCCTGTCTTCATATCCATTCCTTTCACCGGACTCTGGCTACTATAAAAGGGCCGAATGGTTACCCATTCTCATCGGACGTGCTTTGCCAGGTGGTATTGTCACCAGGGAGGCTTACGAATCGCTGATGCAAAAAATGCTCGACGGTCTGAAGAAAAACCTGCCTTACGACGGTATCTTCTTTGATATACATGGGGCAATGAGCGTAGTGGGACTGGATGATCCGGAAGGCGACATGATTGTAAGAATAAGAGAAGTGGTTGGCTATAAAACCATCATTTCAACCTCCATGGACTTGCATGGAAATGTTTCCTGGAGGCTAGCGCAGAACAGCGACCTCATTACCTGCTATCGAATGGCGCCGCATGAAGATGCCGTGGAGTCAGACAAACGTGCTGTAGGGAATTTATTGTCAAGAATTGAAGCTGGCACGGGAAAGCCACCCTATAAAGCTTATGTGGCGGTACCTATTCTATTACCCGGAGAAAAAACTAGCACGCGCGTTGACCCGGGAAAAACTCTGTATGCTAAAGTTGCGCCCGCAGCAGCGCAGGCAGGTATCGTGGACGCTGCTATCTGGATCGGTTATGCATGGGCGGATGAACCGCGAAACCATGCTGTCGTTATTGTCACTGGCGATGACAGGGAAAAAGTGACAGCGACAGCGGAAAGCCTCGCCAACAGTTTTTGGAATGTTCGCAACGAGTTTGATTTCATCGCACCTGTTGCGTCGTTAAAGGAATGCCTTGACAAGGCCGTCGCGAGTGACAAACAACCTTTCATGATCAGTGATATGGGCGACAACCCTACGGCTGGGGGTGCAGGAGATGTTACCTGGACATTGAAAGAGATCCTGGCCAGACAAGAATTTAAGTCCGAAAAAGGACCTTCACTTATTTACGCTTCAATTCCTGGACCGGAGTTAGTCGAGCAGGCAGTTAAAGCAGGTGTCGGGGGAACGGTGGATGCCACTGCGGGAGCTGCAGTCGATAATCGATATGCTCCGCCGATCAGGTTACAGGGGGTTGTAAAATCAATTGAACATGGTGACCCGCATGCGGAAACAGAGGTAGTTGTGAAAATCGGTAGTGTCGACGTCATTGTCACCAAGAAACGGAAGCCTTACCATCACGAAGCCGATTTTACCAAACTGGGATTGAATCCCCGAAAAACGGATATCGTAGTGGTGAAACTCGGGTACCTGGTTCCCGAGCTTTACGATATGCGTGCAGATTGGATTATGGCGTTGACGCCCGGCGGTGTGGATCAGGACTTGGAACAATTGGAGTTCAGGCGCATAACCCGCCCGATGTTTCCCTTTGATAAGGACATGGCTGATCCTGATCTTAAGGCGAAGCTGGTACCGCTGTCAGGAGACTAATGTGTTTAAGTGGTTATGTGTTTAGGTATTTAAGTTTCCTGCATCCAGAAGATGGCGGCGGCAGGGGGGTATTGTTTTCAGGATTCCACCGGTTTTCCTTACATCATGCACTTTTCACTTTCTTAATTTTTCGATTCTAGGTATAATTGTATGTTATTAGGTGTCACGGCCAGTTGCTATGCTATGATTGGATAACCCATCATTAGAGTACTGAACTTTTGCTTAACATTTTTTAGGTTGTGATGAAGTAAGCAAAAATTAGAAAGTCAGGAGCCGTTACGATTCGTCCATTTGACCGTATTAGGCAAGTGTAGTGTGTCTTATCGGGTCTAATCTTCGATTGGAAAAAAGTTTCTTTAGCTCAGGCTCTTGGAGAGAAATTCTTCAAAATCTTGGAGCAGATGAAACTCTGATCATGCATAGAACAGTCGCTAAACGTCGAAGCAAATGGATACTTTTCGAATTCCTTAATCATAAATCATATGAGATCGAGTAAACTTGTTATGGTCATTCTAGGAGCAATACTATCCAGTCACCTTACAGCACAAAAATTTTCTGCTGGCAAGATCATAACCAATGAAGGTGACACGGTTAAATGCATGATCAAGACGGGAAAATGGGATCTGAACCCAAATAAAGTTGTAACTCAGATCAACGATGACACAAAACGATATTGGCCGACGGAAATAGCTGCCTTCCAGGTAGACAACCGGACTTACGTAAGCGCCAGAGTGAGATTGGATATTTCGAATCACATTGACGGAACCCTTGATTTGAGCGATTCACGGCCTAAATTTGAGAACGATAGCATTTTTGCAGAATTGATCGTTGTCGGGAAGAAAAATTTGTACCGGTATAAGTCACCGAGTTATAAGGAACATTTCCTGATAGGGGAACAAGGCGCTCAGCTGGAGTCGCTCGTTTTTAAAAGATTTCTGGTATGGGCGGAGACGGCTGGTGGACAAACCTACAAGCGAGTAGTTTTTAACGAAGAGTATAAGAATCAACTCGAAAAAAACTTTGCTGATTGCCCAGGGTTCAAAGATAAGATCGCATTAACCGGATACGATATGGGCCAGCTGTCCAGCTTATTCAGACTGTATTACAGTTGCTCGAATTAGATATTTGCGTCTATCCATAACGTTATACCGGTTTATTCTGATGATTTTTTTGCATCAAGATTAAGCCCTGAGGATCAGAAACGTAACGCGGAGCCCGCCGAGATTTGTCCCAAGGGCCTCTCTGGTCCTCAGCGGCATTAATTCAGCGGGCTCCGCGCTTAAACAGTCAAAAGGCTAAGAGAATCAGTAAGCTCATCTTACGTATCAACCGATCTACGGTGCTTTTTTGATTTTTATTTTGCATTCTTTGCCGAGCTTGAAAAACGAATTTCGTCCTCTGCGCCATCACCCTTTAATTTGCCAATGACTTTTCCGGCAACCTTTTTACCCAACTCCAATCCTGCATCGTTATCGGATCGAAAATGTATTCCTGCGTGGAAGCGAGATTCAGCGCCCTCATTCGCGATCTTCGTGAACAAATCCTTATCATACGGGAAAAAATAAGGGAATAATTCTCCGATCACACCACTCATCATAGCGTGACCGGACGGATAACCTGGGAACGGTGGACTTGGCATCAATGGCACGAAGGTAGAATCATACTGATCAGGACGTATTCCCCAGTAAGTATACTTGGCATCCCAACAGGCGGTAAAGGCATCATAATATGCTACGTTCACAGCAGCATACACTCTCGCCGCCCGTGGTGGATTCGTGTGTAGATTATACTCGAAGATCTTTTTGGTGAGCAGATCGTTTCCCGTAGGCTGGGACGCGTAGTTGAAAGCATTCGCGCGCGAATGGAACGTTTGTTTAAAGTTTCTTAGTTCTTCCATCTCTTTTGCAAAATCAGGAGGAGGAGCAGGTCTGAACTGACTAGCGCTGTCGAGTACAATGGTTTTGTTAAGTCCAGCCGTGGGTAACATCGCAAACTTGCCCGTCCACAACCCGGGTTTATTTGGAATCTTGCCATCGAATTGCTTCTTAGTAATAAAGTCTTTGGTATGCTCGATCTCCCTTTGAGCAATCTCCTTTCCCAGTTCAAAACCTGCGCGCGTATCGCTTGGAAATGCAACGCCAGCAGCAATGCGCGAATCCATCTGTTGCTTTGCCATTCGATTGACCGAATCAGCCAGGGCAGGATAGAAGTGAGAGATAAGCGTCGCTGCTACCCCGGCTGCGACGGAGTGCTCACAGGGATAAGAAGGGCTTTCAGGGTTTGGTGCATAAAGCCTTAAGTCGCTATCAACCGCAAAGGGACGGGGACGGTTATGCGCATACTTCGTATCCCATGCGGCGATGGTAGCATCATAAATTGCTGTGCCGATTAGTGCGTTTGCCAACGCTCCATTGCCCGAGATATCAGACGTCCATAATTTAAACACCATGTTGTACCAGCGGTACCCAGGAGCTCCCGCGTTCCAGTAATTGATCTTTTGGATACCCGCGGCATCTAGGGCGCGCTGGGCAGAAAGTACCTGTGTCATTTCATCTTTGTGAGCGGGTGGCGGTGGCAGGCGATATGTTTTAGTGGATGTGATGAACCATGTCTTCCATTGGCCAGCATCCGGCTCAACTTGTGCAGTTGCAGGAAGTGTTACCAATAACACGAACAGGGAAACGAGTAAGCTCTTTTTCATATAATTGATATTTTTAAATAAGAATACGGAGCAATTGATAGCACTTAAGCAGCAAGTCAATAGACAGCACAACGTTGTAAACGAACAACGGTTTTAAGTCAATGGGATGAGGGAAGTTTACAGCTTACAGTTTATAACGTGTAGCGAGGTCTTCCTATACAGCTTTCTGCATTCTGCTTTTTACCTTTAGCTTTAGGAGATGAAGCTATCGATCGACAGACAACGGTTTAAGATTTATTTAAGGGTCGGCGTGCTGTATTTCCTATTGTCGGCGTTTGGAGAACTCGTTAGTAATCACGAGACATTTCTGCAAAGCTGTTTGAACAACCTCTGGTTAGTCTGTTATGTAGTTGTTATCAATTATCTGCTTTTTGAGCGCAGTATCCCGTACATTAAGTTCACCTGGAAACGGCTTCTCATTGCACCCGTTCTCATAGCTGTTTACATGATGGTGTTCTCTTTCGGCTTCTATGCGTGGAAGTCCATTGGAGCGGGGTTACATCTTTATGTTACCCTGGGATCGTACCCGTCGGTATACAATGAAATCGGAGATCTCGTTCCCTTCAGCTTCTTCTCCGTTTTCTTTTTTGGCGTCGCCCTGCATATTTATGACTACCGGAAATTGAAAGAGGCTGCACAGCAACTGCGCATTCAAAAACAGGAGGCTGAATTAAACTATCTCAAGTCACAGACAAACCCGCATTTCTTGTTCAACACCCTGAACAACATTTATTCGCTGGCTCGGGACAAGTCAGACCTTACACCCGAATCCATCTTACGACTTTCTAAAATATTGCGCTTTATGCTTTACGAAACCGGAGGCGAATACATCGCAATAGAACAGGAGCTGAAGGTGATGACCGATTACATAGCCCTTGAAAAATTGCGTTATGATGAATCTTTGCGACTGAATTTTAATTATGACCTTGAAGATATGAAACAAGCAATACCACCCTTGTTGTTGATACCCCTGGTTGAGAACGCTTTCAAACACGGTGTATCCGAAACGCGAAGCCAGCCCTTTGTCGATATTCATCTCTCTGTAAAAAGCAGACAGCTGCAATTTATTGTAAAGAATTCTGCGGACTCGTTTTCGACTGATGAGCGTGTGAAAGAGAACATCGGTCTGGCAAATCTCCGTCGTCAGCTGGAATTGCTCTATACCGACTACAACTTATCGCTTCAGCACAGTCCATCTGTATTCACCGCAACATTAAAGATTAATCTTGCAAGCCATGTCTAATATTACCTGCATCATCGTAGAGGATGAACCTTTGGCGGCAAAGGTGTTAACCGATTACATCCGGGAGGTTCCTTTTCTTCAATTGATGGGAATCTTCAAGGATGCTATCGTTGCGACTGACTTTCTGCGAGACAACACGGTCGATCTTATTTTCTTAGATATCCATCTTCCGAGACTGAAAGGCATGGCCTTTTTAAAGACACTTGCTCATCCACCTGCCGTCATCATCACCACTGCGTACCATCAGTACGCCGTTGAAGGATTTGACCTTAACGTAACGGATTATTTGCTGAAACCTATTGAGTTTGAACGGTTTCTTATCGCAGTAAACAAAGCTGGTACTCTAAGAAAGCCATCCGCCTTCGCTGAAAGTTCGGCAGTCGCGCCGGAGCAAGGAGAAATCTCAGCTCGGGCTGCAAAAGACCATTTGTTTCTGAATGTGCAGAAAAAGAAAGTCAAAATTTTGTTTTCAGATATTCTCTACATCGAAAGTCAACGCGAATATGTCAAGATCGTGACAACAAAAAAGGAATATCTATCAAAGATCAGCACCCACGAAATCGAAACGCTATTGCCCCTCCCGCTGTTCAAAAGGATTCATCGGTCCTTTATCGTCTCCCTGAACAAGATCGAATCTTACACCGCCGAAGAAGTGGAAGTGAACGGAGTGGCTATCCCGGTGGGGAGAGACTACCGGCATGTGTTGGAAAATTTGTGATGAAATTTTATTTCCTTAATCATTACTTTGACGGAATCATCTCGTTTCCGGTTTTATCTCCTATCTGCAAGTCAGAGATGTTACCTATACCGTTGAAAAACGCAAAGAACTCTTTTATTATGAAAAGTATAAGCTTGAAAGGATCCTCAGTGGACGGAAAGGGTCTGTTACATTTGAAAAAAGGTGATAATGAATTAATGTTTGTCTCGGAAGGCGATGAAAAGGGTTACAATATGCCATGAGCAGAGCTCAACATCAGAATTGGGGGTTTATCGCGGAGTTGGGACAGAGATGAAATTAGAAATTTAAGTGTGTATGTTCATTGAGGTTGCAAAATTATGCTATTGTTACAAAGGTCCACATTGTCATATTTGATTGTTTTATTCGTTCTAATTTTGTTTCACAAGAAAATGCTTGCGCATTTCACCAATCTTTCATATCTAGAGCTAGATATCAGCAAATATAGAACAAATAATGAAGCGTTATTACCTCGGCGAATTTGAAGAAGTAGTTTTGCTTACAGTCGCCGCCCTTAGCGACAATGCCTACGGCGTAACGATCACCCATGAGATCATTGAACAGACTGGCAGGTCAGTTCGGCTCAACCAGGTTCATTCCGCGCTTCAGCGACTAGAGGACAAGGGCATGATCAAATCTAAAATGGGTAATGCGACCGAAGAACGAGGAGGAAGGCGAAAGCGCCTCTTTGTAACTACTGCGCTCGGCCGTAGGGTTGCTACGGACACTCAGCTTACACGTCTGCATCTTTGGAAATTGGCGAAAGGAACGTTGGGACCCCTCTCTGAAATATGAAACCGCAAGAAACCGAAAATACGAAACACTCGCCGCCGAAATGGGCTCGTCAGCTATTGCGCCTATTTTGTGCTGCATCCACGTTCGAAGAAGTAGACGGCGATCTGTTGGAAGAATACCATCACCAGTTGCGACGGTATGGTTTCCGAAAGGCGTACTGGGACTATGTCATAAACGTCATAACCTTTATTCAGCCATTTGCAGGAAGGCGAGAGCACGTACATCATACGCCACCTCTAGTTATCACCAACTTGTGGAGAAATTATTTAACAACTGCCGTTAGAAATTTTGCGCGCAACAGGACCTATTCGGTCTTGAATCTCACGGGCTTAACCTTGGGGCTTGTCAGTAGCATGTTGATTTTCCAGTACGTGACTTTTGAAAACACAGCCGATCGTTTTCATGTCAAGGGCGATCAACTTTACCGGGTAGCATTTAAGAGTGTCGTTGGCGGCGGCACACCGGAAACTTTTTCTCAAATTTTTCTTGGCGCAGCTGAGGAGTTCAAGGCAACTATCCCTGCGGTGGAAAACTTTGTCAGGGTGCGTGCTGATTTCTTTCAAGAAGGGCCTACGATAACGTACACGAGCGGAGGCGACAAGATCGCATTCAAAGATATTAGATCGGTCATTGTCGATTCGACTTTTCTCGAGGTCTTCACTTTTCCATTGGTGAAAGGCGATCAGCGAACAGCACTCCGGCTGCCCAACTCTGTTGTTATCACGGAGAGTATGGCACAACGCCTTTTTGGCGACGAAGATCCCATCGGAAAGACAATTGATTACTCCATGAACCTGGGACTGCAAAATTTGCTTATAACGGGGATCATGCAGGACATACCGGCAAATTCTCATCTGCAATTTGACGTTGTAATACCTCTGTCTCACTTTATGGCCAGTATACCGGAGGAAAACCGTCAATACTATGAGCCCTGGGAATTCAGGGAGTTCACCACCTATGTAGAATTGCGGCCAGACACTGATGTCAAGAAAGTAGAACAAATGATGACTAAGGTAGTGGATCGCAACATTGGAGAAGACCTCCGCGAGCAAAATATAACCGTCAATGTAGTACTTCAACCCATGAAGTCCCTTTATTTCGACAGACAAACTGATCTTGGGACAACCGGATTTGGTTCAACGCTGGTCTCGGCTCGGACAGGAAATCAGCGCATGACTTACTTTTTTACCATTATCGCCATCATCACACTAGCCATCGCGTTAATTAGCTATATCAATTTGTCAACAGTGCGTTCACTTGACCGGGCCAAGGAAGTAGGCATCCGCAAAGTTGTCGGTGCCCACAAGTATCATCTTAAGATACAATTCTTTATGGAGTCTGTATTGATGAACCTGACTGCCCTGCTTATTGCCATCCTGGTGGTTATCATGCTAATACCTTACTTCAACGAATTTGCGCAGACGAATTTTACTTTGGCATCCTGGTTTAACCAAACCTTTTTATTGGTGTTTGGGACGATCTTCGTCTCGGGTGTTCTTCTTTCCGGACTGTATCCGGCATTCATACTTTCCTCATTCATGCCTATTGCTGCCTTGAAAGGAAGTATCAATTCATTCGGTTCACGATCAGCCTTGAGGAAATTCTTTGTTGTTCTCCAGTATGCTCCTGCCATTGCGCTGATAGTTTGTACCATAATCGTTTATAATCAGCTTGGCTTTATGCGAAACATGGACGTTGGTCTTGAGATGAATAAACTCATAACGATAAGAAGTGCCCGCTTTTTACCGGACGGTATGCGAAGCAGGGATGCAGAAGCTATGTTCAGAAACGAAATCAATAAGCTTTCCGCAGTAGCGGGTGCGTCGTTTGCAGGAAATCAGGCTGGCCGTGGATTGAACTTCATCGTGCCGTTTGGAAGGGACACGACAAATGAATCCAGCATCCTGGAATTCAAAGCGTCAGGCGTAGATCATGATTTTGCTGACGTATTCGGACTAAAATTGCTAGCGGGACAGCCTTTTACCGAAGGTATGTCGCCGAACCATGGTGATCCTGAAAAATTTATCCGCAAAGTGCTAGTGAACGAGACCGCTGTGCGCCAGTGGGGATTTGACCGAAATGATAATGTGGTCGGCCACGTGATCACAAGCACTAATGGATCGCAATATTATATACAGGGAGTGCTGGAGGATTTTAATTGGGCATCTGCACACAATGCAACAGAACCTGTCATGCTTTGGTACACACCCAACAACCGGTTCATGACTATCAGGCTTGAACCGGAAGCAGATGTCGAGGAGGCGCTGGCACAGCTGAAGGGAATTTATGACAGGCTCTTCCCCGAAGATGTTTTTCATTACGAGTTCGCTGAAGATGTTTACAATAAGCAATATAGCGAAGATGAAAAGTTCGCCAATCTGTTTGGGATATTCTCGGGCATGTCAATACTGATTGCCTCCTTGGGTCTATTCGGGCTCTCAGCGTTTGCTGCGGAGCGCAGGAGTAAAGAAGTAGGCATACGAAAAGTTATGGGAGCTAATGTGAATCAGATTGTAAGGCTGCTGAGCAAAGAATTTGTGTTCCTCGTTTTCATCGCCTTCGTTGTTGCCAGCCCAATTGCATGGATAGTGATGCGCGAGTGGCTTCAGACTTTTGCTTTTCACATTGAACTTAATGCGATACCATTCATTGTTACTGCAATAGGATCTGTATGCGTCGCCACCGCCACAGTGAGTGTCAAATGCATGAGTGTCGCAAATACTAATCCCATTCATTCCCTTCGCACGGAGTAGAATTGCAAATCTATATTATACTGAATATTAGCCAGTTAAGCGACTGAAGTAAACTGTTGCTGTGCGTACGCCTTTCCAAGAAGGTGCAATTCACAAGGATTAGTCATGCCCTTCAAAGTGATTTTAACTGGCAAGCTGTGCAGCGGTGGATTCTTAAGTGCTTTAAACACAGCAGACGATACAATAAAATTATTGTTTAGGTCCTTTGTAGCCGACTGCAGTCTTGAGGCAACGTTCACGGCGTGTCCCATCACGACTAAATGATCTTTCGAGCCAAGATGAAGATTACCGGTGGCTACTTTTCCAACATGTATCCCGATCCCAACGTCGATTCTCTGATTAAGATTTTTTTCGAAGGACTGTGTGTTCAGGTTTTCGAGCTTGTCCAGAATTGCCCTTCCCGCATGCACTGCCGCGTTTACTGCTTCGTTCACATTGCCGCCAAATCCGAAGGCCGCATAAAATCCGTCACCCGTGGTTTCGATGATTTGGCCACGGTGGATGCGAATGATATTTTGAAAGTTAGAGAACAGTTTCCTGACGAAATGCACCACGTCAAACGCGTCATGTTTCTCAGCGAAGGGTGTAAAATTCCGGATGTCGAGGAAGAATAACGCCATCTCTTTTTCCTGTACAGTTTGCTGCGTCCAAAGATCCCATTGCGTATCATTTTTCTGCGTCTTTCCGCCCATTTTCCGAGGCCTGTTAGCCGCACGATGCTGCGACGAGAGGGTGCTAAAAAGCGCTAGCTGTTGCATAGTATGTCGGTTAAAATTCTATTCAAATGAACGAACGGGGGGTGACAGCCCTCTGTCAGTAAGGAATAGGTATTGTAAAATTTTCCCAAGGTTTTTTCTGGATATCGAGAACTTGGAGACAGGTGTTCAATAATGTGCGAAGATTGTGGAAAACTACCTAAACAAACACATTCGAGACGTCGTTTCGACTAATAACACCAAATAAATCATCATGGAAAAGCAAAGTAAAAGTCAAAAAAAAGGCAAATCTGTCAAGGCAGTTCCCGAGGGAATGCATACGGTGACGCCGTTCCTGGTTGTAGATGGAGCTAATGACTTCATTCGGTTTATCGAACAATCCTTTGATGCAAGGACAACCTCGATAATGAAGACGAAAGACGGCAAGGTCATGCATGCCAGCGTCCAGATAGGTGATTCGCAAGTCATGGTCTCCGACGCAACCGAGCAATATCCAGCGGGTAGCTGCAGACTATACTTGTATGTGAATGACGTAGATGCTACGTACAAAAAAGCGACAGGTGCTAATGGTGTATCACTTCGTGAGCCCACCGATGAATTTTATGGCGACCGCTCATCTGGAATCAAAGATGCGTGGGGAAATGAATGGTGGATCGCCACACATATCGAAGATGTAGATGAGGAAGAAATGGAGAAACGGGCGAGAAAATTCCGCGAGGGAGCGCACGCTTGATTAGGACCGAAGGGTTCGTAATTCGACATTCGGGGTTGTAGTATGCGCTACTTTCAAAAATGTGGAACGCTGAACTCCGAATGTCGAATTACGAATTTCGAAGTATTCGTCGTTCAGGTTTCGACATGTCCGCGCCGAAGGTGGGGGGAATCATGTTTTTTGTTTCTTCCTTTTGGCAGACGGAAATAATACGTTGTTGAGTATCAGTCTGTAGCCTGGAGAGTTCGGATGTTGATTAAGGTCAGCGGGTTCACGCCATTGGCCCGGATTCCCTTCAGGATTGTGCCCACTGTAATAGGTCCAGTGTCCACGCCCTAACTCCCCATAGAGATATCGAACATTATTGAGCGCTCGGTTCTCCGCTAGCACGAGCGAGGATGCCTTCACAACGTACTTGCTAAACGCGGTCGTCTGACCTATGAATTCTCTAATACTATGTTCATGGTTCTGCGTGAGAAGCGATGGAATGATGTCCCATTTCGCTGAAAATTCAAATAGACTGAAGAAATCACTATGGCGTTGCCAGTAGTCGCCCCACCCTGTATTGATATCTGAAAACTTTCGGCTGGAACCTGGTTCGATGGTAAAATTCTCGAATGCCAGGGACTTCGTAAAATCCAGTTTCGACTGTGCATCCGGATCGGCACCGTCACCATCGTACATAGTTTCTGTAATATCTACCCCATCAGCAGCAAGGGCTATGTCAAACGTCTCAGCGCCCGAACACATGGCAAACAAATAGCCGCCACCGGCGCAGAATCCTTTGATCTTCTTGGCCACATCAAGCTTCATCTCCGTTACCTTTGCGTACCCAAGTTTGCTGGCTGTGATTTTCTGAAGGTCAGCCTCTAACTGAGATTCTCTTCTTAGATGGCGGCCAGCTTGTCCTGTAAAATCCTCGTGATGTAAATGAAGCCAGTCGAAGCGTGCTAACTGGTCTCCGAGTACTTCTTCATCGTAAATAATTGTATAGGGTATCTCGGCAAAGTCCAGCACAAGTAAAACTGCGTCGGTCTCATCCTGCAAAAAGTCCCCCTTAGGCGAATACACGGCAATCCTCGGCGCCTTCTCAAGACGTACTAAGTTCATGTTTACCGCAGGTGATTCGATTTCTTTCAGTATTGAATTAACTTGGGCGTCAGAGATGACTTCAAATGAAATTCCTCGAATGACACATTCTGAGTGAATCTCCTGGTCGTAGGGTATCAGAAAACTTCCACCCCGGTAATTGAGGAGCCAGTCCAAATATCCACCCCGTTGAAGTACGGTGAAGGCAATACCATAGGACTTAAGGTGATTCCGTTGGGCTTCATCCATCGGCAGCAGAATGGAGTTTGCAAAACAAGCAGGCATCCATCCTAGAACAAAAATAATAATGACGAATGGGCGACACTTTTTCATACAACACTCGGTAGGTCTTTACTAAATATCGAAATCTTTATCCAGAATTACAATTTGAATTTTATAGATGAGGTACCTGTCGAAAGGTCACGATCATTGAAGTATTGCGTAAGGAGATCAGCAATCGTATGCGCCATGTAGTCCGCAAATCAAGAATTTGTGGATGAAAAAAATGATCTAGCCTCATGTTATTCTACAGACTCCATGAAAGCGGCGGCTTTTTCGCTCCATGGAGGGTATGATTTCTTGCTAAAGGATTTGAAGGTTACCCCGCTCGTGCGAAAGTCAAGATGCCGCCATCCCATGAAAAAACGCATCCTGACAGAAAGTGTTGGCAATGCGCAGAGCCCGTGCGTGAACGAAGAATCTCTACAAGGAAACACGCTTGCAGCAACTGAAAATATCACGGTTACATTTGTAAATTTGAGAACATAAAGACTTTTTAAAAGATTTAGTGAGAGACATACGTATGAAGCTGAGCACAATTATTTTGATTTTATTGGTAATTTTTTCTGGTTGCGATGATGAAGATGATCCGCAAAACTCACCGGCGCCTGGACCTGAACCCGAACTCATTACGATTTTTACATTAACGATAGATATGGACTATCCTCTAAAAAGAGATAATTGGGTGATGGTTCATGACAAGGATGGCGTTTTGCTTGATCACAAACATATTGATACCGGCGGTGTGTTAGAGTTTCAAACCTCTGCGACAGTTCCCAGTGAAATTGGTGTTACTATATTTAGATACGACACCACCGGGAACAGCGACGTGTACACGTTCGAGAGTTATTTGGGGGTTCCAACAGGTCAGGAGTGGATTTGGCAAAAGCCTGACAATCCACCGGTTGTTGGACCTGGTACTTCGGTTGGAACTTTTTCAGCCAGCTATACACTACCAACACCGTTGCGGATGGATATTTTCGGGAACGGCAGCACCTTAGGAAATGCCAGCCAAACAGGAAACACGAAATTCTATGAATCAACAATTTATGAGAAGGATAAGAACTTTCTCTTAAGCATTGCAGGCGATGGTAGCCTTGGGTACAAGTTTTTTGAGGACGTTCAGGATGGAGATCATTTCGATGTAACATTCGATGCGATGGAGGAGTATGATAAAGTGATAGACATTTCCTTTCCGCCAACATCCGATCCGTACGTAAAGGTCTACGCCCTTGATGAAGAAGGTAATGCACAATACTATACCTATTTAAATACATTCAATCTCCCTCCATTCGCACCATCTGCCACGCTAACAGATCTAAAAATTGGATATTTAAATAGATTTGAAAAATATTATACGTCTGTTCAAATACCTTCATCTGCTTTTGGATTTACCTATGAAAAGGTTGGGACTTCTCCAACGGACATTAATTTTCCCGCTCAAGCGGATTATGAGGTGACGAACAGAACATTAGAAAATTTTTCGTACTCAAATGACAAGCCATTTAGCATGCGACGTTCATTGTTCGAGGATGACGCGATTCCGAATAGGCAGATATGGTGGACTTTCTTCGCTCCTGAAGGAACTTATAGAGTTAAGCAATTACCTGAAGCTTTTTTAGAAATTTATCATTTTATCAAGTTACAGAATTTCAAACATCGCACAACATCTTTTCAAAACTCAACCCGTTCTTATTTGGGATACCTCGGTCGAATTGGTCAAGCAATACCTGAAAGTGTCGAGCATGAAACGACATCGATCTCGGTTCAGTGAGCCGTCAATAGTTAATAGTTATCCGTTATTAGTGGGGGTGAGCTAGGGTGTGCGCTCGATTGACGCAGGTAGTGCTAAGAAGTTCCAGTATGGATAACCAATGATACAAAAAAACACCGAATATCGAACAAGAAACACCGAATGATGAGGGAAGTAGGAGTTCGGATAACGGATAACTAATAACTATTAACTATTAACGGATAAGAAACGTCATTCACTCTTCAATGCCTCCACCGGATTCGTCTTCGCAGCGAGTATCGATTGATATCCCATTGTTAACATTGCTAATACAAATGTGATCACTCCCGCAACTATATAAATCCACCAGCTGATATGCGTTTTGTAAGCGTAGTCTTGAAGGTACCACTGAATGCAATACGCTGCCAGAGGTGTGGCCAGTATAAATCCCCAGAAAACCAATTTTCCAAATTCCTTCGAAAGAAGCAATATGATGTGATTAACAGTGGCGCCCATAACTTTCCTGATCCCTATTTCTTTAGTTCGTTGTTCTGCGGTATACGCAGTTAAAGCAAATAGTCCGAGGCACGCAATCATAATTGCCAGGCCAGCAAACAGTGCAAAAAGCCCGCTTACCTTCGCTTCAGTTTTATAAAGACTTTGAAAATTCTGATCCAGAAATGCATAATGAAATGGTTCACCCGGAGCCATGGCTTTCCATTTCTTTTCAAGTGTATTGATCACCTCTTGCGTATCGTTTGTCCCATATCGAAAGGCAAGCGAACTCCGGCTTGCGCCAAAAAACAATCCAAGCGGAGCCACATTTTGTCTTAAGGATTCGAAGTTGAAATCTCTGGCTACACCAATGACTTCCCAGGTTTCTATTTTGGTTTGATCTTGTGACCCGTCAGCGCTCTGATGAAAGAGCGAAATTCTTTGGCCGACAGCATCATCCCAGAATCCCAACCGTTCAACCGCAGACTCATTTAGAATAACTGCGTTGGAGTCGGAGGGAAACTCCCGCGAGAAATTACGACCTTCGATAATTTCAATCCCTAATGTGTTGACATAGTCGTAATCAACCAACCACTTTTCAGCATTGATCGAATTTTCTGGCAGGGGCAGGGATCCAAATTTCCACATCAAGGGTGTACTCCTTGCAGAACCTGGTCCTGGAAAATACGACGACACCGTTCCTGACCTGATGATGCTGGTCTTCATCATTTCATCCTTTATTGCTGCCAACCGTTCCCCTACATTTTTAACATCCTTCATGACAATTACTTGTTCCTGGTTAAAACCCAGCTTTTTGTTTCTCATATAATTCATCTGCTGATACAGGGCCATAGTACCAGTGATGAGGAATATCGAAACGGTGAATTGAAATACAACCAGTCCACTTCGTAAAGAGGAAGATCCGTAACCAGTAAGTTTACCTTTTAAAACATGCGCGGGCCGAAAAGAAGACAGCACGATACCAGGGTATATCCCGGAAAGGAACCCAACAAGAATTGCGGCAGCAAATAATCCAAGTCCCAACGACAAATCTTGAAAAGGTACTTCGAGGTTCATGCCCGTGATTGAATTAAATATTGGCAGCATAATTTCAGTCATGCCTAGCGCTAACATGAAAGCAACAAAGCTCAAAATGGTTGATTCACCGATAAACTGAAACGCCAATCTGACTCGGCCGGACCCCATGACTTTTCGAATGCCTACTTCACGCGCGCGTCGGGTGGACCGCGCTGTAGCCAGGTTCATAAAGTTGATGCACGCAATAATCAGCGTAAAGGCGGCAACGCCACTGAAGAGGTAAACATATTCAATGTTGCCATTGCCTTCTAATTCATTCCGAAGATTAGAGTGAAGGTGAATGTCCGTCAGTGGTCTTAAGCGCAGCGTGAGCTGGTTCCCTTCTGCTTTAAAGTTGTCAATAAAAGAGGAGCCAAGTACAGACTCAGCATGGGGCATAAGGTACATTTCAACAATCCCGGGTAGTTTCGCCTCCAATGCCTTTGCGTCGGTACCCGGACGTAATAATAAATACGTGTTAAAAGGTCCGCCAATCCAATTTCCATTTTTCGATTCATCCAATCCCTCCATCGACAAAAACATCTTATAATGGAAATGACTGTTCTCCGGAATATCCGTTACAACACCAGTGATCGTATACAATGTCTGGTTGTCTTTCATAAGTGTTTTACCCAAAGCATTCTCATTTGGGAAAAATTGCTCCGCGCACCTCTTAGTAATGACCATGGAGTGCGGGTGTATTAACGCTGTAGTTGGATTTCCGTGAATAAACGGAATTGTAAAGATGTTGAACAGATCATTGTCAGCATAAGCCACCTGCCATTCGACAATGTTTTCGAGCTCGCGTTTAAATTGAAATGCACCCATATACCTTAGTCGCGCGGCGGCTTCCACTTCAGGGAAATCGCGCACCAGGACTTCAGCCATGGGTGGCGTAACTGCGGCGTTGTAAGTGCGGGTTCCACTGAGTTGCAAATCCCAGTCCACCCTTACGATCCGATCGGCCTTTGTATTGAATCGATCATAGCTCAACTCAAACTTTACATAGAGGAGAATTACCAGGCACACAGTAATGCCGAGGGTTAGGCCGATGACATTTATAAGCGTATAAAAACGAAACTTGTAAAAATTTCGAAAGGCGATAGTGATCCAATTTTTAAACACGACTGAGAACAAATTAAGTGAAGGAGTACTCAATTACCACAGGTAGCGCAAAAGCACAACAATCAATCAGTCAACGAAATTATTGCTTCTTCATATTACAATCAATGATAAAAATCAGGAATCGACAATCGTCGATTATACGTCAATCGTTAATCGCGGGAGCGAGCCAGGGTGTCCGCTCAATTGAGGAATAGATCGATTCCGATGATGAACGTCATTCATAAAAGTGATTGTAATCATATTCGTTTCTCATCGTTAGATTTAGATTTATTAAAAACAAATGAATCATTCCTGATGGCATGTTCAAGAATAGGCTCGATCTTAATCTTTCTTCATGTTACTATAATATGGCCAGCATGTTCGCAAAATGCAAAAGACATCGTGCAGCAGGCCGATGATAAAA
>JAICGJ010000120.1 GCA_025923195.1 Chryseolinea sp.
AATCAAATTAAAAAACATCAGTCAACGAGGGTTGGTCGAAGTTGAGGAACCTAGTCCAGAAGTCCTCGCGGATTGATGCGGTACTCAAGGGCCAAATATTACATCCACAGGACTGCAGCAGAGTGCCTCCCCCAGATAATGCCAAAAAAGTTCTGGTGTCATTCTTCATCATAATAAACTGAAAATCAAGTCAATACAAAAGTTTTGATCTGTGCGTGGCTACTTTTGAACGAAGTAATTACATAGCCGGGGAACAAGGCTTGGAGCACCGGTGTTTAAATGTTGACGAAATCAAATCATCCTTACATGTTTAAGATTATCATGCACTAATCAGGTTGGAGGAATTTCAGGTATCGTACTTTTACTAATTATTTTAACCCAAGTACTAATGATCGCACTTTTTGTCGTAGTCGCTTTGTTGTCGATTTTTAACCAGGTTCAAAAATTGAGTATTCGCCCGGTCTTCGTGAGGGTGCGTGCAAACAATAGCAGACGCATTTTCAAGTAATTTAACGTACCCTGGCCGAGGCTTAGGTCTTCTGTTAGATCATTACTTTTCTTATAACCCCATCCTTAAGTTCGATTCGTCGATCGGCCATTTCGGATAGATGCTCGTTGTGTGTCACGATAACAAAGGTTTGTCCTGTTTCCTTTCTTAATTGAAAGAATAAGGCATGCAAGTCTAAAGCATTCTTTGAATCCAGGTTACCACTTGGTTCATCTGCAAGAATCAGCTCAGGCGTATTGATCATAGCACGTGCGACAGCCGTTCGTTGTTGTTCACCTCCAGACAGTTCTGAAGGCTTGTGATTCATGCGGTCGCCAAGCCCAAGCATCTCTAACAATTCCTGACCGCGCTTCCTAATTTTGCGTTCATCGTTGTTGCCGATCAGTCCCGGGATCATGATGTTCTCAAGCGCCGTGAATTCAGGCAGCAGGTTATGAAATTGAAAGACAAATCCGAGAGCCTTGTTACGAAAGCTCGCAAGATTCTTTGGCGATTGGTTGAATACATCTTTATCATAAATGAATACCTTCCCCCTGTCCGGATGATCAAGCGTACCCAAGATATGAAGCAATGTACTTTTTCCTGCCCCGGATGCCCCAACAATTGCCACGATCTCACCTTTATGAATTTCAAGATCGATTCCTTTTAGTACCGCTAATTTACCGTAGGATTTCTCAATCTGGGTCGCCCGTAACATTGTTTGTCTTTGTGTGTTTCTTGAAATAAAGCCGTAAATAAACTAGTTTCGCCCCAAACAAAAAATTTCATGAATATCCACGAATACCAGGGCAAAGAAATTTTAAAGAAATATGGGGTAACAGTACAGCGAGGTATAGTTGCTGACACACCAGACAGCGCCATCCAGGCGGCGAAGGAACTTCAATCGGAGACAGGAACGAAATGGTTTGTAATTAAGTCTCAGATTCATGCCGGTGGTCGTGGAAAGGGAAAGATTAAAGAGACTGGATCAAACGGAGTAGTACTCGCAAAAAGCATTTCGGAAGTCCCTGATAAAGTGAAGGCAATCCTTGGTGGTACGCTAGTCACGCACCAGACTGGACCTGATGGAAAAAAGGTCAACAAAGTATTGATCGCAGAAGACGTATATTATCCAGGCGAAAATCAACCGAAGGAATATTACCTCAGTATTTTGTTAGACCGGTCAAAGGCTTGTCCGGTTATAATGGCATCGACCGAAGGCGGGATGAACATAGAGGAAGTAGCGGAAGAACATCCTGAAAAAATTATTAAGGAGTGGATCGATCCTGTCGTGGGATTGCAGCCTTTTCAGGCCCGTAAAATTGCTTTCGCTTTGGGTTGGGAAGGTAATGCATTCAAGGAAGGTGTCAGGTTCATCAACTCGCTTTACGCAGCATATCTTGGTCTTGACGCTTCCATGTTTGAGATAAATCCATTGTTGAAAACATCTGACAATAAAATTCTTGCCGTTGATGCTAAAGTTAATCTGGATGATAATGCCCTATACAGACATAAGGATCTGGCGGAACTGCGCGATATCACGGAAGAGGATCCATTGGAAGTCGAGGCAGGCAAGGCGGGACTGAATTATGTAAAGCTCGACGGGAACGTAGGATGTATGGTGAATGGCGCTGGGCTTGCAATGGCAACAATGGACATCATTAAGTTATCTGGTGGAGAACCCGCCAATTTCCTTGATGTTGGTGGAGGAGCTAATGCTGAAACGGTGGAAGCTGGCTTTAGGATTATTTTAAAGGATCCGAATGTGAAGGCGATACTGATCAATATTTTCGGAGGTATCGTTCGCTGTGACCGTGTAGCCAATGGCGTTGTGGAAGCCTACAAGAAGATTGGTGACATTAAGGTTCCTATAATTGTAAGATTACAGGGGACAAACGCTGAAGAGGGCGCAAAAATTATTGAGCAATCAGGATTAAAAGTTTACCCTGCTATTTTGCTTAAGGATGCCGCCCAAAGGGTCAAGGAAGTTTTACAATAATCCATTTTTTATCAGTAGCTTAAAATAACTATATTCACAAAACTAATTGCCAGGCAAACTTGCATGAAGAAGCTTGTACTACTCGTTCTCATAGGATTAACTGCGATTCCATTTGTAGGTTTCTCTCAGAGCTTTTTCGCGATGCGACGGGACCGAAATTTTTTAGTGAGCGTAGGAACAGGAACTGCCACCTATAAAGGTGAAATGGTAAATCCTGGCGACTTTGGAAGTCTTCGTCCTAATGTTGCCATCGGTGCGGAATATTATCTCAACAGCCGTTTGAGTGCACGTGCAGAACTTACGTACTTTCAGCTTCGCGGTAGTGACCGCAAAGCGGACGATGACCGCTGGGAACGAAACCTTTCTTTTAAGTCAGGAAACGTAGAATTGGCCGTACTAGGCGCCTTCAATCTCAGTCCCATGGGGCTGCGATTTTATCAAAGGTCGGCCCTCAATTTTCACGTGTTCGCAGGAGTTGGTTTACTGTACTTCAACCCGAAGGCCGAACTCGACGGAAAAACTTATGCCTTGCAGCCTCTTCAGACTGAGGGAAAGAAGTACAGCCGCTTTCAACCGGTGATTCCACTTGGTTTAGGAGCCAGAATAAAGCTTGACCCCTTCTTTAATATCCTTGTCGAAGGTGGCTATAGATTTACTTTTACGGATCATTTGGATGACGTCAGCATCAGAAGATATCCGGATGCATCCACCCTGAAAAATGAAACTGCACGACGCTTATCTGACAGAAGACCCGAAATTGGAACACAGCCGGATAATCCAACTCAGGTTGGTGTTCGTGGTAATCCGAAAGAAAATGATGGATACCTGATTTTGAACGTTACATTACAGTATTATCTGCCTAAGATGATATTTCAGGATTACAACAAGTTGATGAATGTTAGGCGAAAGGGATATTACAGAAAGCCGCGAAAGAGCTGATCCTTACATATTGCTGACCTCAAACGAGTTATCTAGAGCGCAAACACTTCTTTAGTAGACTATTCCATCAGGATGCTTTGAAACTTTTTTGTTTCGCCTAAAGTATTAGCAATTCCTCGTGAAACAGATAACAACGGCTGCGAGTCGATGTGCACAGGCAGACGCAACTTCGTCTCGAATCTTTCTCTCAGACCTCTCAGCATTGCACTGCCGCCTGTAATATGGATTCCGCTTTCATAAATATCACTGGCAAGCTCCGGAGGACAAGTTTCCAACGTTTGGACTACACTATGCTCAATGGAAGTGATAAATTTTTCCAGGATAAAGGCTACCTCGCTGTGATTGATCATGCGGGTAACCGGGATACCCTCAACAAGGTCTTTACCTTTCACTCTAATCGGTTGGGGAACTTCAGGCGGATTCTCCATAACCGCACCTACACCGATCTTGATTTGTTCAGCGGTCTTCAATCCGATAGCGATATTATAATTTCTACGAAAATGATCTTGAATCGCTTCGTCGAAAGTGTCGCCCGCAATTTTTAGCGACTGAAACGCTGCAATCCCTGAAAGGGATATCACGACGATTTCAGTAATGCCTCCACCGATGTCTATCAACATTTTCCCTTTCGGCTCGCGGATGTTCAGGCCAATGCCCATGGCAGCCGCGACGGGTTCGTAAACCATGAACGTACGTCTGGCGCTAAATTGATCTATTACGTCTCTAAGCGCTCTTCTTTCGACCTCAGTGGTGTTGTAGGGAATTCCAGTCACAATACAATCATATCCACTCATGAACGAGTGTGTGCCGCAAGCCTGCTCGACCATTTCATGGATCATTTTTCTGGCTGAATCATAGTCTGCTATCACTCCGCCCTTCAATGGCTTCACCGGCCTCAGTTCCTGATGATTCTTTTCGAACATACTATAGGCCATCTCGCCGATAGCTTTTACTTTCTGACTGCCGATATCAAATACTATGTAAGAAGGCTGAGAAAAAAGTACACTTTCACGGTTGCTCACCACGGTGTTATTATTTCCTAAATCCAGCGCTACACTCTTATTCTTAAAAAAGTTAAAATTCATCCGTTCCTTCTTTCGTTGATCTGGCCCTCGTGGGATTTAGACAAAAGTCGTAACTTCCCCCACTATTACAAATCCTTTAGTCAATATGTCGGACCAAATACAAAAATCGCGAAGAAGTTTTATTAAAAAGGCTGTTGGGAGTGCAATTATTACCGGTGTACCTTCCAGCATTATTGCACAGCCCGATCACTATGTAGAAACACTCTCCCCTCACAGGCGATTCAGCGCCAATGACCAAGTAAACATTGCTGTGATAGGTATGGGGATTATGGGATTCAGCAATGCTGAAACATCCGTCAAAATACCTGGCGTTAAGCTTGTTGCAGCCTGTGACTTGTACACCGGACGGCTGGACCGGGCAAAGGAAGTTTTTGGCAAGGATCTAGTCGTTACTAAAGATTATCGGGAACTACTTGACCGCAAGGACATTGATGCAGTTTTCGTAGCAACTTCCGACCATTGGCACGACCGCATTTCCATTGATGCCATGAACAAAGGCAAACATGTGTATTGTGAAAAACCCATGGTTCATAAATTAGATGAAGGTTCGGCAGTGATTGAGGCGCAGAAAAAGACAGGCAAAGTTGTGCAGATCGGAAGTCAGCGGGTGAGTTCTATCGTTACCGAGAAGGCTCGTGAAATTTACGAGAGCGGTGTGATCGGGCAACTTGTGTTGGTCGAAACCTGGAATGATCGTCAAGGCGCAAACGGTGCTTGGCAATATTCGATACCGACGGACGCGAATGCAGGAACCGTGGATTGGGATAGATTCCTTGGAGATGCCCCTAAAGTAGCTTATGATCCCGTGCGATTTTTCCGCTGGAGAAATTACCAGGACTATGGCACTGGAATCGCGGGTGACCTGTTTGTCCATCTCTTTTCCGGATTGCACGTTGTGCTCAGTTCAAAGGGTCCCGACCGGATCTACGCGACGGGGGGTCTGCGTTATTGGAAGGATGGAAGGGATGTACCTGACATTATCACTGGGCTATACGATTATCCGGCTACCGAAAAGCATCCAGCCTTCACGTTGCAAATGCGCGTAAATTTTGTCGATGGCGGCGGTGGGGGTGAGAAATTACGACTGGTTGGCAGTGATGGTATTATTACGATGAGCTGGAGCGATGTGAAGGTATCCATCAATAAAACTCCAAAAGCACCTGGGTACGGAGGATGGGATTCCTTTAGCACATTTACCGCATCACAGCAAAAGGAATACGAAAAATGGTATCAGGCTCAGTACAAGAATATTCCAAAAGAAGTTGCCAAACCAGGTCCAGAGTTTCGAGCCCCTGAAGGTTATAGCGCAGATGTAGATCATCACCTCAATTTTTATAAGGGAATTCGTGAAAAGGCTGCCATTAAAGAAGATCCTTTATTCGGTATGCGCGCCGGCGGCCCGGCGTTGGCCAGCAACAAAAGTCTGTTCGATAAGAAAATCATTGAGTGGGACCCCGAGACAGCTACTGTCAAGGCATAGGGGGCAGCTAGAGATTATTAATTCAATCGCTTCCACTTGATGCATGCGGACTCGGGATACAAGATCTATGATCACCATTGTGACCGTTGTTTTCGGACTTTGCACTTTCGGAATTATAGCTGAATGGATCACGAAACGGTGTAGCTAAACATTATTACAGCGTTCGATTTAGCCGTATGCAGTTTCACTGTGGGATCTCCGGATAAACCCTTCAAGAAAAGCTGCTGATTAACTGTGTTCCGTGCACCTGATAGCCATTACGTTAACAATAGCAATGGCCGAATTCCCTATTGCACCATTCTGGAGGTTACTTATACGCGTAGAATCCCGCACTGCTGTTTCTGATTGGGGACGATTACCCATCCGCGACATCTTTTCTGCTCAATTCTAGAGCCTAGTAAACTGTGGGTGCAGCATGCCCATTCTTGATGAGAATTTCGTTCGGGTCTTTACGACCAAATTTCGCACCATCAGGGAACGACAAGGAAGTTGCATCCCGATTGCCAAATTTCGCAAGCGCTTGCCAATAAGTATTAGGAATAAGCTGACGGTGGACATTGTCACGTGGGCATACTTATCCTGAACATTGGCTTATTGGAACTCTGTGGAGCAATTTATTTGTAGTTTTGATCATTAGTACTAGACCGAGGTCCCATAACCTCTCTTAAGTCAGCGTATTACCTGTTGAAAGATTTAATGTAATCCATAAAGCAAATCCCTTTAAATTTTTGTAGCATAGTAGTCGCACGATCTGCATACCATTAACCTTTAACAACCACCCTTTATGAACAACAGAAGATTTTTACCATTTATTATTGTAGGCGTCATTGCACTCTTTATCGTGATGGGCATTTCGTCCAGTATTTTTTATACGCTCGACGCCACTGAACGCGGAATCATCTTTTACAAATTCGGTGACGGTCTCGATAAAGAAAATATCTTCCAGCCCGGGTTTCATATGAAGGCGCCATGGAATGATCTCATTGTTTTCGAGGTATCGGAAGTCACCGCCGAGGAGAATATGGACATCAACGACAAGAATGGGCTCCCCATTCATGTTGATGTGACGGTGCGTTATACACCCTACAACGATAAGATCGGTCATCTCTACGAAAAGTTTAGAACCGACTATGCCAACCGCTTGGTCATTCCAGAAGTCAGGTCAATGACGCGGCAGGTGTTGGCAAGGTACACCGCCGAAGAGATCTATTCCACGAAACGCGCGGAGGTAGAGAATACTGTTAAATCTGAAACTGAAAAAGTGTTGAACCTCAACTTTGTCGATGCTAAGGCTGTACTTATCCGGTCGATCAAACTTCCAGAACAGATCCGAATGGCCATTGAAAGTAAATTGCAGCAGGAGCAGGAGGCCCTTGCGTACCAGTACAGGCTTGACAAAGAAAAAAGCGAGGCAGAGAGAAAAAGAATTGCTGCTGAGGGCGAATCCAGAGCAAATAATATTATCAACAACAGCCTGACAAATAACTTATTGAAAATGAGAGGTATTGAGGCAACACTGGAGTTATCAAAGTCGCCTAACTCTAAGGTTATCGTCATTGGGTCGGGCAATGAGGGGATGCCGCTAATTCTAGGAAATAATTAAAACTCCTTTTTTTGACGTATTTTTTCGCCGTCAGCGATCTAGCCTGTATATTTAAAAACACTGAAAAAAACGCCTCAACATGTCTAAATCCTCAAAAACTTGTGAACTGATAATTGACGGAAAATCATATACTTTACCCCTTGTAGTAGGATCAGAGAATGAAGTTGCCATTGATATTAGTGAACTAATGGAAAAAACCGGTGCCATTACCCTTGATCTGGGCTACAAGAATACAGGTGCTACCAAGAGCGGAATAACATTCCTGGACGGTGATAAAGGAATATTGCGCTACCGTGGATATGCGATTGAAGACCTGGCGGAAAAGTCCAACTTTTTGGAAGTGGCTCACCTTCTGATTTTCGGCGAACTTCCAAATCAAAAGCAATTCGACCAGTTCAATAATGATATCAAAAGACACACGCTTGTTCATGAAGATATTAAGAAGATTCTGGATGGTTTTCCCTCGACCGCCCATCCGATGGGTGTGTTAGCCTCTCTTTTTTGTTCACAGACAGCATTCTACCCGGAATCTCTGGATCCAAACAGGCCTACAGATGGGATCTATCTGAGCATCGTGAGGTCTATGGCAAAAATGCCAACTTTTGCCGCATGGGCCTATAAGAATGCCATGGGCCATCCCGTGAATTATCCCGACAACAGCCTGGAATATTGTGCGCGCTTTATGAAAATGGTATTTGCCCTGCCGGCTGAACAATACGAAGTGGATCCGGTAATTGTTGACGCATTAGACAAACTTCTCATATTGCATGCTGACCATGAGCAGAACTGTTCGACGTCAACCGTGAGAATCGTTGGATCCTCAAAAGCCAGTATTTATTCGTCGATTTCGGCAGGAATCAACGCGCTGTGGGGTCCGCTACATGGTGGCGCCAATCAGGAAGTGATAGTGATGCTTGAAAACATAAGGCGTGACGGTGGGGATACGGAAAAATGGATCAATAAGGCAAAAGATAAAAACAGTGGCTTTCGTCTGATGGGCTTTGGCCATCGTGTATACAAGAATTTTGACCCCCGGGCAAAGATCATAAAGAAAGCGGCAGACGATGTTCTGCAGAAACTTGGTGTCAACGATCCCGTATTAGAGATCGCACAAAAGCTCGAAGATGCTGCATTAAAAGATCCTTATTTTGTTGAGAGAAAACTCTATCCAAATGTGGATTTCTATTCCGGAATAATATACCGCGCCCTCGGTATTCCTGTCGAAATGTTCACTGTCATGTTTGCGATGGGACGGCTGCCAGGGTGGATCGCGCAATGGAAAGAAATGCGCGAAAACAAGGAGCCCATCGGCAGACCGCGCCAGATTTACACTGGTTCGACGCTTAGGCCTTACGTTACAATGGATAAAAGGAGTTAGTTCGAGGTTTCAGGTTTGAGGTTTCGAGTTGTGGGATCATAACCTGCAAACATGAGAACCGAGCTTTGAACTTTAAAGATTAAACCTGAAACCTAAAGAAAATGCTTCAAGAAGAATTTGAAAATGCCGCTTCGAGATCAAAGGAATTCACAAAACGTCCTTCTAATGAAGAACTATTGGAACTCTATGCACTTTTTAAGCAGGCTACAGAGGGTGATGTGAGCGGTGAACGGCCAGGGGGATTCGACTTCAAAGCGATTGCCAAGTTCGATGCATGGGAAGAATTGAAAGGCAAACCTAAAGATCAGGCGATGAGGCAGTACATTGACCTCGTCGACAAACTGCAGCAAGAATACCGTTAAGCCGTGAATCTTTTTTTTCAACCATTGCTTCCTCAAGGTGTTTTTTATCTTGATCAGGATGAGTCCCGGCATGCCGTGAAAGTATTAAGAAAAAATGTTGGGGATCAAATACGATTGACCGACGGCCAGGGCATGTTCTACGATGCCACAATAACGGTCGCAGATCCATTCAGGTGCACGTTCGACATCAATGAAAGAATCCCTGAGCCTAGGCGCAACTTTGCGATACACATTGCGATATCGCCGACGAAAAATCCTGATCGCATTGAGTGGTTTGTTGAAAAGTCAGTGGAACTGGGTATCGATGAAATTTCCCTGCTTAAATGCGACCATACGGAGAGGCAGTTCGTGAAGTTAGAACGCCTTCAGAAAATGGCTATCAGCGCAATGAAACAATCGTTAAAAGCCAGCCTTCCCGTCATCCATCCTTTGACCAATTTTCGGAATATCGTTCTCACTAGTGGGAGCGCGGAAAAGTATATTGCTCATGTCGACAACGCAAATCAAGTCCACCTCAGGGATATAGTTAGAGCAGGTTCAACATATCTGGTTCTTATCGGACCCGAAGGGGATTTTACAGATGAAGAGGTAGGTTTCGCAATGGCTCACGCATTCAGGAAAGTAAGTTTGGGTGCCTCGCGACTACGAACTGAAACTGCCGGTCTTGCGGCATGTCACATCCTGAATTTGGCAAACACAACCTGATGCTCTACATTGTGATCATAACGCTCGCCGCATGGTTCTCAATTACATCTGGATTTCGTTCTTTCTACTTGCCTTCGTCGTCGCCCTCATCAAGTTAGCAGTCTTCAATGACACAACAGTCTTTCCCGCAATGCTTCAGGCCACTTTTGATATGGCCAAGACTGGTTTTGAAATTTCGATTGGTCTCGCTGGTGTTATGTCGTTATGGTTAGGATTGATGAAAATTGGCGAGAAGGGTGGTATGGTGCCACTGCTGTCGAAAGTTGTCGGACCTTTTTTTTCCAGACTTTTTCCGGAGATACCCAAGAATCACCCTGCGACGGGATCCATCATCATGAACTTCAGCGCAAATATACTTGGGCTTGATAATGCAGCGACGCCACTTGGACTGAAAGCGATGAACGAGCTTCAGGAGATTAACACCGACAAAGAGACTGCATCGAACGCACAGATCATGTTTTTGGTACTGAACGCCTCCGGGCTTACCATCATTCCGATTTCGATTATGGCCGACAGGGCTATCCTTCAGTCCGTAAATCCCACCAGTATTTTCATACCTACTTTGATCGCGACGTTCTGTTCTACTTTCGTTGGGCTCCTCTATGTATGCATCAGGCAAAAGATCAATTTACTTGATCCGGTTATCTTGGGCTACATTCTGGCAGCACTGGTTGTTATTACGGGGATAGTCTACTATTTCACTGGCCTGTCGCCCGAACAAGTGCAAGTTCAGTCATCGTTGTTTACGGGTATTATCATTTTCTCGATCATCGTTTCATTTATAACCTTGGGTCTGCGGAGAAAAATTCCAGTGTTTGAAGCATTCATTGAAGGTGCAAAAGAGGGTTTTGCAACATCGGTTAAGATCATCCCCTTCCTTGTAGGTATTCTGGTTGGCATCGGAGTATTTCGGGCATCAGGCGTGCTGACTTACATCGAACAGGGAATAGCCTGGAGCCTGGCTGCACTGGGTGTGAATACGGATTTTGTACCGGCGTTGCCTGTCGCACTGTTGAAGCCGCTCAGCGGACAGGGCGCCAGGTCGATGATGATTGAAATATCAAAAACATATGGTGTTGACTCATTTGTTGGAAATATTGCGAGTATTTTTCGTGGCTGCGCAGAAACAACCTTGTATCTGTTGGCGCTCTATTTTGGTTCTGTTGGCGTACGGAAAACAAGGTACGCTGTAACGGGCGGGCTAATCGCTGACCTGGCTGGCATCATCGCCGGAATCTTCGTCGGGTATCTCTTCTTTCATTAATCCACCGATACCTAAAACAGGCCTCACCTATTGCGAATCTTACATCGATAAAAATCAAATATTCGGTCAGTACATCTCCCGTTGCAGCGCACGCGGGGTGCTTCTGTTCAAGACTCTAATATTCCAATCCAATGTGTACGCAGAGAGTTGTTGTCAGCGGCAAAAAATGTGGTTTAATCCCTGGTAATTGCTGTTTTTACCTGAAATTTATTGTTTTATTCTCGCGAAAAAAGCACATTCGTTTGCGTAACTTATAGGTCAGAAGTACATTGTTATATGGAAAAGAAAGCCGAGATCCAAAAGACCATATATGACAACGCCAAGAGTCATTTTCTTGGAAATTTCCCTGACTCATTACCAATCGAACAGGCCTATGTGCACATAGGTATTTACCTTGGATGGATCATTGATACCGGTGTTTATTCCGAATATTTTGAGGAAGAAGCTTCTAATCAGATTTTCCGTTTTAAGCGTCGGGAAATTTCGTGTACTATATTAAGCGAGATCTGGGACGGATATCTGGGTTTTGAATTGTTCAGCAAGCAAGGCAATATGTTTACATACTACTATTACGGAGGCGGGCTCTACAGGAACGATTATGACGAAATTCTAGTGAAGTCCCTTCCTTCAATTTATCACGTTACAGACAGCTGGGAAAACTACGAGAAGATGAAGATCCGCATCGACATGCGCTATTCGGATTGGAGAAAATTAGTGGGGTGCTGATCACTTCATCTTTCCATTTTTATCGACAATACTCTCCTCCGCCTCACCCTTGATTGTAACCTCACCCGTTTCCGGCTTGAATAAAATTTCCGTAGGCGCAAATTCAAGCCTGTAATCGACGCTCCAGGCCAGTCCATCCGAGCGATATATCTTTGCTAATGTAGCTGCGATCTTATTATCGTCGGTTTTTTTCTCGTTGTAGAGCATGACAAAATACAACTGCCCGCCTGTATCAGAAAAGACAAGGCCCCTGCAAACGGGCAAATCCTCTAATTTGAAACGCGAATGATCGACGGGAAAAGTCACGTTGACCTCGGCGACTCGCGAAGGAGTGATCGTTGCAAAGTATCCGGAAACCTGCACCGAATCAGCATAGCGCAATCCTGCAGTATACTTTTCATCTACCAAAACCAAGGGCTTAAATATCTGAGACCCCGCATCCAGCATTGCTGGTATTGAGTCAGCACCTGCGATGATCCAACGAAGTGCATTTTGGATTTCTTCCGCCTCCGAATTTTTTGCTCTTTTCTCCCTATCAGCATATTCCTTCAACCCTTTGACATAGGCCTTCAGTACAACTGTGTTGCTATACGTATTCGTCACAAAATGTGCGTAGTCTTCCGATTCGCGATCGATCTCTTCCGGGGTAAGCTTGCTGGCAATGCTATCCAGCTTATTTAAGTAAATCAATTCTGTATCCAGTAATTTTTTTCGAAAGTGTATGTCAGAGGAATCCCGGTAGGGTTTGTGCTCCAATAATGCGGAGCGATACTCGAGCTCCGATATTTTCAGGCTAAATAGGTCCATTGGCAATGGGTCCTTGTCATATTTTTTTAGTTTTTCAAGGAGCAATTTATCAATGAGCGAGGTCAATGCGCTTTTAACAGACATCGAGTCCTTACTTAATTTTTCACGCAATTTGTTGATTTCAACATCATAAGAAACGAGGAGATCGCGCATAGGAATAATATCTTTTTGAATTGCGGTCTTAACGTTATCCGCAAATTTTTTATAATCCCACACTTCCACATCGTCGAGCAGGAAATTTGCACCAGAAATTCCGTCGGTCGAATAATCATTGATGGGATTCATGGAGAGGGCCTGATCATAACCAGTTCTCCCAATAGTTGCCGAACTCGAACGGTAATGTTCGAAAACCTTCACACAGGAATCAAATCTGACAGCCAGTGAGGTCAAAGTCTTCAGCAGTTTTTCATCGCCGCGCAAGTAAAGTGATTGTTCTGCGGGATAACTGCTTTTTATCGCCTTGAAAAGGTCATTCGATCTTCTGTACAACGTATCCGCTAAGGTGAAATAGTGTTTGACCATTTTAACACGGTCGATCCTCTCACGAAGCCCTTCCATCTTCTTTTCAAGGTCAAACTGAATGTCAGAAAGCTTCACACCAAATTCACCTGTACGGAGGTCCCGCCTGTTATAAGCCTGGTAGAATTCGTCATTCCTTTTTAGCTCCTTCTCTGTTATCGACTTATATGCCTTATCATAAAAGAAGATAGCTGAATCCATATGGGAAACTGCCCGGTCAGTCTGTTTTAATACGTCGTCCTTGGCCGACTTCTCCTGATAAATGACTCCCATGTATAAATAGGCGTTCGGGTTGTCATTGGTCTCCTTCAGGTACCTTTTCAGAAATGGCTCGGCCTCCTCATAACGTTTGTTATTCAACAAACCGAAGATATCCTTGTACTTTACTTTCTGGCCGGACGCTGTGAAAACAATTAAAAAAAGAAAAATGAACTGTATCAGCGCAAATTTTGTCATCAGAGCGTTAGTTTAGCTGTCGAAATTAATTAAAATTAGGAGATTAGAGTAACCAAACAGCCAGGACTTCACCGAATGAAAATAGCGTTTAACAAACAAATACTAATAACCGTCTGGAAAAGCCTTCGACCGTGGGCCATTATGGTCGCTGTCGTTATCGTTTTACGTTATACAGGAATCCTTGCAGGCATTTCATATGTTACTGGCAGCCTCTTGCTCAAAACAGGTGCGATGAACGCGAGCATCGAAGAACCGCTTGTTGAAAAGTCCTTCAATTATAATTTCAAGATCAAGGATTTGAATGGAACGGTAATTAATTTCAAGGATTTTAAAGGAAAGACGGTCTTTCTAAATGTGTGGGCAACGTGGTGTGGACCATGCCGCGTTGAGATGCCTTCAATACAGAAACTTTACGACAAGGTTGACAAAGAAAAAATCGCCTTTGTTATGCTGGCCGTCGATAAGCGCAGCGACTTTGAAAAGGTTGTCAATTTTGTAAAGGAAAGGGAATTCAGTTTCCCAGTCTATGTTCCTCATGAATACTTGCCTGACCAGCTAATGGTAAGAACTATTCCTACAACATTTGTCATCAATTCTGATGGGAAAATTGCGGCTCAGGAAACCGGCACTGCCAATTACGATACGGAGGAATTTAAATCATTCCTGGAGGGCTTAACGGCTGAGGCCAAGTCGAAATAAGTAAGCCATATCTCACTCATCACCTGAAGCATCGGAAATGTTTTTACCTCGTTGGGGATCCATCGAATAAAATCGAAAAAATCAATCTCTTGATATGAGGTACAACGGGCTGAGCACATTGTTACTTGGAATCTTGGTTTTCGTGGGTTGTGCGAATGAAAAGCCGACAGATGTGAGCGATACGATTTCGCGACCTGAAGGTCGGCATATCTCCAACAATACTGTGGAAGTGATTTATTTATCAACTGATGGAGGCAGTTCATGGCGGCCGTACGCAAAAGGGATTCCACCTCGAGCAACCGTGGTTGCGTTTCATATAATGGAGAAAACCATTTACACAATCACTAATGACAATAGAATTTATTCAATCAAAGAAGGCCTTGAAAATTGGCTTCCCGTCGACAACGACTTACCAGCCAACATCGATATAAATGCCATCATTTCCATGGGCGAAGTTTTTATATTGGGTACCTCAGGGGATGGAATTTTTATATCTTCAAACAACTGCAGGAATTGGCAGAATCCTGCGCGCTCGTTTTTTAGTACACCCATAAGGTCCCTGTTTGCTGTCAATAACACTCTCCTTGCTGGCACAGACATCGGTATATATAAATCAACAGATTATGGCAGGACGTGGAGTCATACGTATAAAGGTGGTCAGGTAAATGGATTTACTGAAGTAAACGATAAAATTTATGCAGCACTGGTGAACGGTGGAGCTTTGTCAGTTGATGCAGGATCAAATTGGAGATATATATACAGACCGCATACCCTACACGATATCTCAGACGATGGTGAAAGCATATATGCAATGACCTTGGGTGCTGGACTTATGAAAACCAAAAATGATGGACTCACCTGGGAGCTTGTTAACAAGGGTCTTGGTACGTATAACCTGTACACTTTTGAAATAAAAAATATCAATAGTAAGTTGTTCGCCGCACAATGGTATGGGATTTATTCGTCCAACGATGGAGGCAAAAATTGGGCAATTGTTAAGGACGGTCTGCCAGATTCTACAGCCTTTACAACCCTTGAAGTTTTCGGAAGTAACCTGATTGCAGGTATTGGAGGGCGAAAGGAAAGTGGAGAATGAAGAGTGAAGAGTGAAAAGTGATAAATGATAAGTGAAAAGTGAAAAAACGCCGAGATCTTACTCGTAGGGCTACAATCCATTCGATTTTGAAACCAGAATTTTCGCGTTCGCTTAACTTCTTTTATTGGGGGACAATAGGTAAAAAATTAAGGTAGTGTTCATAATACTGCATGATATTACGGACATACACCCGTGTTTCATATCCGCGGCAATGTCCATGCTTGACTACAGGATCAGTGTAGTATTTATGTGAAGACTTATTCAAGAGCATAGCCTCTACGTTATCTGTCCAAACATTTGGATTTAGTTTATATTTGGTCGCCAGTGCCCTCGCGTCATAGATATGTCCAATACCAGCGTTGTAGGCGGCCAGGCTGAATTTTATCTTATCCTCTTCCGCGAATTCAGGCTTATCAAAGTGATTGTAGATCCACCTTAAGTATTTTGTACCAGTAGCAATATTAAGTTCAGGAGAAGCCAGTTTGCTAAAGTTTATTTTATATGTTTTGGCAACGGAGGGCATAAGTTGCATAAGCCCAAAAGCACCTACAGGTGAGACAATTTGCGGCCGGAATCTTGACTCCTGATGAATGATCGCCGCAATCAGCTTCCAGTCGAAAGCCTCTTTCGTAGCGTATGTTTTTATCAGGGAATCATACTTCGAAATAATTCCCTTTCGAATCACCGGCATTTCATATTTTAGTTTTTCCCTTATGAAGGCTGAATGATCGCTGTATTTTCTCAGCGTATATTGGTAATCGGCCGAATGCCTTTTCTTGGCATGCCACGCATTGAAGTGATCTTTGAGCTGGTCGGAATGCGGATTAAAGGCAAATCCAACCGGTTGTTCGCGCTGTATAACCCTGTGTTCTTTTAGTTGAGGAAAATAGGAGTGCATGATCAGAAAGTCGTGCTTGTCCACCACCAGGCTGTGAAACTCTTTCTTTGCTACCCGTTCTAATGCAATTTCCTTGCTCAGCTCCGCTTCCAGATGGCTTATTGAATCCTTCCAATGCTGAATTATGGAGTCATTCTGATGAATCCAGAAGTGCACAGGAGAATGATGGATAATATTAATGCTCGCTAATTTTTTTATCGGGTTAGTATGCTCGAAATCTGAAGTCGCAAGTATAACATCAGAGTGATAGAGTGTATTGCTAAACGGAGTGATAGAGTCCATCGCCGCGTTAACAAACAGTGTGCCCATGGCCAAATCAAAGTTTCCCGTGCTGATGCTATCATACATCTGCATATAGTTTTCCACTGTGATGATATCGACTGCAAGGTCGGCATACCTTGCGTATAATTGTAGAAGCTCGTATTCAAGTCCATGTTCTTCGCCGTCATACAGAAAGAATGAATTAATGGAGTGCAAGGTCAGCACTCTCAGCTTTTTCTTCTCTAGCGGATATCGAACTTTGCCGGGAGGTTTTTTTAATGCAAATGCTGCGACACGTGGCATTGAGTATTGTTGTGAATCCAGGCCCACCTGCGTGACTACCGTTGGAGCTTCGTCTTCTTTTTCGTTTGATGGTGTACTACGACTGCAAGCGACAAGGACGCATCCCGCAATAATAATTGTAAGGGCATGGCTCTGGATTGTCATAGACGTGAAAGAGAGGTGAAAGAGACATTAAATAAACAGAAAAAAAATCCATATCAATAAAAAGCACGTTCTTTTTATGGCCCTTTTTTCCGTGATGTGACCGCTCATTCACGCCATTGTGTTTCCACCGTTCACGCTAATCCTTTGACCTGTGATGAATTTTGCTGCATCGGATGCAAGAAATGATACAACTTCGCCAATGTCCTGCGCTTCCCCCATCCGTCCGAGCGGCACCTTTCTGGCATATTCGCTCTTCATCTCTTCGGGATCATCGCGATGCATTTCAGTTGGTATCCATCCAGGCGCAACCAAATTCACGGTGATCTGGAAACGGCCCAACTCGTTGGCCCAGGATCGGGTGAGGCCGAGCTGAGCGCCCTTGGCAGCAACGTAGTTGCTAAAACCTGAAAGACCTTGTTCAAATACTTCCGAACCGATGTTAATGATCCTACCACTCTTTTTCATTTTCATGGTAGGAAGAACTTGCTGAACTAAGAGAAGTGGACTTTTTACGAAGAATTCCAGATGATCGAGCATATCCTGCCACACCAATTCCTCGATGGGCTTGTGAATATGAACCAGTGTTGCATTCACCACCAAAATGTCGATGGGACCAAGCGTGCTTGTAACGTCTTTACAGATTCGAATAACGTCGTTTTCATCGGTAACGTCGCCCGGAAAGATCTCCGCCCTTCCCCCATTCTCGATTATATTGGACTGCACAGCCTTTGCGTCATCGCGACGACTCAAATAATTGATAGCAACGTTCGCCCCGTTGTCTGCCAAAGAATTAGAGATTGCCGCGCCCAAACCACGGGATCCGCCGGTTACCAGCGCAGTTTTGCCTCTGAGATCGTATTGCATTAGAAGCCGGTTTGTCGCGAACAGCAGGTATTCAAAATTCGAGTTTCAATTTGTCATATTTTTATGAATAAAGTAAGTCGACATGATTCCTAAAATTATTCATCAGCTTTGGATCGGACCGAAGTCTTGTCCTCGCATCCTTATGGACACGTGGAAAAAAATGAATCCCGGATGGGATTATATGTTTTGGGATGAGAAGGCAATTGGCACGCATTTCACCTCCGGCCTGCTGAATCAAAAACAATTTGATGAGATGGAAGAGCTGTGCGGTAAGTGTGATATTGCGCGGATAGAAATTTTGAATAGTTACGGAGGGTTTTTTATCGATGCTGACAGTGTTTGTCTACGGCCACTCGATGACTTTTTGTTGCTGAATGATTCCTTCACCTGCTATGAAAACGAATTTGAACGTGCTAACCTTCTGGCTTGCGGTTACCTTGCATCCACGCCAAATAATGCACTTATGCGGCTGCTAATAAACGCTGTATCCAGGATCGACGTAAGGTTGCTTACGACTCCGAACCGATCCCCCTTCGATTCAGAACACATGGCTTGGCAGTTGACAGGGAGCCGCCTGCTGACCTCGACGGTCTTCGGGAATAAATATACGTCGATTAGCATATATCCAAGCCATTATTTCATTCCTGAGCACTATTCTGGTGCAAAATATCGGGGCTTTGGGAAATCATACTCTACGCAATTGTGGGGAAGCACGGTTGGCAGCTCCTTTTATGGTTATGATCTCGCCAATCTGCCGCACGACCTTTTTACCTACATAGTGAACCAAGCCCCCCGCCACTCCGCGCATTAATGCTTCGGGCTTTCTTAATAGCAAATGAACAGATTGAGAATGGTATTCGGAGACAACTCGTTTACAACTACTGATCCGGTCATGAAT
>JAICGJ010000121.1 GCA_025923195.1 Chryseolinea sp.
ATGATAACTCAGCCGCAGGTATTCATCACATAATGCATTGATGTCTGTTGGTTCTTTTTGTCCGCTGCTGGTCCGGCTGTGCTGAAGCATACTTTTCACAATGCCATCCGCACGTTTGCCATGATGGTTAATCTTTTCGAGGTTTTGCTTGAGATCAATGGCAATCGATTTTGCGTCATCGAAATTCCCTTTCTTTACTTCCTCCACCATTTCCTCAATAAGTTCATTGCTTACCTCAGCGAAGTTATTCACGAAGTTTAACGGGTTCTGAATTTCATGCGCGATGCCTGCTGTGAGTTCACCGAGCGAAGCCATCTTTTCGGATTGCACCAATTGCTGTTGGGTTTGTCTCAGCTCTACCAACGCCTGATCTACCTGCTGCTTTGCCGCTTCCAGCTTTTTGAAATCTTCATAGCGGGCATAGGCCGTCGAAAAAGCATCGGCCAGCGATTGCAACAAATCGATGTCTCCCTGTTGAAGCCGAATGGTGTTACCCACATACAGCATGCCTTGCATGAATGGGAGGAGGTGAAGGTGAATTCCTTCCGGGGGCAATGTGCTCAGGTATTGATCACGGCTTGCAATGGAACCCTGTTTCACCAAAGTGTCAGCCAGTTCACCAAACTCTTTTTCGCCCCAATGCGTAATGTAGACTTGCCTATGATGCCAGCTGCTTATCATTTTTTGGAGGTTACTTACAGTATAGTCTAAGTGAAACGCAGCTAGTGCTTTGCCATCGGGTGTGGATAAGAATGTGTGAACCTGCTGATGCGCATCGTCCATGATAAAAACACCACACCTGACGAAGGGAATCCCTAGTATGCTAAGTTCGTTCCAAATCAGCGGCGTGATGCGATCTAAGTCTTGTTTGGTTCGCATCGAGGCAATTTCAGCTCGCACACGGTCCAGGGTAGCTTGCTTCACTGCTTCCTTCGTACGGACTTCTGCGTCTTTTAGATCTTTGAACCGCTTATACGTGAGGCTGAGTACGGACGTAAACCGCCTGTAAATCTTCAGTTCATCTTCAGTAAGTTCTTTTTCGGTCCACGCATATACCCCTCCTTCCGGGAAGAAAAAGAAGTAACCATATTGCACCGCATCATTCGGATATTCCGGAAAAGATATTTGCGGGCGTAACAATTGATAATATTCTTTTATTTCATTTCCTCGTAATACGGGATGGTATTCTGTCTGTGTAATCCAATTATCAAAGACAGCTTCCAGTACAGGATGCCCTTCCATTTTCAACGTGCCAATGATCTCGATGGATTCTCCCTGCTCAATGGTGTTCATGGTAGAGAGTTCGGCCATACGTGTGTCTTTTTCCAGCAACCCCACGCCACACCTGCGTGGCGTTATACTGAACGATTCCAATTCGCGGTAAAAAATACCGATGGTTGCGGCCAGGTCTTCCGAGCTGTGCATCGCCATGGCCTTACCACGCACGCGTTCGAGTGATGCTTCAATTTGTGCATCCCTTGCCTGTGCTTCTGCTTTTTGCAAATCGAGAAAACGGGCATGGGCCTGCTCAAAAACCTTCACGAATCGCTTCAGGATTTTTTCCTGATCTTCTGCCACCAGTCTTCCTGAATTGGTAGGAATAAGAATCGCTGAGTTTTTTGCGATAGCGACAGAAATGCCATACTGTTCGCTGCCCAGGACCAGTTCCTTCACGTCATCTGGCAGAAACTTGTAGTTCGTGTTTTCAAAAAGATAACCGAAATAGTTATTTTTTTCTTCAAATGGATAAATCTTTGAAAAAAAATCGATTCCATTTTCCCAGGCATGAGTAAGATCCGATGACATAGGATGATCAGTATAAGGTACCTCAAAGCTTGTGGCATAAGTGTGATTGGGATCGGCTGCCCATTGAGTATGATTCTTTGATTCCTCATTGAAAATCAGAATGGTCACGGCGCTATCGTCCAGCTCAAAGCCCAGGCCCTGCAATTTTTCAAACACAACTTTAACTACATCCCTCAGCTCATTGCTCTTTTGCATGGCCATTGAGCTGGCCCGCACACTTTCAAGGGCGGCTTCGATCTGCGCTTCCCGCGCCTGGGCTTCCGCTTTTTGGAGATCGAGGAAGCGGGTGTAAGTTTGTTCAAAAACATTTGCAAACCGTTGGAGCACTGAAATGTTCTCCTCGCTAAGAGGTTCAGAACCGATGATTTGTAAAAGCCCATTATTTATTGAGGCACTGGACACAATAAGTTTGTCCATACCCCGCATCATGTCTTTAATCGGATCAGCTATATTCTTTACATCCGTTTGCGTCATGATGATGTTGTCCCAGCTTGTTTTCAGCTCTCCTGACAATTCAAATTCTTCGAACGGTTTTGCAATTTTCCATGTATTCAACTGATACTGATAAAAAGGATGATCAAAGTAAGGTACATGATAACTCTCCGGAAGAAGTTCCTGTTCACTAATTGAAAGCCAATAATCTGCTTCCAGTGTAGCGGTATCAAACAGTAAGATGTTGCAGAGAGTTAGATTGAAGCCAATGCTTTGCATTTGATTAAAAACTACCGCTACCACTTCACGCAGCTCATCACTTTTTTGCATAGCCATCGTTCTGGCACGCACACGCTCCAGAGCCAATTGGATCTGAGATTCGCGTGCCTGCGCTTCCGCTTTTTGTAAATCAAGGAAGCGGGAATAAGTCTGTTCAAATTCCCTTCCAAACCTTTTGAAAATATCATGCGTTTCCAACACAGGTTCAAAGGTGATGAACATCAAACTAACAGTTTTGCCAAAGACAAAATGATCGTATTGATGTGCTGGAAATTGAAAACCACCTTCCAGTATTTTCTCAAATTGTCTGGGAGCAAATCCACTCAGTTGTTTATATGTTTCTTTGAGCAATGCACCCTCCAGGTATTGCACGAAAAATTCATCACCTCGTCGCTTGGCTTCCCTTACTTCCATGAATACCGGAAATTGAGTGGCATCTATGACGTAGGGTTCTATAAATCCGCCCAACGGACTGGTTATCCAATCCTGATATGCCGTGTCGTTATTGAGCCACACGTTAAAGCCCGTGGTCCAGGTTTTAATGCCCAATTCACTGACCTGTTGAAATAAGAGTGATGCAACATCGGCAAGTTCATCGCTCTTTTGCATAGCCATGGTTCTTGCTCGTACTCGCTCCAGGGCCAGTTGAATTTGTGACTCTCTTGTCTGCGCTTCGGCTTTTTGAAGATCGAGGAAACGGGTATACGTCTGTTCGAAAACTTTGGCGAAGCGTTTGAAAATGTCATGTGCTTCAGGTACTGGTTCATACGTAACGAATAACAGGTACCCATATTTAAAGTATGCCACGTGATCTATTTGAAAGGTTGGGACGGCACTGGATTCAGCGTATTTTCTAATAATATCCCCTAAAACCGGAAGGGTACTTAGATACCTGTAATGAGCGGCACACGCTTCACCTGCAAATTCTTCAACGTGCAACGATTCACCCCGTTGAGCTCCCTCATAATAACGAAGAAATATACCTTCTCTGGGTATTTTATATGTTGGCTGATAACCTTCTTCGTTACTAAACCATTCGGTAGAACCTTTTTGATCTTCATCGAAAATATTAAAAGCACAACCAAATGCTTTGATACCAACTTCCCGCACCTGTTTAGCCAATAAGAAAGAGGTTTCAGCAAGTTCACTGCTGTGTTGCATGGCTATTGTTCTTGATCGAACTCTTTCCAAGGCAGCTTCAATTTGTGCTTCCCGTGCCTGTGCTTCGGCTCTCTGAAGATCGAGAAAGCGGGTGTAGGTTTGTTCAAATGTCTTTGTAAATCTTTGTAGTACTAAAGCCTGCTCATCAGACAGAGGGTCAGGCCCCCAATGAAGTGCTCCATGTTTCATGAACGCCATTGAAAACACAACATCATAGCGTTGCAACATCCATGCTTTCACTCTTTCGGGCAGCGCCTTAAAGCCACTAGTGAATAGCTTCTCATCATATGATTTCTTCAAAGCACCAGCAACCGGAATAACGGTAAATGCCTTGTCGGACTTCCAATCTTCCAACATTTGGCTATTGACGGGATGATCAAAATACTTTACTGGATAACATGCTGGAAACTTTCCTTCCTCAAAACCGGCTATCCACCACTCCATGTCATTGGTCTTTGCGTCCATGATGATAATCGTGCTGGCTCCGTACCTGAATCCCAAAAGTTGTAATTGTTCATACATGGTATGGGCAACTTCCAGGATTTCAGTACTCTTATGCATGGCCATCGTCCGGGCACGCACCCTTTCAAGAGCTGCTTCAATTTCCAGTTCGCGATTCTTTTGTTCCAGCTGCCGGGTGAGCCGCAGGTTTTCGGTTTTGATGTTCTTGAGCGTCCCGTTCACGGACAATTTCGTTTTTACTCGCACAGGTTTAGTTGCCGTTGGAGTCCTGGTGCCTGTTTTTGAACTTGACTTTTTTTTAGGTGGGGCTGCGCCACCCGATTTGCTTTTACTTGCTTTCTTCGCGGGCTTCTTTTTGGCAGGCTTCATGGTAAAGTCGGCTTGGCTTTTAATACTTTTTTAAAGTACTATTTTTTTAGTGAACTAATGAGGGTGTGCCTTCACAATATCACTAATTGTCAGAACCTGCCGGTCAGGGAAGGATGAAACGGATTCCACAGAATTAATCGTACCGATATCCATGCACTGCTGGCTAGTTTATTATGATTCCAAATTTTGGAATCTACATCAATCGCTCGCTGGCTGGTAACAGGCGAGTTCAAACAACCGGCAGCCATACAATAAACTGCGGCGCCTTTTACCCTCCTCTCCACCTTTAACTCTCTAATTCGCTTTTATATTATTCAAGCTCAATGATAGTCCTAGACCGTTCCCTGTCCAGTGGGCTGGTAAAGAAAGGCTGAGAGATTTTATCGGGACTTTCTAGCGTTACCTTGTCGCTGAAAGGTGCTGGTAAAATGAAATGACTCATTTATGAGGGTGACAATACACTGTTGAAAAAACCACTCAGTAATGCATTATCACTGGCAAGAGTCAGCGGTTGTTTGAATGCAAAGTCATGCGACGAGTATGGTTTATTTTCGTTTAGATTCCTCCACTGCTTTGTAATAGTCAGCGTTATCAAAGTAATCATATTGCTTTATGATCAGACCATCTTTGAAGTGGAAGATATTAACAAATCGCATGGAGTAGGGGATACCCTTGTATTTTGCCTTGAGTTCCCCTTCGGTTACCAAGGTGTTGTCTTGCTGGATCACTTGGTCTACTCGCCAAGTGTATTCATTTACTTCATTGGCTTTCGTAAAATTTGAAAAGATTGTTTTTTTATCGGGTCCTACCCAGTCATAGGTTGGGTCTTCCAGGACCACGTCATCATGGTAGAATGGAGCGAGACGTTCTGCCGTCGGTATGCCAGAGTACGCCTCGTAATATCGTTGTACAAAATTTTCGGGTATCATGCCTAACGTAGATTGTGCTTTTGATTTGATTGTTATGATAGTGAGGCACAAAAGGGCGATGAATAAAGCTTTCATAAGACAAGGAATGTGTTGAATTATTTAACGATAGTTCCGGTAACCGGATGCAGAATTATATAAAATAATTCTTTCAGTGTGATTTTGACGGCAATGGGAAGGAAATTACGAATCTGAATAGCGTAGGCATCCCTGGCAATCTTCAAGACTCTGATTTAACGTGTAGGCTATTTGCCGACGTAAACGCAGAGACCCGCGGAGTTAAAACCGCGCAGAGGCCGCAGAGTATTTTTTATAGAACAGTGCATGCTTATTAAAAGATATACCTGTGTCGCTTCCTCTTACTAGTTAAATTATTTTTCGCATGCTTCGAGTGGATATCCGTTAACTTCAACACTTCGAACTCCAGCACTCCAACACTCTACCCTCTTACCGCCTCCGGCGCACTCGCATACTTCCGATGTTTGCCCATCAACTTTCCGAAAAATACGGTAATCGGGAATATTACTTTTTTAACGAATGTGGGCACCTCGTTCATATCGAACTCCGTCCTGTATTTGGACATCAGATACGCACCATCAAATGCAGACGGCCGATGTCCCCCATTGGCTTTTGTAGAACGATAGATCTCGGTCAGAAAATATTCTAGATTGTGTGCAGGCTTTGCCCAACCTGTGCAAATCAAAACATCTTCACCAGCATTCCAGAACCTGTGAATTTCACCCCGAAAAAAGGTGACGGTTTCGCCTGGACCACGAAACGTTGGCGGCTGTCCCGCGAGCTGCGCTCCAATTTTACCTTTCACTACTGTAAGACTTTCATCCTGGAAAAAATGAACATGCATGGGTGGGCCGGACCCCGGTTGAACTCGGTTTTCTATCTCGAGCATTCCTCCCGAGTCATTGTCAACCCGTCTGATGAAGGTGAGTTCTTCGCCGCCCCCGTTGTCTATAGTATGTGGATACCTGAATTTCATAAGGCCGTTCTTTTTGCGGTTAGGACTAAGGTTGTAAAGGCAAGGAAAGTGTTGACGGCACACATGGCGCTTCGAAACCAGTTCATGGATGACCATTGCATTACAGCGCGTTGAATAAGTTGACTGCCGGATTCCATTGACGCGGAAAACATGATGTCGAGGCGGGGATAAAAGTAACTGAATGTAAGCACATCGGCAAAGATGGCGAGTGCGAGCGTGCCTAGGGCGATGTATCGCAAACGGCCATAATTCCAACAGGCGATCAAGGTTCCAAGCGCTAATACCTGTCCTGCCGGCGACACAATTCGAAAAAACGTGCCTGGACTGGCAACTTTAAAATAATCGCGGGCTGCCATGATTGAGCCAGGGAGGGCGGCATTCCAATTCGCGGCGTCCACGACAGAATTGTACACGTTGACAAATAGCAGTCCGGCTGCCGTGGCTGCTGAAAAGGAGAGAAGAATGATACGGATCATGAGTTTATTGTGGTTTTTGTTTGCGATATTTGGACAATGACCTAACTAACGCAGGATATAAAAATAAGTTAGGACAATGACCAAATTTTTATGGAACGAAGATCGGGAACCGAAGAAAGGATCGTGCAAACCGCCCTGGCAATGTTCAATGATGCAGGAATTGAGTACGTCGGCATGAGAGAACTGGCGGCATCACTAGGCATGCGCATCGGCAACCTTACCTATTATTTTCCAACGAAGGATGACTTGGTTAACCGCCTTTCGTTAGATCTTGCTGCAGCGAATAATCAAACCATTGTGCCTTACGATCAACTTACGATGAAAGATTTTTTTAAGATGCTGGAAAGTGTGTTTCGCAATCACATAAAATACCGTTGTTTAATGCTAAGCTTCGTCCACCTCATGGTGCGGAATCCTATTATCGCTAAGCGTTACAGCAAGGTCCAAGCAAAACGAAACGAAACCTGGACGATCAACATCATGGCGCTCAAAAAACATAGGTACCTCAACACAAAAACTCAGGCAGAAATAGACTTTCTTGTGTCGGCAATTGCGCTGATTGCCAGGTTCTGGATTTCAGAGGCGGCTATTTCTTATAAGAGCTTGACTGAAGAGCAGCAACTGGAGCACTATCTCAATATGATCGCCAGAATATTTTTACCCTATGCGACTGTTAAAGGGAAACACGAATTGGAGGACGTTTTGACGAATTTCGACGTCGTGTAAGATGAACCGATATCTACTGATTTTTAATTACCTATCATCAAATGCCCATTTGCATTCTCTGGTGCCGACACACATAGCATAAATTCCGCCGTTTAGGGGTCCATTAGCCCACCCGGTTGACACAAGGGCCTCCGCTGGGTTCGACCACGTTTGCCGCTGATTTCGAATTCGTCATAGAGCATTAGGTTTTCCGAAAAATTTGGGAGGATTACCTCCGTGGCCCCCAAATTTTGCTAAATGGCAATAATAAATGATGGCGAATTCTAAATTCATTTCTGTTTCGCATATTTTTATTGCTTCGTCCGGCGTTAAAATAAGCTATACACTGTCGAACGAAAGGTAAGTTTAACTCGCGTCTTTGTATGAAGAATCTGAAATTCATTGCCATCATTACAATAGTGCTCATCGCCATGTCTGCCATCAACCTTCTAGCCCAGGGCAGGCAGTCTAATACGCGGGGTGCGAAGGCGGCATACGGTTATCCATCGGACTATAATTACAAAGCCAAAAAGAAAAAGAAGAGCAAGAAAAAAAAGCAGCGCAAGACCGTCATATCAAAAGGAAAAGCAAAACAACCTCTCTATAGGAAGAAAAATCCGTGGGCGAACTGATGTTCCTAAAGGCACGTTTGAAGTTGAAGTAGTTTGAAGTTTGAAGTTGTGCTCGAGTAAGGCGTCTGCTGTTTGCCGCCACAAAGGAATTTCTCCGCCTTGCATACTTCTGGTTTGTAGAAACTCTGTATCACGCGAGGTTTGAATGTAATTCCATGTTCACTTCACGAATAGTTACCAAGTGCCTGTGGATTTGAATGAGAGATGTTCCTGCATTCATTCGCAAAACAGTCTCGCCTCAAAGATTCAGCGGGTTTTTTTCAACTCATCCTCGAAAAAGCGGACCATACGGCCCGTGTATTCGTCGACCCACATTCCCTTGCCATGTTCGCCACCCTTGACGATGATCAACTCACTGGCTACCCCCCTTTCTTTCAATGCCTTGTCCAGGAAAATGCTTTGACATAAAGGAACTATATAATCAGCATCGCCATGCAGGATTAAGAATGGTGGATCATTTTTGTCTATGTAGGTTATAGGGTCGGCAAGTGCACAAAGATCGTTGCTTTCCTGAATAGGCGCGCCTATCAGAGTCGACTCGGGCGAGTTCGGCGCACTGTGTGAAAAACTGCTTCCACATGAATCGACTTTTTGAAACGTAGTGGGACCGTACCAATCGACAACGGCATTGACATGACTACTCTCCTTTGTGAAATTTCCTACTGAGCCTTCTAACGAAATTCGATTTTTTCCAACCTGATGTTCGCGGACACCTTTGCTTGTCCCCATCAAGGCAGATAAATGACCGCCTGAAGAATCACCCGTAATACCTATGAAACGGACATCCAATGAATATTTTTTCGCGTTTGCCCGCAGGAACCTGACCGCAGCCTTGATGTCATGGATTTGCGCTGGGAAGATTGCCTCCCTGCTGGAGCGGTGGTTGACGGCTACAATCGCAAAGCCTCTTTCCAACAATGGCTTGCCAATGGCAAAGGCACGATCCTTGGTATTGTTGCCGAACCAGGCGCTACCTGCTATCGAAACAATTACGGGAAAGGGGCCATTTCCCTCCGGCAAAAAAATATCCATCCGATGACCCGTTAGTGTATCCCCAGCATATGAGACATTCAACCATTCTCGGGCTGACTGCGATAAACATACGTGGGACGACATCAAACAAACAACGGAGAAAGAACCGATAACGAAATTTCGAGAGAGATCAGTAATCTTATACACGAAAATGAGGTTGGGTTCAATTCAAGTGTTATGAAGGTAACAATTAGGATTTTTCGAAACTACATCGCGGTGTACTTGTGAAGAAATTTCTGTATCGCCGCACCAAATTTCATCGAACGTCACTGCACAACTTTTTTGCCTACACTCCTCAGCGTTTGTGCGATAAAATATTAGCTTACCTAACATAGATGCGATTCTGTTTTCTGTGAGGCATGAACAAGGGTCAGGAGTAAGGGAAGGAATTACTGCGTCATCCAAGACTTTAACGCAGAAACCGCGGAGCTACTACCCGCAGAGGTCGCAAAATACTTTTTATCGAGGCCTCTGCGTATTCCGCGCGTGCCTGCCGCAGAGTAACGCAGGCAGGTACTTTTCTCCGCGTCCTTTGCGGTTAAATCTTTGAGGCGTACTACCATTACAACCCCTACCTTTTCACAATCCTCGAAACCTGTAAATGCAAATATACGCAGAGACCGCAGCGCTAATACCCGCGGAGACCGCAGAAATATACGAGACGATCGCAGAGGAATGTCTTAGAAAGGCTCTGCGTTCCTACGCGAGACCCACCCGGGTTTGCGATTAACAGTCGTGTATTGATATTTTGGAATTATTATTGAGTAAGGGCCGCAAGAATTTGCAATTCTCAAAAGGACAGGTCAGACTTTATCAATGCAGGTGAACTGAAATCAGACTCACGAGAGGACCAGCAAGTAATAAAAGACAAATCCAAATCGTGATGCCATTGCATTTTCCTAAATTTGGTCCCTCCAAAAACAACCTTCATATGATACACTTGTTCGTTGTACTCTGCATATGCCTTCCCTTCGCAGCCATAGGTCAATTGGAAGAGATTCTTCCACCCGTTCTTCCATGGAGGGGGAAAAGCCTGGAGTTAATTGCCAAGAAAAACAATGCATGGATAACGCCAACGGAACAAAGCGATTTTGTCCGAACGCCTTCATATGTGGAAACGATAGCGTGGTTCGGTAGACTTTGCGCGGCATCTGATGTGCTGGAGATGATCACGGTGGGGCAAAGCGCAAATGGACGAAAGATTGAAATGATTATTGCCTCGCTGGATAAGACATTTGATAAGGCTGCCCTTCGTTCCTCTGCCAAACCGTTACTGCTGGTTCAGGCGGGAATTCATGCCGGTGAAATTGATGGCAAAGATGCGGGGATGATGTTGCTTCGCGATATCGCCTTCGGCAATAAAAGGGAGTTGTTGAAAAACGCTAACCTTCTATTCATCCCTATTCTGAATGTAGACGGTCATGAGCGCGTGTCGCCTTACAATCGTCCGAACCAAAGGGGTCCGGAGAATATGGGATGGCGTGCCAATGCGCGCAACCTGAATCTGAACCGTGACTACACGAAGCTGGATTCGGAAGAGGTCACCGCCCTCGTGCAAGTAATGAATGATTACAATCCTTCCTTCTATGTCGATCTTCATGTCACAGACGGCGCCGACTATCAATACGATATTACCTATGGCAATGTAGAATACTCACCGGCAATCGCTAAATGGCTGGCCCAGACTTTTCGCCCTGCCATCGACAAGGGACTAAAAGCTTACGGACACATACCTGGGCCGTTGATCTTTGCCACAAACGACCGCGACTTTACCCAGGGAAGAACAGACTTCCCCTACATGCCGCGGTTCTCTACCAACTATGGTGACCTACGCCGAATTCCTTCCATCCTAGTGGAGAATCATTCGCTCAAACCCTTCAAGCAGCGGGTATTGGGCACTTATGTTTTCCTGGAGGCGCTGTTGCAAATTGTGGGAAATGAAAGCTCCTCCATGAAGAAAGCCATTCAGTCGGATGTTGTGCTGCGTAGTAACGAGGTGGTGATCACGTGGGTATCGCCGGCAAAACAAGACTCGGTAACCTTTCTTGGTGTTGAATCAACCTTAGAAAAGTCGGAAGTGACTACTGGAGACTATGTTCGATGGACAGGCAAGCCGGTAACGCAAAAGATTCCCTACAACCGTGTAAACTTGCCGGGTGTAAGTGTAAAGCGGCCAAAAGCGTATTGGGTACCCGCAACGTATGCCGATGTGATCGGTCGCCTGGCAAAGCATGGCATTGAAATGGAAAAAATAACGGAGGCAAGGACGGTGGATGTGGAATTGTATCATCTCCACGATACAAAAATTTCCGCCGAACCTTTTGAGGGGCACTTTAACGTGACGGCTAAAGTGCAAGCGAAGAAACACAAGGAAACATTTTATCCCGGTTCTGTCCGAATACCAACTGATCAGGCGCTTGGCGACTTAATAGTATACCTGCTGGAAGCAGAATCTCCTGACAGCTTTTTATCATGGGGATTTTTTCCGGAGATTTTTAGCCGCACGGAATACATTGAGGAATACGCCATTGAACCCCTCGCCCGTCGGATGCTGCAGAAAGATGAGAATCTGCGAAATGAATTCGAGTTGAAGAAAAGAGAGGAGCCGGAATTCGCGAACGACAAGGCAAAAGTATACGCGTGGTTTTACGAGCGATCCCGCTTCTATGACGACAGGTATTTGGTTTACCCGGTAGGAGTGGAGAGATAGAAAGGGTTGATATTTTGTACCTTGTCAATTGCGCAAAGCATGGTTATTCCTAGGGTACTTCACTAAAATTGTTAAAAGTTTCGTTATATTAGTTTGCGACTATTCCGATTATGAAGATCTGCCTATCCGTTTGCCTGATATTTTTTGGCTTTGAATCCTGTGCACAACAGATGGATGAAAGATTGTTTTACCTGGAGAAGGCGGAAAAATATAGAAGAATGAAAACAGCAGGAACGGTGTTGTCGGTCGCTGGTACTATCGCCCTAATTGTTGTAGCAGCAAAAATTAACAGCGAGGACTATTACTACCTACATTCGGAAGAAGACGACATTGCTCTCGCGCTGACTTCGATCGCAGGTGTGAGTGCAGTTGGCGCCGGAATCCCACTGTGGATTGTCGGTGGCTACAATCAGAATAAGTACGAGCAAAAGCTGAAAAACGTTTCTGTAGGGATGCGCATCACTTCACAGAGTAAGGGGCTGGCTCTGACTTACCGTTTTTAACTATTGATGTTGTTGATGCCTCCGACTGCTCCGCCCGCAATTTCCGGAAATAAGTATACGATATTATCAGGATGCCCAGGAATATCAAAGGATCAATAACATAGAGAATCCCGTCCCCGGTTGCGAAGTGAGCAATGCTGGCGGAGAGCAGGGTTATGGCGAAGCCGAAATACGCAAACTCTTTTATCTTTGCATGAATACCGGGTATTAGCAAAGTGAGTATGCCTAATACTTTTGCGATAGTCAATTCAACCTTGAAATAATACGGCAGTCCCAGATGTTCAAATGCTCCTTCCGGGTAAAGTTGGTAGTCAAAAACTGTAAAACTGAATACGCTGAAGATCATGACTGAACATACCATTCCTGTTGTTATCCAATAGATCAATTTTCTCCTTTTCATTTCTTATAATTTTAGTTAGTAAATAAATCAGCCGTTGTCTGGGAGGGATAATCGTATGCTTTTTCCATCCTGCCAACATGCTTTCAAACATATGACAGTCATATATACATTTATGTGACAGGTTATGGATTCTTAGGTCCCAAAATTTGGATGTCACATTTTTGTTCGCTGGATTGTCTTATGAACCTGGGCAAATGTTCAGTAACTGAATTATGCCCTGGGATGGACAAAATGTTATTTTATGAAGAGTGTTTTCAGGGTGGTATCACTGGTAGCCGGAGTCATTACAGTTCTGATCGTACTTGTGCTTGTTTACTTAAAGGTGACATATCCCAGATCGGATCCCCCTGAGAATATAATAATAAAACCGGACCCACAACGATTACAACGCGGCAGGTACCTGTCGAGGAATGTAGCTGGTTGCATTGGTTGTCATTCCATTCGGGATTGGACCAGATTTGCAGCTCCACCCAAACCCGGAACTGAAGGCGGCGGTGGTGATCTCATTAATCCAGAAAATGGCTTTCCCGGAACGATAACGATTACGAACATAACACCTTTCTCGTTGGGGACCTGGAGCGATGGGGAATTGATCCGGGCCATCACTTGTGGTGTAACCCGGAACGATGAGCCATTATTTCCCATCATGCCATATCCCAACTATAATTTAATTAGCAGAGAGGATGTGTATTCCATCGTTACATATTTAAAAACACTGGAACCGATTGAGAATGATTTGAAGAAAAAGGAACTAAACTTTCCAATCAATTTCATAGCCAGGATCATCCCACTTCAAAGCTATACGCCAGTGCCACAGCCGCTGTCGACTGATACGCTGTCGCATGGTAGGTATCTTACCAATATAGCGTCATGCTTTAGCTGCCACACCCGGATGGAGGGAAGTAAATACGCCGAAGGGATGGACTACGCCGGTGGTAGGGAATTCATGATCCCTTCAGGTGTCGTCACCTCATCTAACATAACGCCTGACATTGAATCCGGTATAGGCGGATGGAACAAAGAAATGTTTATACGTAGATTTAAATTTTTTGATACTGACAGCACCCATAGTTTACCCGTTGGGAAGGACGATTTCAATACACCCATGCCTTGGACGATGTATGCTGGCATGACGGAGGCAGACTTAGGTGCCATCTTTGAATATCTGCAGACTTGTATGCCTGTGGACAATAAAGTTGTGAAATGGACGCCAGCTCGCGTCACAAAATAGAACCGCGGCCTGTCATATAAAGAAACAGGTTGATCACAAACGAAATATGAAAGTAATAGTATTCGGTGCCTCTCGCGGCACAGGCCATAGTGTCGTTAAGCTGGCACTGGATCAAGGGCATTACGTAACAGCGCTGGCCCGCCACACGGGGACATTGCAGACGATGAAATCACAACTGCACGACGATGGAAGGCTGACGTTGATTGAGGGTGATATTCTATCCCCTGAGTGTTATGAGCGTCAATTGCAAGGGAAGGATGCTGTAATCTCTGTAGTTGGAGTAAATCGAGACAAACCCACAACGCTGTATTCGCAAGGTATTTTCCATGTTGTGAATGCGATGTCGAAGTGGCGGGTACCCCGCCTGATATGTGTTTCTGCTCTTGGTGTAGAAGTCACACCAGGCATGTCCCTTCCGTTGAAGTTGGCGACGAGGTTTGTACTGCAACCCCTATTAAGGAATACTTTTTCCGACATGCTGCGAATGGAAGCGCTGGTAAAGAAAAGCGAGTTAAAATGGACCATTGTCAGGCCTCCCCGGCTCATTGACAGAAACCTTAGCGGTAGATACAGGGTTGCACTGAACGATCACGTGCGTCACCCCCTGACTATCGGACGCGACGACCTCGCGCATTTTATCCTAAAGGCGATAGATCATCCGGATACATTTTGCTCCACTATAGAAGTTGCCTATTAAAGGGATTAAACTTCCTTCAAAAAACGCCTGAGCTTGTCTGGATTTGTTTGAATGTATATGTGCATAATCTTATCGCCGTCCGGTTCTATAGATACGACTGCTATGGGTTTTTCTCCAGAATATGAAAGTATGGAGGGCAAACCATTCACGATAATAATTTCATGGCGAATACCAGGAAGGTGCTTAAGCTTGGCCATGCTGCTAATTACGGACCGGCTTACATGATCCTTTCCGTTTATAGGTTTTGGAAATGCTGAAAGGCGCTGACCCCGGACTTGAATTGTACTGCCTCCACCGTCGGCATATAAGGTGATATCTTCCTTTAACAAATCGATGAAATGCTCCAGAGAACCTTCAGAAACCGCCGATAGAAATTTGTTTAGCATTTTTTCGTGCAACTTTACATCCACTTCAAAACGTTTGGCATCCTTTCCGAGATTCTCCCTTGCCCGCTTCATGATCTGTCTGCAGCCTTCCTCCGATTTATCAAAGACTTCCGATAGTTCAAAGTAATCGTATGCGAATACTTCCTTCAACAAAAATATGGCGCGCTCCTGAGGCGTTAATTTTTCCAGTAGCACCAGGAAACCAATGGAGAGTGCGTGGTATGATTCCACGCTTGCAAACGGCTTATTCAGGTCGTAGTTCACCAGCGGTTCCGGCAGCCACAGTCCCACATACTCCTCGCGCTTTATTCTAGCACTGTCCAGGTAGTTAATGCATTTGTTCGTCACCGTCTTGACAAGGTAAGCCTTGATGTGGCGGACATCCTGTTTGTCCATTTGCATCCATTTCAGAAAGGTATCCTGCACAATATCCTCGGCTGCCTCAACCTCCCCTAGCATATTATAGGAAACTGAAAACAGGAGCGCTTTGTATTCAAGAAAAGTTTCAGTTTTCGCGTCCATTGCAAACGATTTAAAGTGTTGTTGGCATAGGTATTTCTCATAAGACAGTTGGCGTTGGAAATTTGTGACAGCCACGCAAACACATAAACACCTAAACACGATAACACACTCAACCCATTCACCTCAACGCCGTTTCTGCATCATCCTTACCGATCACAAGATTAGCGATCTGTTGTCCTTCCGGAAATTCTTTTGATGAATAATAAAGCTTAAGTGAATTACGTCCTTTTTGTTTCAGCGCCGTGATGTCCTTCACTCGAAACGCCATCGGATTTTCATAACCAGTGGAAGAACCTTCAAAACGCCAATACTTTAAAACCTTATCGTTGCCGTCTTTGATGGTAATTGTTCTGCCGGTTACCGTACGTCCGCATTCGTTATATTTCACAATAAGCTGATCATGGTTTTCAACCGGATCTAAAAGCAATTTTGGCGCGGCCATTTTGGAATTTACATACTGGTCGATCACTAGTTTGTTGTCGAGATAAACTTGGAAACTATGTGCGCCTGGCATCGTTGCTGAGAACGAAAAAAGAATGCTGCAAAGGATAACTCCCATCAGGGAATAGATCCATGAAGATGAGCTGATTTTTTTCATATGTTTTGATTTTTAGTTGTGGTAAAATCCTATCCTAAGAAACGAATAAAGGAGCGTTGGGGGTAACAACTGTGATGATCGGCTACCATTACTTGACGAGTCGCATTTTCTACATTCCCTTTCGACACCTTGGTAATCTTAAAAACGCTTAAACACTTAAACGTAGGGATAATTGCGATTTTTTAAACGCGGAGGCCTCAGAGTAAAAACAGGCAAAGGTCGCAGAGGCTTTTCATAGTATGGCTAGACGATTTTGCGCGTAATCACAGCTATTTGTAAAATCATTTTTCCGCATACTTCGGGTGGATATCCGTTAACTTCTCCGGAGGAGTCCATTTCGGACAACACTTCGAATTTTGAACATTGCAACAATTTCATTACACGCCGGGTGATTGAGGCTGCTTTGATTTGCCACCCGTCAGCCACCAGCCTTGTTTGTAAAAAAAGAAATAGGATGAACTCGTATTGGTCAATTCGGTGGTTGAAACTCCCTATCATCGATCGTTGGGTTTACCTCAGCCTTTTCGATCGAGACCTCAAGTATGAGTTGATCGTTTGACATGCTAACTGATTTAAAGGGAATTTTGATGCCATTGACATTCCGGTAATCACTATATAAAGTGTTTAGCATTGTCGCTTGCAATTCTCCGTTCTTCGACGCAGCAATCTTCATTACAACGGAGAAATTTACGTCATCGAAATAATATGTTTCAACATCACCGTTGGCGCGAGTTAACTTCACACCGATGCAAATTTTTCCATCTATGGTATCTTTTTGTTCCAGTGTGACCGTATGGCCTTTTCGTTTGTAATCGATGAATGCACCTTCCAATTCTACATCCGCTTCATTTGCCATGGATTGTGCTTCTTTTCCGGTTAGCATGGTCGGAGAGGCTTCATTCTTAAAAGCATCGATCTTCCAGCCTTTCTCTCCATCAAAAGCCTGAGCATAATATTTACCTTCCAACGGTACTATGAATTTATAAAGATTTGGTGCTTTTGCGTAGGCAGTGAACGGGAATTCGATCCCTCCATAATTGTATTTGCCAGAAGTCTTCAATGTCTTGACTTTTTCCCAATTCTTCTTACCGCCTATAAAGGCAATGTATTTTTTTATGACAACATCAGCTTTTTGTGCCACCAAACTTGAGGGTAAAAGATAAATGAGTAAAAAAAAGAAGATCAGGACTTTTTGAATATGCATAGGGTTGATTCAATGATCGACAAAAGTACCATTTTAGCTAAAAACTAAAAGTTGGAAGCTTATCCACTCATCACTTATCACTTTCCCTAGGCGTCTCCTTCCGGAGGATCTGCTGGTACATACCTGTTGCCTGCATGAACCCGAATTGCTTGTAGAACGCCGCAAGGTAATCTCCGCAAAACAGTCCGATCGTAGCATTGTTTGGTGCATTGGACTTCAGCCAACCCATAAGCATGAACATCATCTCCGTTCCGATATGCTGTCGTTGCCAGGCCGGATCAACAACGAGGTCCTTGATGTAATAGAATCCCTCATTATCGCCAAGCAACAACACACAGCCTATGGCATTTCCCTCGGCATCCAACGCTACAACACCGTTGATGCCAGGCGGTTCAACCAGGTTCAGGCTTGGTGTTGCCCAGCCGATCGATGACAGGACCTTGTTATACTCGAATCTGGTAGGCTTTCTGAGCGCAAGACGAACGTTTTCACCAGGTGGCTTAGTACGGATGGGTTTGTCGCCGGCTGGCGCAGAGAAGTGAATATAATACCCGTTGATGTCCTCTACAGTATATTCGGTAGCACCCCAGGGCTTGTCTTCCGGGGGAGATGCTATAGCGGCACCGTTGCGCTGATGCACTTCATATAGCTTGTCCAGGTTTCTCGCCCTGATCCAAATGGAATGACCACGTCCTCTATCCGCAAGATCCGGCTGTAGGCTAAACTGAATGAATGCCGATCCCTTCCACGAAACGCCTCCGTGGTTGGGAGGATTGCCGAATGACCATGTGTTCTCGAAGCCGAGCACGTCGCTCCAGTAACGCAATGTTGCGCTTACATCTTTGACTGCCAGTACAGGTTCCACATGTAGAACCGCAGGTGCATCGCTGTCTGTATTGATTTGTTGCATAGCATTCGATCTCCGGATCTCGACTATAAACTAACAGCAAATGCCGTTATAAAAAAATGGTCTTAATATGATTTTTAGGATCATGGGATTTGCATGATTTATGTATTGGGCTATTTCCTGCGGTTAATTTAACACGATGGCAGCGCGCACGACCATGTCATGCACACGTCGAGATAGAAAGACATTCAAAAACGCCGGGTTTTAAACAAACGTAAATAAGACGGGCCTATATTAAAAAAACCTAGCGACCCCAAAATTTTCTTCTTTTAGAATTTACCTTCATCTACATCTCTAATAAACTGAATCACGCCCGGGAAAAAATGCTGCTGATCATCCCACATGCTCAAATGACTTCCGTTGGGACAAAGTAAGAACCTTCCTTTCCTTACCTGAGTTGCCATCCATTTCATGTGCTCAGGATCCATCGTGTCGTGGGTTGCGCCTACCGTAAGCGTGGGAACTTCAATTTCATGTAACCGTGATTTCACGTCCCATTTTG
>JAICGJ010000122.1 GCA_025923195.1 Chryseolinea sp.
GAAATGGTACGGGGAAAAATTGAATTGGGCGTATAACAGCGATTCGACCCTACTACTCAAAACCGACACGCTGAAAGGCTTTAACCGCATTGCAAACTATTCGGTTAGTGCGGCCCTCACAACAAGAATTTATGGAACTTATATCTTCAAAAAAAAGACGAGCAAAGTCAAAGCAATAAGACATGTTATCAACCCCACTGTATCGTACAGTTACACACCGGACTTTTCAATAAATGAAGACTATTTCCAAAAATTTACCGATAGGGCAGGTAACGAAATTTATCAGGATCGATATCAGGGGTTTGTGTATGGTGGCTCGGGTCTTGGTAACAGCAGTTCCTTGGGATTTGGCATAGGCAATAACGTTGAAATGAAAGTTCAGGGATCTCAGGACTCGGTCGCGCGTAAGGTGATGTTGTTGAATAATCTGTCGTTGAATTCCAGTTATAACTTCATAGCTGATTCGTTCAAACTTGCACCCATAAATATCTCAGCCAATACAAATATTCTTGATAATTTGGTGAACATTAACCTGGCTGCTACGCTCAACCCATACTATATAAAAACCACACTCAATGAAGCCGGTTTACCAGTCGAAGAGAGGCTGGACGAACTTGCCTGGAAATCCGGGCAGGTCGGCCGAATTACCAATGCCACTTTGGCCTTGAGTACCAATCTGAACCCGAGGGCGCGAAGTAAAAATACCAGCAGCAGAGAAAAAATAGGCAAGTCCGAATTGCCGGAACAGGAGAAACAATTCTTACTGCAAAACCCTGACGTCTACGTGGACTTTGAAATTCCGTGGAGTTTGAATATAAGCTACAATCTCAACTATTCTCACAGCCTTAATGCACCGGCCAACGTAACCCAGACGGTAAATGCATCGGGTGATGTTTCCCTTTCAGAAAAATGGAAGGTTACTTACAGCACTGGTTATCACTTTGAATCGAAGGAGTTCACGTTGACAAATATTGGAATAACCCGGGATTTGCATTGCTGGACGATGAGCATAAATTGGACGCCATTTGGAAGATTTCAACAATTTTACTTCACCATCAATGTTAAATCCTCGTTGTTACAGGATTTGAAACTTGAGCGCAGGAAGCCGTTCTTTGATAACTTGTGACAAGATGCGTTATCCGTTATCCGTTATCCGTTATCCGTTATCCGTTATTAGTTAATAGTTATTTAATAGTTATTAGTTATTAGGGTGGTACTTATAAAATGAGCAGGCACTCCGTCACTCTTCACTCTAGCTTTTCGCTTTCAGCTTTTAGCTTTTAGCTTTTCAACCATCCCTCCACCTCTTCCATAGTAGGATTTTTTACATTCTCTAGCTTCATTTTCTTGCGAAGGCCGCATACGTCATTAAATAGCTTCGATGCCTTCATATCCTTCAGCTGCGCTTTAGAGGTGATTCCCATTTTTTGAAGCACAGGTATCAAGTCCCTCCGAACACCCAAGCTTTCGAAATCCTTTTCCGTCATATTCGGGACTGGGTTCTCCGGCTTCATCTGAGGAAAGAACAGCACATCCTGTATTGACGGTGAGTTTGTCATGATCATGCATAACCTGTCGATTCCGATACCCAGGCCAGCCGTTGGAGGCATCCCGAATTCCAGGGCACGCAGAAAGTCCTCGTCCAAAGTCATCGCTTCTTCATCCCCTCTCATTCCTAGCTCAAGTTGCTCTTCAAAACGCGATCTTTGGTCAATGGGATCATTTAATTCACTAAACGCGTTTGCGATTTCCTTCGAGTTACAAATCGCTTCAAAACGTTCTACCAATCCAGGCTTGCTTCGGTGTTTCTTTGCAAGAGGCGACATCTCAACGGGATAATCTGTAATAAAAGTTGGTTGGATAAGGTGGGGTTCGCACTTCTCACCAAAGATCTGGTCGATGAGTTTACCCTTAGCCATCGTTTTATCCATTGGTACGCGAAGTTGATGGCAAGTATCCCTGAGCTGATCCTCGCTCATATTTGAAATATCTATTCCCGTAAAATGTTGAATTGCCTCGAACATTGTGTACCGCTTCCAGGGGCTCTTAAAGTCTATTACTTTGTCGCCAACTTTTACCTGAGTTTTTCCATGCAGGTCGAGTGCCACCTTTTCAATCATTTCTTCAACGAGGTCCATCATCCAATAGTAGTCTTTATAGGCAACGTAAAGTTCAACCTGGGTGAACTCTGGATTATGAAAGCGAGACATACCCTCGTTCCTAAAGTCCTTGGAGAACTCGTACACGCCATTAAATCCGCCGACAATCAACCTCTTCAGGTAAAGCTCATTGGCTATACGCAGATACAAAGTCATATCAAGCGTGTTGTGATGGGTCTTAAAGGGACGAGCAGCAGCCCCACCGTATAAGGGTTGTAAAACCGGTGTCTCTACTTCGAGATATGCCTTCGAGTTGAGATACTGGCGCATTGAGTTTACCAGCTGGGTGCGTTTTATGAAGGTGTCGCGAACATTTGGATTTACGATAAGATCGACATAGCGCATACGATATCGTTGTTCGGGGTCGGTGAACGCATCGTGGCGGACTACCTTGCCCTGATCGTCGACTGTTTCTTTCACAATGGGCAGTGGGCGCAACGACTTAGCCAGAACCGTCAGACTGGTTACATGTATGGATATCTCTCCGGTTTGTGTTGTGAAGCCATACCCCTTGACGCCGATAATATCGCCGATGTCCAACAGCTTCTTAAAAATCGTATTGTAGAGCGTTTTATCTTCGCCAGGACATATATCATCGCGTCGGATGTAGATCTGAATGCGACCGGTTTCGTCTTGTAATTCGGCGAAAGAAGCATTACCCATAATCCTTCGGCTCATGATTCTGCCAGCGATGGAGATCTGCCGGTAGTCACTTTTCTGACGTTCATAATTTTCCAGGATTTCGCGTGCTGAAGCATTTACTTCGTACAAGTCAGCGGGGTAGGGATTAATACCCAGCTTTGCAAACTCCTCCAAGCTTCGTCGGCGTATGATCTCCTGTTCGCTCAGTTGCATATTCAAAATTTTGGCAAAAATACGCGAATTAGCCGGAGTGAAAAATGGAATGGTAATATTGATGCAATTTCGATCGCTGCGGCAGGTCTAGCCGGGAGATGAGCGTCTCCGTTCCATTTCCTTTTTAATGAGTGTAAGCTCACGGCTGCTTTGTCCTGCAACAGAGGTGTTTTCATCCGCCCGCCTGAAAAGGTAGGGCATGACTGAGCGCACTGGTCCATAGGGAACATATTTCGCCACATTGTAACCTGCAGCCGCGAGATTGAAGGAAATGTTGTCGCTCATTCCCAGAAGCTGTGAAAACCATACACGTTCATCCTTGTTGCTCATGCCGTGTTTATCCATCAGCACTGTGAGATAATAATTGCTGTACTCATTATGGGATCCACACATCACTGAAATACGTTGCTTGTGATCAATACAAAAAGCGAGGGCCTGGTTAAAAGCATTATCCGTGTCTTCCTTGCTTGTGAATATTGGGCTGGGATAGCCCAGCTTATCCGCCCGGTCGCGTTCCTTTTCCATATAGGCACCGCGTACAAGCTTGGCACCGAGATAATAATTATGCATGGTTGCATTATGATACGCATCTCGAAGATTTCTTGGAGTTTGGGTCCTGTATAATTGAAACGTATTAAAAACGATCGCGCGTCCGTTGTTGTATTTCTCCATCATCCGGTAGGCTATGGAATCAATAGCATCCTGTATCCAGCTTTCCTCAGCATCTACCAGCACCGGAATTTTGCAGGAATGAGCTCTCTCACAAATCTTATCAACGCGTTGTTGTACTCTGTTGAACGCATCTGACTCTTCGCTTGAAAGCTTCTCCTTTCGTTGCACTTTTTCCAACAATTCGGAAGAGGCAACGCCCGTTACCTTGAAGACTGAAAATGGAATATTTCTAGAGAGATTGGCTCTTTCTATCGTTCGGATGATTTCCTCCATCGTGGCTTCAAAGCCTGCCTCAGATTTCTCTCCCTCGACAGAATAATCCAGGATAGTATGAACACCATATTTCCCCAGCTGGTTTATTGTGGATTCGCTTTCCTCTATGCTCTCACCACCACAGAAATGCGAAAAGACGGTACTACGAATGATGCCTTCAACTGGAAGCCTGAGCATGAGAGCCAATTTCACTGAGGCTATAGCTAGGGCAGACATCCAGGGATGATTAATAAGTCCGAAAATAAAATGAGCCTTCCTTAACGCAAGCTTGGATTTATATTTGAAAGCGATTGCCGTGTCCTCAAACGAAATATTAGGCTCTGCATCCATATGTTCGATCGCCTAAATATAATCGGAAATAACGGCACCCATATGAATAGTCAATTGCTTTTGATGAGTTTTTAATAACTTTCGCTAATTGATATAAATCCAATTAATGCTTCCAGAGAACATTTTGCTAACAGACAAACCTGGGGAGGATTTGCAGAATTTCCTAAGCAATAAAAAGTACAGCAGCCTGGCCGTATTGGTTGATGAAAACACACACCGGGATTGTTTACCGATCATCGAGTCGAGCCTTCCGAACTATGCTATCATACAAGTAAAGAGTGGTGAATCTGAGAAAAACATCAACACATGTTTGAGCATTTGGCAGGGCATGACCAGTCAAGCGCTTGATCGTCATGGCTGCCTGGTTGTTTTGGGCGGCGGTGTTTTGGGTGACATGGGTGGATTTTGTGCTGCAACCTACAAGCGGGGAATTGATTTCATTCTTATTCCAACGACCCTCCTATCGCAAGTAGATGCGAGTATCGGTGGGAAATTGGGAATAGATTTTGATCATCTTAAAAATCACATTGGTGTGTTTCAAAATCCTGCGTTAACGTTGCTGTATGATGGCTTCTTAAAGTCGCTTCCAGAAGCAGAACTGCGATCGGGCTTTGCAGAAGTTATCAAGCATGCCCTAATCTCAGATCGGTCGGTTTGGAAAGAGATTGCTTCAACAAATTTAAAGGATCAATCCATAGATAAACTTATCAGGCATTCTGTCGAGTTTAAAGCTTGGGTAACAACACAGGATCCCAAGGAGACTGGACTTCGAAAAATACTTAATGCTGGCCATACCATCGGCCATGCCTTGGAAAGTTATCGGTTAGCCCAAGGGAAGAGGATCCTTCACGGAGAGGCGATTGCTGTAGGCTTGATCGCGGAAGGTTATATCTCCAAGAAACAAGGATACTTGACCGACGTTGATTTCAAAAGCATCTGCACGTATATAATATCGATCTACGGAAAAGTGAACATCGGTAACAATGAACTGGACTCAATCGCACAGCTTACCTTGCAGGACAAGAAGAATAAAGATAATAGGATATTGTGCGTTCTCCTGGATGGAATAGGAAAAGCAAGGTGGGATTGTGAAATTAGTCTTGAATTGGTAATTGAAGCATTATCATTCTACCAATCGGTTCAGATATAATAACCATCCAGTTCGGATGTGTATATTCTATCCGTTTTAAGCGAGCTCCGCAAACCTTCTGTTTTTTTGGACACGAAATCTTTGGTTTTTACTCTCCTGTCTCCAGTAAGCAACCATGCTGCTAACAAAAAACTTGACGCCAGACTTACTCCAATGGCAATTTTTCCTGTAGTGTTCATACCCTCCTGTAACTTTAATTGTCATGCAAATGTTCCACTGAATTTAACAAAAATGTCGCACAAACTGTAATTTGCGCGGCAAAACATTTCAAGCGGTTGGATACATCAATAAAAATTAAACGAACGTCTGTTTTGAAGGGAGAGGCGGCACTACTGCCAGCCTCAAAAAGCATAAGCAACAGAGCGCTCATAATCAACGCACTGGCCGGCGGAAGATCTGAAATTCATAATCTTTCTGATGCCAACGATACGCAGCTTATGCTGAGGCTAATCAATTCTGACGACGAGACCATTGATGTGGAGGATGCTGGCACAACGATGCGATTTCTCACTGCCTACTTCTCTGTTACAAATCGACAAAAAGTAATGACTGGAACAGAAAGGATGAAGGAGCGACCCATTGGGATACTAGTCGATGCCCTGAGAACGCTGGGTGCGCAAATTGATTATCTTGAGAAGGAAGGATTTCCTCCTCACCGGCTAAGGGGATTCACAGGTCAAAAGACAAACATAGTCAGGATACGGGGTGATATAAGTAGTCAATATATATCTGCCCTTATGATGATCGCTCCAGTTTTGCCACAGGGACTAACACTGACTCTAGAAGGCAGAGTTGGCAGCCGGCCATACATCGACATGACAGCCTCCATCTTGGATCATTTTGGCGTCCGTTGCAACGCCACGGCTAACCAAATAAGTATTCAAAAGCAAATGCTATCGTCCGCGCCATTCACAGTTGAATCCGATTGGTCAGCGGCAAGCTATTGGTTTGCCTTTGCTGCCCTTGCGGAACGAGCAGAGATTGCGCTGCCAAAGCTCTTGAATAAGTCCTTCCAGGGGGACAGCGCAGTTATGGGACTTATGATTGATTTGGGCGTGGCAAGCAGGTTTGAAGATGGTTGGCTGAGATTATCGAAAAAGGAAAGTAAACAAGAGCTCAGATGCGATTTTACGGATTGCCCCGACTTGGCCCAGACGGTTGCGGTCGTATGTGCTGCTAAGAATATCAGAGGATACTTCACCGGATTGGAGAGCCTGCGTATAAAAGAGACCGACAGGATTGCGGCATTACAAAACGAATTGAGAAAAATAGGAGCAGATCTAATAGAGCATGATTCTGAACATTGGACGTTAGTTCCTTCAACATCATTACCCCCTTCTGTTTACTTTCAAACTTATAAAGACCACCGTATGGCTATGGCGTTTGCGCCATTAGCAACCTTAATGGATGTAGAAATCGAACGTCCAGACGTTGTGCGAAAATCGTATCCTAATTTCTGGAATGATATGAAGACTGTTGGATTCGATGTTCATTCAATCTCTAGGGTATTAAAATAGTCTGCTGCTTTAATCAACCTGCTACCATACCAGGAAAACATTTCACCATCTACAAGCAGCGCTTTGGATCGGCGGAGAAGGCGATTGAAATCATCGGCATGATTTTGCGTGAAGGGATATGGCTCGGATGGAAGAAGAATATAGTGAGGCGCCAGATCTTGTATGTCATCCATACTCATTATGGGGTATCGCTCACTTGACGTCAGCACGTTGTTCAGTCCGATTGCCGAAAGCATATTATCAATGAAGGTATGCCGTGCTGCGGCCATCCACGGATCTTTCCAGATTAGATAGAGTACGGACTGACCTTTATATTTCTTAATGCGCGCAAAGCTGGTTGTGATCTCTTTTATACAGTTCAATGCTTCCGATTGCCTGCCTGTCATACATCCTACAGATTCGATCATGGAATAGGCATCTTGGAGGGTTAAAATATCACTCATCCAGAGTGGAAAATCCTGACGCAGCCGCTCAACTCCCTCCTTATAATTTTCTTCCTTGTTTCCTATGATCAAGTCGGGACTTAATTTTTCTATGACGTCAAAATGGAATTTTTTCGTGCCCCCAACAATAGCCTTGCGCCTGCGCCAATCAGGCGGATGAATGCAGAACTTTGTGATGCCGACAACACATTCATCAAGCCCTAAATAAGATAATAATTCGGTTTGTGATGGCACCAATGAAACAATTCGCTGCGGTGGGTATTGAAGGGAAATCCTGTTACCCAATTGATCTGAAAAGTATTGGGCTATCATTTCCTAAAAGTGAGAAAAAAAACGTACAGGGCACGCGAAGAAAAGACCCTCTCATGTAAAAACTTCGCAGCCCTGCACGTATATCTTCAATAAAAATGCTTTCAAAAAAAACGCACAGAGAACATAAAGAAAAGACCCTCTCTGTAAAAACTCTATGACCCCGTGCGTGTACCTTCCATCCCTCCGGCCTATGCCCTCGACTTGGAGGTGTCCTTGACAACTCCAGGTTATTTCGGGATCAATATTATCTAACTGCGAACCCCTATATCAAAATCGCCATGCTGCTCAGTTGGCTGGAGACCTTGAGATTGGACCCGGTTAGGGTCGCCTGGTTCAGCTCAAATTTTAGCTTACCGTCAATTACTTTAAAATTGATGCAGCTTCCTTTTTGGCCTAACCCATTTCCATCTGTGATAGTCAGTATAGATTTACCACTAATGCTGGTCTTTATGTCATCAAAATCCCTGCTCTTCGACCTGCCCACATACACCACTTGGCAACTTGAAGACTCATCCGCGGAACGGAGTTTCTTGATAACATACTTTTTGCTGCCCTTTTGTTTACCGTTGTACCATTGGTTAAGGGTGTTGAAGACGTTATCATCGCCGATCACACCTACAACAAATTCACCTGCTTCTCCTTCATTCGGCCAGTGCACGTACTTAATGAAGTTAAATAACATAGCGGCGTGAATCTCATGAGTCGGTCTATCTTGAGCAGTTACGGCGGTAGCTGTAACTGCCATCATGAGCACTATTAACATTGGTTTCTTCATAGATTAAAAAATTTGGCTATTACTAATCTATTATTTATCTGAAAAGGCCCCGGGGAGTAACCCCCGAAGCTTCTCAAACAACCCCGTTATATTAATATTGCCATCGATGAAAGAGCACCTGACACTTTAAGGTTTGCAGACTCAATAACCTTCTGATTTAGCTCAAATTTGAGCTTATTGTCAACCGTTTTGAAATTGATACCGCTTCCTTTTTCGCCTAAACCGGATTTATCTGTAATTACAAGAGTGCCTTTTCCCTGTAATTTGCTGTTTACGTCGTCGAATTCACCGCTTTTTGACTTGTCGATATAAAGAACATGGCATTCCGTAACATCGGATGCAGAATTGAACTTCTTGATAATATACGTCTTGGAACCACGGGCTTTTCCCCCGTACCATCCGTTCAGAGTGTTATAAATATCTGTGTTTCCAACAACACCGATAACAAATTCGCCCGTCGTGGCATGGTCAGGCCATTGGACGTACTTGGTAAAATTGAATACCATCATGGAGTAGACCTCATGAAGTGGCCTGTTTTGAGAAAAAACGCTGCCTGTAACAACTAGAGCGGCAGCTACTAGTAAAATCCTCTTTTTCATAATTGTCTGGTGGTCGATTTAGTTTTAACAAAACAGGTTCTGCAACTACCGTGCGAGAACCTGTTATTGGACCATGCCAAACACTAATAGGGATGTTTCAGCTCACTTTAAATACCGGAAATCATGTCCGGATTTGAGTTGTAAAATGAACTCGTAAATGAGGGTAATTACGTTCTCAACATCCTCTTTATGAACCATTTCCACCGTAGTATGCATGTATTTGAGGGGCAGTGAAATCAATGCTGAAGCCACCCCCTCGGAGCTGTAGGCGAATGAATCAGTATCGGTACCGGTAGACCTGGAAACGGCCTGGCGTTGAAAAGGAATTTTCCTTTTTTGGGCCGTTTCAGTTACCATTTTGAGAACATTAGTTTGAACAGCCGGCCCATAACACAACACAGGCCCAGCACCACTTTTTAAGTTTCCGCTTTCCTTTTTATTGTACATCGGCGATTGTGTGTCGTGTGTTACGTCTGTGCAAATGGCCAAATCCGGTTTAATTCTCCGTGAAATCATCTCGGCGCCCCGGAGCCCTATTTCCTCCTGGACGGCATTTACAACGTAAAGCGCAAACGGTACCTTCTTTTTGTTTTCACTTAGCCTGCGCGCAACCTCAGCTATCATAAAGCCACCCATTCGGTTGTCGAGTGCACGACCCACCAACCAATTGGAGTTCATTTCCATCAGCTCATCCTCAAATGTGATCACACATCCCACATGCACACCCATCGATTCGACCTCCTTTTTGGACTCTGCTCCTACATCAATGAAAATATTCTTTAACGTAGGGGGTTCCTCACGAGCAGCATCCCGAACGTGGATGGCAGGCCATCCAAAGACTCCTTTGACGATTCCCTTATCGGTATGAATATTTACCCTTTTAGACGGAGCAATCTGATGGTCAGAACCACCATTTCTGCGCACATAGATATATCCTTCTTCGGTGATGTAATTTACAAACCATGAGATCTCGTCTGCGTGGGCCTCTATGACTACTTTATAAGATGCTTTTGGGTTAATAATTCCGGCAACGGATCCATACACATCAACGATGTGCTGATTGACGTATGGCTTTATATAATTCAGCCATATCCTCTGTCCTGAAGATTCAAAGCCTGTAGGGGATGCGTTATTTAAATACTCGTAAAGAAATTGTTTGCTTTTTTTATCCATAAATAGTCAGTTGTTTATAAAGGAATGTTTCCGTGCTTTTTCCTGGGCAATTTAGCCACTTTATTCTCCAGCATCTGAAAGGCCCTGATAAGTTTGATGCGGGTTTGATCCGGATAAATGACTTCGTCAATATAGCCGCGGTGCGCAGCGCGATAGGGGTTAGCAAATTTGTGCGTATATTCTTCGACCTTCTCATTCAATTTTTCTATCGGGTTCGTTGATTCAGAAATTTCTTTTTTGAAAATAATTTCTGCAGCACCTTTCGCCCCCATAACGGCTATCTCTGCAGAGGGCCATGCGTAGTTCAGGTCGGCACCGATATGCTTTGAATTCATCACATCGTATGCGCCTCCATATGCTTTTCGCGTAATCACCGTGACCCGTGGCACTGTTGCTTCGGAAAATGCAAACAACAACTTGGCTCCATTGGTGATAATGGCATTCCACTCCTGATCGGTGCCAGGCAGGAATCCCGGCACATCTTCCAGCACCAGCAGAGGGATGTTAAAGCAGTCGCAGAATCTTACGAAGCGAGCGCCCTTTACACTGGAGTGAATATCGAGTACGCCGGCAAGCGACGCTGGCTGATTGCCCACAACGCCGATACTTCGCCCTGCAATTCGCGCAAACCCGACCACGATATTTTCAGCGAAATTTTTATGAACCTCAAAGAAGCTATCGCCGTCGACGATTTGCGTGATGACATCCCGCATATCATACGGCTGATTTGGATTAGCCGGGATAATATCATTCAATGCTGGTCGTGACTCTGGTGCCGGGTAATACTCGAGGCGGGGAACATCATCTTCGCAATTTTGAGGGATGTAACTGAGCAACGTTTTTATTTGCTTGATGCATTCAACCTCGTTAGAGCACGCAAAATGTGTAACACCACTCTTGGTGCTGTGCGTCAAGGCGCCTCCCAGTTCTTCAGCCGTAACGTTTTCATGCGTTACGGTCTTTACAACGTTAGGGCCAGTCACAAACATAAAAGACGTCTGCTCGACCATAAAAATAAAATCTGTGATCGCCGGAGAATACACGGCACCACCTGCACAAGGTCCCATGATGGCCGATATTTGTGGTATCACTCCGGATGCCAGGGTATTTCTATAAAAAATATCGGCGTAACCTCCGAGTGACAACACTCCTTCTTGAATTCGAGCACCGCCGGAGTCGTTAAGTCCGATAAGTGGGGCACCATTTTGCATCGCCAGATCCATAATCTTGACGATCTTTTCTGCATGCGTTTCGGAAAGTGACCCGCCAAAAACAGTAAAGTCTTGTGAAAAAACGTAGACGAGTCGACCGCCTACGGTTCCATATCCTGTTATTACTCCATCTCCCAAATAATATTCTTTTTCCAGCCCAAAGTCCTTGCATCGGTGCATTACAAATTTTCCCATCTCCTCAAATGAACCTTCGTCCAGCAGCAGATGGATACGTTCTCGTGCTGTCAGCTTTCCTTTGCCATGTTGCTGTTGAATCCTCGTTTCTCCTCCCCCCAAAAGTGATTCGTTATTTTTCTTTTCTAACTCCTCGAATTTTTTCTGAAGCACCTTGTCTTTCGAAGTTCGTTTGTTCATCTCGGGATAATTTGAGGGATAAATATAATCGAATTCGAATTGTAAGTAAGGATTGGCTGCTAAGAACGACCTTGGCTGCAATTGTAAAATTTGTAACTTGACGCCCCTCGAATATGAGCGACAAGATTGCCATTATTGACATGGGTACAAACACGTTTCATTTGCTTCTGGCTGAGGCAAGGGAAACAGGTCGTTACAACATCACGCTACGCGACCGCATTGCGGTCAAAATCGGCAAAGGAGGAATAAATCACGGATATATCACAGCGGAAGGGATCGAGAGGGCGCTGCGGGCCATGTCGACTTTCAAGTGCCATATTGATCAGCAGGGAATAAGAAAGATCTATGCATTTGGCACCAGTGCCTTGCGCTCTGCATCCAATTGCAGCGAGGTGCTTCAAAGCATTAAGGATGCAACAGGCATTGATGTAAAGGTAATCTCGGGTGAGATGGAGGCAGAATATATATACTACGGGGTTCGAAGTTCGCTTTCAACGGGTAACGAGAAGGGCCTGATCGTCGATATCGGCGGCGGGAGTGTTGAGTTCATTATCGGAGATGACGCACAGATTTTCTGGAAGGAAAGCATTGAGATCGGGGCACAACGACTGCTGGAGCAATTTCATAAGCATGATCCTATCACCATCGAAGAGATCCAAGCTCTCGATCAATATTTTTGTACAAAATTGGATACTTTGTTCAAAGCGCTCCAGCGTCATCCAACGGCAGTTCTAATAGGTGCTTCGGGAACATTTGATACCTTAAGTGACATCTATTGCTACCAGCAATCTATAAAAAAAGGTGAAGACGACCCTGAAACACCACTAACACTCGAGGGATTTCGCCTTATCTACAAAGAACTCATAAGTAAAAGCAGAGCCCAGCGTATGCAGATACCAGGTATGATAGAAATGCGGGTGGATATGATTGTAGTAGCGTGCTGTCTGGTGAGATACTTGCTTTCCATCCATCGATTTGATAATATCAGGGTATCGTCGTACTCGCTAAAGGAGGGCGTACTCGCGTCGTTTAATCAGCAATTAATGTCTGCCAGTTCTTCTATACAAGACGTCACTTAAGTCTTACTCAGCGCCGATGCTTATGTTGAAACTTCAATACGCCTAATATTCATTTTACTTTTTTATGAACGATCCAATTTATAGGTACGAATATCTCGAAGAATTTGCACTGGCGATTTTTGAAAAAATTGGATGCCCATCCCAGCAGGCCGTTCAAGCAACCGATGTGCTTCTGAAAGCAGACCTTCGCGGGATTGATTCTCATGGCATTGCTCGTCTCTCAGGCTATGTGAGATTATGGAAAAAAAATAGAGTCAACAGCAGCCCTGATATCCGCGTGCTGCATGAATCGCCTAGCACAGCCGTTGTAGATGGCGATGCAGGACTGGGGCTGGTAGTCGCGCCATATGCAATGGAAATCGCCATTGAAAAAGCCAGGAAAGTTGGAACGGGCTGGGTGGCAGTGAATAATTCAAATCATTTTGGTATCGCAGGATATCATGCTATGATGGCATTGCCGCACGATATGATTGGAGTTGCGATGACCAATGCTAGCCCATTGGTCGCTCCTACATTTTCGGTGGAACGATTATTAGGAACCAATCCTATAGCTGTGGCGATCCCAGCAGACAAGCAGCCGGCATTTGTTGCGGACTTCGCGACTACTACAGCGGCGAACGGAAAACTTGAAATACTGCAGCGAAAAAATCAGGCTGCACCTCTGGGATGGGTCCAAACAAGAAATGGTAAGTCGTCAACGGACCCAAACGAAGCCAAGATGGGTGGCGCGCTGATCCCCCTTGGAAGCGATCGCGAACATGGTAGTCACAAAGGATTCTGCCTCGGAGCCTGGGTTGACATCTTTTCCTCGGTGTTATCAGGAGCGAATTATGGACCGTGGGTTCCACCGTTTGTTTCGTTTCTTGATCCTCCATCCGATCCTGTAGGCAAGGGAATCGGACATTTCCTCGGTGCGATGCGCGTGGACGCATTCCGTCCGGCGGCCGAATTCAAGACCAATATGGATACGTGGATTTCAAGATTCAGAATTGCCAGGACGGTTGAAGGTGAAGACCGCGTTGTGATCCCTGGCGACCCGGAACGCGAGATGGAAGAATTAAGGAGGATGGAGGGAATACCCTTAAACCCACAAGTCGTAGAGGATCTAAAAGCGCTGGCAGCAAACTTTAATCTTGTATTCTAGAATCCAATGTTGCCAATATTGATTCCGGCCCGGATAATCAAGGGACTACTATAAGGCGTGTATTCACCAGGACGTGGGTCACTATAGGAGAAATTATAGAGAGCCATAATGTAGAATGACACTTTTTGTCCAACAGGCTGAACAAATCCTCCTCCTGCTAAAAAGCTATTAAAATTTTTCCGCGTTGTTTCTCCTGCTACTCCCGCATTGTAGTCAGGAAACTCGTAGTTTAAATACTCGTATTCTGTCTGTATGAAAATATTCCGATACACAGTAAATCTTAGGAAGGGGTTTACTCCATAGTCATTCAATTTTATCGATGGACTATAATATTTATAATTTGTATAGCGGTAAGTGACTCCTGTTCCTGCTACCAGCTTACGAGTAATGAAATATCCGACCTGAGGAGAAACAGAAATAAAATCCTGATAACTGCTGAATGAAAGACCAAAGCCACCTCCAAAAACGACGCGATCTTTGGCGGGTACACCCTTCAGGCTGTTTGCTTCTCCCTGACCAAACACAACGCTTGAGCCAAGCAAGCATATACAACAAAATAAAAGCCGGTACATATTCTTGTTATTTCTCAACTACGATATAGATATCCTCGGTTTCCTTTTTCATCAGGTATTTCTCGCGCGCAAATTTTTCTAACGATTCACGATCGCCAAACAACTCATTATGATCTTTTTCCACTTCCTTTATTTTATCCTCGTAGTATTCCTTTTCGTTCTCCAAAGAATTAAGCTTCGAAGTCAAATGATACCGCGCGATCAGATTATTAGAATCTAATACGACCATCCACGAGATGAAAATCACGGTGGTAATAAAATAAAAGTTACGGAACAGTTTAGGTAGTCTCTTCAGCATATCAGTTTAAAAAGTGATACTAAGATAGGAAAAACTATTACCAACTTCCGCATCACACACCTTTTACGAGATCTATTTTACAGAACGAAAAAAGCCAGGTCATGTTGCCTGGCTTTTATTAAATGATTCAGCCTTTACATTTTTTTGCCCGGGAAATATGCCACCTCTCCCAGTTCTTCTTCTATTCGGATAAGTTGGTTATACTTCGCCATTCTGTCGGACCTTGAGGCCGAACCGGTCTTGATCTGGCCGGTGTTCAGGGCGACAGCCAGGTCAGCGATTGTGTTGTCTTCTGTCTCTCCCGAACGATGTGACATGATACTTTTGTATGCGTTCCTTTTGGCAAGATTTACAGCATCAATTGTCTCGGTCAGAGAACCGATTTGATTCACTTTGATCAAAATTGCATTTGCAACACCCCCGTCGATACCTTTTTGCAGCCTATCTACATTAGTAACAAAAAGATCGTCGCCTACCAATTGCACCTTGCTGCCAATGCTGTCTGTGAGTGCTTTCCAACCTGTCCAATCATCCTCTGCCATACCATCTTCTAGCGAAATGATGGGATACTTCTTAGCCCAGTTAGTCCAGTACTCCGCCATTTCCAGTGGCTTAAGCTTTTTACCAGATGATTTTTTAAAGTGATAAACTTTCGTTTTTGGATCATAGAACTCCGATGCAGCAGGATCCAGCGCTATGAAAATATCCGAACCTGGTTTGTAGCCTGCCTTCTCAATAGCTTTCAGGACCACTTCGATCGCTTCTTCGTTCGAGGTCAGGTTAGGGGCAAAACCGCCTTCATCACCCACGTTGGTTGAAAGGCCCTTATCGTGAAGAACTTTCTTTAGTGTGTGAAATACTTCAGCTCCCCACTGCAATGCTTCGGAAAAGGAACTAGCACCAACAGGCATTACCATGAATTCCTGAAAGTCTATGGCGTTGTCGGCATGACTTCCACCATTTAAAATATTCATCATAGGAACGGGCAGGGTATTCGCACTAACACCACCAATGTAACGGTACAACGGCATGCCTGCTTCAACTGCCGCAGCTTTTGCGACCGCCAACGAAGTACCCAGTATAGCGTTAGCACCTAACTTGCCTTTATTAGGCGTACCATCCAGTTCAATCATGATCTTATCGATCAGGTTCTGATCAAAAACGTCAAAGCCGACAACCTCAGCTGCAATTTTTGTATTAACGTTGGCAACCGCCTTCAGCACACCTTTACCGAGGAACTTGTTTTTATCACCATCGCGAAGTTCAACTGCCTCATGCGTTCCCGTTGATGCGCCCGACGGAACCGCTGCCCGCCCGAAGGCACCTGATTCTGTTACTACGTCAACTTCTATTGTGGGATTACCACGACTGTCAAGAATCTGCCGGGCATGAATGCTTTCGATTAAGCTCATAATAGTTTATTTAGAGATTGTTAAATGGTTAGTTAGCTACGTTTGCGCGTTCATGTATTTCAGCCCGGATCAGGTCTAAGAATTGATCGAACAGATAGCGCGAATCGTGAGGTCCGGGGGAGGCTTCCGGGTGGTATTGAACTGAAAATGCTTTCTTCCCCTTCACCCTTATCCCCATGATGGTGTTGTCGTTCAAGTGAACATGCGTGACTTCGACGTTTGCATTGCCTGCGATGTCCTTTTCGCTCACAGCAAAACCATGGTTTTGGGATGTCATTTCCCCCTTCCCAGTTAGAATATTCTTGACAGGATGATTCAAGCCACGATGTCCGTGGTGCATCTTATAGGTTGAAATATCATTGGACAACGCAAGCAACTGGTGACCAAGGCAAATGCCAAAGAGAGGCTTCGTGGAGTCAACGGCTCGCCTAACTGTGGAGATAGCATAATCCATGGTTGCAGGATCACCAGGACCATTGGAAATAAAATAGCCGTCCGGATCCCAGTTCGACATTTCATCAAACGTAGTTTTTGCAGGGAATACTTTGCAGTAGCATCCTCTACTGGCCAGATTCTCAGCGATGCTCTTCTTGATCCCGAGATCAAGCACAGCCACCTTAATAGGTGCATTCGGATCGCCAACAAAATAAGGTCTGCTCGTTGTAACCTTAGAGGCCAATTCCAGTCCCTCCATCGAAGGAACATTTTTTATCTCTTCCTTTAATTGCTCGGGGGAAAGTTCCGAAGAGATAATGGCGTTCATGGCACCCTTGCTTCTGATATATCGAACGAGCATCCGGGTATCAACATTGGCAATTCCTACGACGCCGTTACGCTCAAGGTACTGCTGCAGGCTTTCCTTACCCGACTTGCGACTAAACTCCTTTGCAAAATCATTCACAACCAAGCCGGCAATTTTCGGTTTGTCAGACTCCTGTTCAGAATCTATTGCACCATAATTTCCAATATGTGCCGTGGTGTTGACTATGATCTGACCGTAATATGAAGGATCGGTATAGATCTCTTGATACCCGGTCATGCCCGTGTTGAAACAAATCTCGCCACCCGAAGTACCAATTTTACCAATCGCGACTCCCTCTAAAAGGAGCCCATCTTCCAAAAGTAGGTACGCTTTTTTCTGCATAGTTATTTATGTAAATCTTCGGGGGCCTAAAGTTACAGACGTTTACAATACTTCGTTATCGTTTGAGTAATAAAAAAGGGATTGAACTTGGTTCAATCCCTTTTTCTGTATCATAATTTTTTCTGGCACTATTCCTTTGCTTTTTTAGAAGGAACCTTCTTTGCAGGGGACTTTTTCGCGGGAGCTTTGGCTTTCTTCTCAGCCTTTGCTTCAACTTGTGGTGAAGTTTCAGCTGTCGTGGCTTCTGCGGCTTCCGTCGTTTCTACTGCCTTCTTTCCACCCCTACGGCTTCTGCGCGTCTTTGCTTTCTTCGCAGCACCATCCTTCGTGTATAATGTATTGTAGTCAACAAGTTCGATCAGGCACATTTCCGCGTTGTCACCAAGCCGCGTATCACCCAGCTTAATGATCCGGGTGTAACCACCGGGCCGATCCGAAATTTTTGAAGCTACTTCCCCAAAGAGGGTCTTAACCGATTCCTTATTCTGCAGGTAAGAAAATACGGTACGCCTGGAATGTGTAGTATCATCCTTCGCTTTTGTGAGCAGAGGCTCAACATATTTTCTCAAGGCTTTTGCCTTCGCTACCGTTGTTGTAATTCTTTTATTAAGAATAAGCGAAGAAGCCATATTTGAAAGTAACGCGTGTCTATGCGCACTTTTCCTTCCAAGGTGGTTGACTTTCTTACCGTGTCTCATGATTTGTTAGTCTTCATCAAGTTTGTACTTGGAAAGATCCATACCAAAGGTGAGGTTCTTTTCCGCTACCAATTGTTCCAATTCTGCCAAGGATTTCTTTCCGAAATTTCTGAACTTCATCATATCCGAAATTTCAAGCTGTACAAGGTCGCCGAGAGTTTTAACATCTGCGGCTTTCAGACAGTTGTAAGCGCGCACTGAAAGATCGAGATCATGCAGTGCACTTTTCAGCAATTTTCGCATGTGCAGCATCTCCTCGTCCACTTGTTCTACTTCTGCGTCCTTTCCTGTTTCCAGTTCCATTGACTTATCTGAGAACAGAGCAAAGTGCTTAATCAAAATATAGGCAGCCCCTTCCAGCGCTTTTTCAGGATGGATCGACCCATCAGTCTCAATATCCACGACCAGCTTTTCATAGTCGGTCTTTTGTTCAACGCGCGTATTCTCAACGCTGTACTTCACATTCTTTATTGGTGTGAAGATGGCATCGATAGGAATAAATCCGAATACTTGCTCGCTGGGTTTATTTTCTTCCGCAGGCAAATAACCTCTTCCTTTTTCAATAGTAAGCTCGATTTCAAAATGAGCCGTTTCATCCAGGTTACAAATTACATGGTCAGGATTCAGTATTTCGAATGCAGACGTGAATTTAGCGACATCACCAGCCTTAAACTGTTTTTGTTTTTTTATGCTTACAGTGATTTTGCTATC
>JAICGJ010000123.1 GCA_025923195.1 Chryseolinea sp.
GTTTAGAAAAATTAAATTGATTTTTGCGCAACCATGATGAGCCAGGTCGAGTCTAATGTTGATAAGATTTCCTTATTGGCTCAACTGTTAAAATCGCAGTGTATGCTAACCAACTATTTAAAAATCGCGCTTCGGAACATTATCCGAAACAAGACTTTTAGTCTGATTAATATTTTTGGGCTTTCCCTTGGACTTGTATCCTTCATGGGCATAAGTCTTTATGTAATAGACGAGTTTTCATACGACCGGTTCCATAGTAATGGGGAGCGTATTTACAGAGCGATTTTTACAGCCTATTTCGATGGACAGGTCAATAAATGGGGTGCAGTCCCCAATAAATTGGCACCCACGGTTGCAAGGGAAATCCCGGAGGTCGAAAAAGTGGCGAGGGTATTTCATCACAACTTTGGCGACATTGCATTTGTGGCAACTGAGACTGAAAAACTTTCTGAGACAAAGCTTTTCTATGCCGACCCAGAAATATTTGATGTGTTTACGATTCCATTGATAGCAGGAACACCTGGAAAAGTGTTGGATCGGCCAGGCACAATCATACTCAGTGAGACGTCGGCCAAACGTTATTTTGGCGACACTGATCCAATCGGTAAGACCCTGTTAATTGATAACACCCTTAATTTGGAAGTTACCGGAGTATACAAGGATTTTCCCCGGAATTCTTTTCTCACATGCCAACTTATTGGGTCTTTTTCTTCCATAAAATTTGGCAAGGAAGAAAACCAACGGTGGGGCAATGCAAGTTTTGATACCTATTTCCTATTAAATGAAGGCGTGTCGTTAGAGGTAGCAAACAAGAAAGTTGCTGAGCTGCTGGAACGAAACATCCCAAAAGATCAGCGCTGGTTTACGATTACTTTACAACCGTTGTTGGACATCCGCCTGCATTCAGGTGATATGACCTCAAGTATTGACAGAAAGCAATATGGAGACTTTAATCAGGTTAAGGTTCTGATCGCGCTTGCGTTTGTGATCCTTCTTATCGCTGCCGTCAATTATATGAACATGACTACGGCGCAGGCGCAACGAAGAAACAAGGAGGTAGGAATTTCAAAGACATTAGGTGCTTCGTTTGCAGAGCTCAGCTCCAAATTCTATTTGGAGACTTCAATTTTTGTCCTGGTGTCGCTGCTGATTAGCACAGTTGTATTCTTAATTGCACTTCCCTTATTCAACGCGATCACCGGAAAGGCAATTCCACTGGACTTTATCTACCAACGATGGTTTTGGTATTCGTTTGCCGCCGTGTGGGCCGCGGTAACTTTTATTTCGGGATCTTACCCGGCCTTTTACTTATCCTCGTTTTCGCCAAAAACAGCGCTAGTAAAAACTTCCAACTCCCGCAGTCAGGTCTCTGTTCGAAAATGGCTAGTGGTCTTTCAATTTTCTATTTCGATTATCATGATCATTTGTGTGGTCATGTTTTACAAACAAATGAATTACATGCGAAATAAAAACCTTGGATATCAACCCGATCAGGTAATTGCCGTAATGGTTTCGGCAGCCAAAGATCGCGACCAGGTCATGGCATTGAAAACAGAACTGGAATCATTGGCGGAAGTTAAAACGGTTGCCCGTAGTCAGTCCTATCCGGGAATTGTTACCAGCGGATATACGATTACCCGCGATGGATCAGACCAGGGAGCTTCCATATCAGCCACCAGGGCCACCCATGAAATCCTGGAAGTTTTGGGAATAAAGTTATTAGCCGGAAGAACCTTGCCAGAAACCAAAGACACGAATGACACCACTACTCAGGTTGTTATTAATAAATCTACAGCCGACTATTTACAACTATCGCCACAAGAGGCAGTGGGTAGGCAGGTGAAGATATTTAACGATCATCAGTCTGAGGTCGTTGGGGTGGTTGAAGATTTCCATTTTGCATCGCTTCATCAGCAAATCGGTCCATACTGCTTCAATAACAATTCCGATAACCGGTACATTTATCTGCTAGTAAAAGTTGATTCAAAAGAATTGACGGCCACAGTAAAAAAAATAGAAAGTGTATTTAAGAAAATTATCCCAGCCGCATTTGAGTATACGTTCGTAGATCAGCAAATGGCGAATTTGTATAAAGGGGATGAAAGACTTTTCAACACTGTTTTATTCTTTTCGGGCCTGGCGATATTTATCGCATGTCTTGGATTGTACGCGCTTGCATCTTTTACTGCCGAGCAACGCATCAGGGAAATAGGAATTAGAAAAGTACTGGGGGCGTCTGTGACCGAATTGGTAACCATGTTATCGAAAGAATTTATGACGTTGGTATTGATTGCTTTCGTGATTGGAATCCCCGCAGGCTATTACCTGGCGGACAATTGGCTCCAAACCTTTGCATACAGAACGAAGCTGGATGTATTCATCTTTGTACTCGCCGGGTTGGTTTCACTTATGATAGCGTGGATTACAGTAAGTTTTGAGTCCGTAAAAGCGGCAATGAGAAATCCGGTTGAGAGTTTGAAGGGAGAGTAAACACGGATCTCGTCGTCGCCCAACAATGCTCGAAGCCTTACATTTAATGACTCATCACATACAGTCTGTTCAAGGAGACACGTCCATCATAACAGCAGTCTCATAGTCTGTATAATGAATGTACTTTTTAACATTCATCCACAAAACTGCAGGTGAGCCGTCCATCGGGTGATTCCGGATCACGAAGGGACGTACATTATCAAACTTTGAATTGGTGGTGATCTCCGTAACATCCCAGTGCTTTCCTTTATCTGACGTCGTCCATTTTTCAATTTCAAATTTTCCATTCTTCGTACGCGACAGATAGACCGTCGAGGGATCCTCGTGATCGAGGACAATTCCTCCGGAATAGTTCGGCTCACTTTCTATAGTTCCTGGTTGTGTCTGCGGAAACCATCGTCCGGAATTCAAAAGTTTGTGGTTAACCCATCGACCTTGATTCCACACAGCATAATAATAGAGGTGTGTGGAGTCATTCGGGAATCGCGAATAAACGATCACCGGATCGCCTTGCCGGTCCTCGGTCACATCCCAGATCCATGCTTTTTCATTGGTCGTAGTTGCATCGTATACAACATCCGTCTCACGGGGTTCTATAGGCAAAGCTGTCCATGCCTTTATCTTTTCTCCGTTGGCTTTGTACAGATAGCCATTGCGGTATCTCGCATAGTAAATGGAGTTCGAAGGCTCTCTGTTTGGATGACCATCGGTAAAAGCAAAATGAATGACATCCTTGTTGTTGGAAGCTACTTTTACGTAAGGCCGTCTGTCTCTATAGAGCCTTTCTGGCAGGATAAGAATTTTTCCTGTCGACCAGGTTTCGCCATTATCTGTTGACGTTGAAAAGTTTGGCTTGTAGTCCGCCCCGCGCCAGAAAAGGTATAACGAGTTTCGCTCATTAGCCATCTGGCAAAGGTTCGTATAGGTATATGTGTTACTGCTTTCAGAATACGCAACAGTATCATTCAACTGCAGGCTTCGTGTGGGTTCCCATGTCGAGATGTCTTCTGCATTTTTTGCTTTGACAAGGTATATACGATCACCGCTGTGTTTGGAATAAGTCAACCACAATCTTCCGTCATTGTCAAGGAACAAGCCGGGATTGTCATGGTCATCTATTTCAAGCTCTTTGTGCACGATGTTTGTTTCGATCGTTTTGACATCGTGGTCATAAAAGCCTACCATAACATTTCCCTTTTGATCGATCCATCCCGCATAGGTCCTTCGGTATTTTCCATGGAAGTATATGGCCCGAGGATCTGAAAACCAGCACCATGCACCATCGTCGGTGAGCGACAAGTACGACTCTCCGGACCGTGGCGAAGTTTGGTTGCACGCGAAAATTGTCAATAGTATGAGAATGAAGGAAAGAAAAATTATGCAGCTGCCTTTCATGGAAGAAGAAGATTGCTTTATAATGTAAAGTATTTCGGTCTTGTTTCAAATTACGCCTTCAAGAACATAATACCTTTGCGTTTAACGGCGAACAGATCTGCTCGTAAATTCACCGCCATTTTGATAGCGTCATCGCTAATTGGAACCGAGGGCCGTAAGTCGACATTTTTCTGTTAACAAAATCGCTGAGCGCAGGGTCTATTTGTGGCCTTCGACAACATTGCAGGCGGAACGAATGTGGTATCCTCGTGCGATTGATTTAACTTTGTGTGTGATCTGTGATCCGCGGTTTTGACCTTCGCCATGTTGCAAGAAAATATCCTGAACAAAATCAATGCTCATGAAACACTGCATATCAAAATTCCGGATTCTTCTATTCTTGGTTTTTTTACTAACTGCTTGCCAGCAGGTAAATTCATCTCGAAATAGTGGTATCATTCATACCGTCGATGGTCCTGTGAAGGTTGATCAACTTAAGTTTACTTTGCCTCATGAGCATCTCATGTCCAATTTTGGAAAGGATCCGGGCGAAGCAACCCAATATGATGAGGCAGCGCTTTTAAGGCAGGTAATTCCTTATCTAAGGAAAATAAAATCTTTGGGAGTTAATTCGATATTGGACTGTACCACTGCATATTTTGGAAGGCGTGTCGATCTTTTAAAAAAAATGGCTGATTCAACGGATATTCAGATCGTCACGAACACGGGATTTTACGGCGCGGCTGATGACCGCTATGTCCCGGAGTTTGCCTTCAGCGCTACAGCCGAAGAAATATCAAAAGTATGGATTAGAGAATTTGAGGACGGCATCGATGGAACCGAAGTAAGACCTGGTTTTGTGAAACTTGCATTTGATGACGGAATGCCTTCTGAAATAGATAAAAAACTTTTCACGGCCGGTATTCTGACCCATCTCAATACAGGGCTTACGCTGGCCGTTCATACGGGAAACAATCCGGAAGCCGTAACCGCGCAACTTAAATTACTTGCACAATACCATGTAAGCCCCGAAGCCTGGGTTTGGGTACATGCCCACTTAGCAGAGGATGTTCAATTATTATTGAGCGCAGCATCCGCAGGCGCATGGATCTCACTTGATGGGGCAAAGGAATCAAACGTGCAGGAGTACATTAATAGAATGGAGAAATTCAAATCACAAAATTTACTTCATAAGATTCTACTATCACATGATGGCGATGGCTTTCCTATGGGAGGTGAGATCAGGGAATTTGAGGCGATTCCGCGGCATCTCATCCCGGCAATGCTTGCAAATGGATTTACGGAGAAAGAGGTCGATCAAATAACGGTGCGAAACCCCAAAGAAGCGTTTAAGATCAGAACGAGAAGAACAGAATAATATAAACTCGATGCTTCAAAACGGCTTATACCTCACTCGTTTTGTAATGAGGTAATGAAAGGAAATTAAAGAGGCTTGTCAGCGGTTACACAAAGTTAAAAGTACATGTTTGTAATCTCAGCATATGAATGCTTTCCAGACTCAATCTTAATTGCCACTGAATGAGTGACTGTTTCCTGTTGAAAAGTTTTGGAATGACATTCTGAAAGTGCCACCTGTCTTTGCACTCATTTCATGAACTGTATAAATAAAATCCGTACGGAGCAGCCATGACGCTTTCTCTGAAGCTTGCGTAAATGCACGGAAAACTTTTTCCGGTGTTGCTTTAAGTATTCTATGTAGTGAAACAGTGTTAGACATAGATTCAAATTTTGATTTTTGATTTTTGATTAATCCTAACAGGTACCTGTATATTTTTAATGATATTCGGGTTTGCATAACCATTTCAGAATCGTCGTTCCCTACGTCATTCCTGGCGCAATGTTTTCACAGGATTTGCATGAGATGCCCGGATGGTCCGGTAACTGATGGTTAGCAACGCGATCATAAGGGCAATGAATCCCGCCAGCAGAAATATTCCCGCATTGAGTGGTATCCTGTACTCAAAAGCTCCGAGCCATTCCTTCATCAGATACCATGCCAACGGCGTTGCAATAAGAAAGGCAATGCCTACTTGTTTGGCGAAGGATGACGATAGTAAGAGAAACAGATTCAATCCGCTTGCACCTAAAACTTTCCGTATCCCCAGCTCTTTCGTACGCCGTTGAATGTTGTAAGTGGCAAGTCCGAACAAGCCGAGACAAGCTATAAGAATACTTAGCGCTCCTCCCATCCGGAAGATCATCCCAACTCGTTTCTCAGCAACATAGAAGGATTCAAGTTGCTGATCCAGGAAGTGGTATTCTATGGGGCCACGTGGATCGAACATTTCGTGGACACGGGTTGCAGCTTCTAGTATGGCTTCGGTATCGCCTGATATTTTCAAGTTGAAGTAGTCTATGGACTGAAACGGACTGTTCCAGGCCCCTATGATGATGGGAGCGATCTTCTGGTGCAGCGATTGAAAATTAAAATCGTCGAGGACACCAATGACAGTCGCGTTTAATATCCCCTCATCTGTGTCGATCCTAACTGTTGCACCTATGGGGTCAGAAAGTTCGAAAACTTTTACGGCGGACTCATTCAAAAGGATGTTGGTTGAATCGTTGTCATCTGATGAAAAATAACGACCGGATTTCAACTTCAACCGATACGTCGCTAACATGTCTTCATCAAAACCCATAAAATATGTCTTAATGGAGTCAGGCGCTCCGGCGGCTGAAGAAGGACTGTTAGCATATAATTCCGTGATGTTTTTCCACTCACCGGGTACACGCGTAGAAACAGCGACATGTTCGACCCCGGGGATAGCAGCATATTTGTTCTTAATCGCCCTGAATTGGCTTCGCACTTCATCGCTGTTGATGTCGATCACCATCAACCGGTCCTTGTCAAAACCTATGTCGCTGGTTTGTATAAAGCTCAGCTGACGGCCGATCACCAGCGTTGACACGATCATCACGATCGTTACCACGAATTGAAACACTACAAGCCCCTTTCTTAAGCCAAGGTTTGTTTTTCCACCTGATTCCATACCGCGGAGCGATGAAACCGGCTTCAGTCGCGCCAGGTAAAATGCCGGATAGCTTCCTGACACAATTCCGATAACCAGAGCAATCACTGTCAAAGCAGGGACGTAGTCCATCAACGTGGCTGTCGCTATATCAAATTGTTTTCCCGTGATCTGATTGAAGTAAGGAAAGATCAGATCCATGGCGCATAGGGCTATGAGAGCGGAAACCGCGGTAATTAGAAATGATTCTGTCAGGAACTGGACGATCAACTGACTACGCAGCGCTCCCGCAACTTTCCGGACACCCACTTCACGCGACCGCACCATCGCCTTCGATGTGGCGAGGTTTATGTAGTTAACGCAGGCGATTAGAAGAAGGAAAATTCCCATCGAAGAGAAAATATAGATGTAAGACATTTGACCGTGGTCTGACTCCGTTCCTTCTTCAATGTTTTGTGACCCTAGGTAAATGTCTTTGATCGATTGAAAATCCAGATCGATACCGCCATCAAATGACGCAAACTTTTCGTCGCGCAATTGAGGCATCTTCGACTTTAAGCTTGCTATAGAATTTTCTGCATTGAGCACGATGTATGTGTATGCACCAAATGCGTCCCAGTCGTTGAGATATTTTTTCCATCCTTCGTCCGGCCTAACGTCCGAAAATAACAGGTCAAACTTCAGGTGCGAATTGCCGGGCGGGTTTTTGATAACGCCTGTTACCTTCACAGCGCCGAACCTTGTTTTCTCGATTATCTCCCCGATTGCATCCCTGTCGCCGAAATATTTTTTCGCTGTGGATTCTGTTAGTACAAGCGATCGTGGTTCCTTAAGGGCCGTTCTTTTGTCGCCACTTACGAATTCAAAGTCAAAAACATCGAAGAAATTTGAATCCGTTGTATACCATTTCCGCTCGAGAAAACGTTGGCCATTCACCTCAAGTACGATCTGTCCAACAAACCGGTGCATGCGCACCATATCTGTCACTTGCGGATAGCCGTTTACCAACTCTGGCCCCAATGGAGGAACTGTGAGACCATAGGTACGTACATTCTGAGGATTTCTTTGATCGATGGTAAGGACCCGATAAATTCTGTCTGACTTTGAATGAAACGTGTCATAAGACAGTTCATGTCTCACGTACACATACATCATGCAGCTAAAGGTGATCCCCGTAACAAGGCCGACGATGTTCAGCATCGAGTAGCCCTTATTTCTCAACAAAGTACGCAGGGCGGTTTTCAGGTAGTTCTTAATCATGCTTCGGAGACGGAATAGGTGTGAAATTGTTACTGGCGTCGATAGGAAAGGTTACAAACTCCACGTATTTGAGTTACCAAGATTGAATAAAGTCAAAAAAGGAGCTTATTAATTCCTCATCGCGTCAATCTGGGCAAGTTGTTTGAAAAGTTCATCTCAGCGTGCCTTATAATACTTCTTTCAGTTTTTCATTTTAGATTTTAATGTTGACACGAAATGTCTAGTTATTTCGCCTGTCCCACCAGAACCTCATATTTTGCCCTGACGCTGGTTTTCGGAACCAGTGCTACCGGGAGGACTGACTCGGTGATTGTTGTCCCATCTGGAGCCTTTCCGGTTATGTCGTCGTTGCATCGTATACAACATCCGTCCCGCGCGGTTCTGTGGGCAAAGCTGTCCCCTGCCTTTATCTTATGGTAGGCTTTTATGACCATGATAGCACTTGAATTACTTTCACAATACCATTGAACCCGACGCCTGTGTTTGGGTACATGCCCACTTTGGTAGACAACATTCTATTATTACTGAGCGCAGCATCCGCAGCCGCGTGGATCTCACTTGATGGGGCAAAGGAATCAAACGTGCAAGAGTACATAAATAAAATAGAGAAATTCAAATCACAAAATTTACTTCATAAGATTCTACTATCACATGATGGCGATGGCTTTCCTATGGGATGTGAGATCAGGGAATTTTGACGCGATTCCGCGGCATCTCATCCCGTCAATGCTTGCAAATGGATTTACGGAGAAAGAGGTTGATCAAATAACGGTGCGAAACCCCAAAGAAGCGTTTAAGATCAGAACGAGAAGAACAGAATAAAATGAACTCGATGCTTCAAAACGCGCTATAAGCCCGGAAAACTTATTCCGGAGTTGCTTTAAGTACTATGTAGTGAAACACTGTTAGGCATAGATTCAAATTTCAGATTTTTGATTTTTGATTTTTGATCTGTGCAGGCTCATTTGCTTTTCTTTAAGATCACATGCGCCGCACCCTTGCCGTACGTGGTTTGCGTTACAGTGAATCCCAACTTCGGCAAATCAACCCGATAGCCATCCGGTCCAGCAAACAGGTGTTCTCCAACTCCGAGAAAAACAGGTGCGAAAGCAAGATGCATTTCATCTATATAACCAGCTTGTAAGAACTGACGAATAGTTGATGTTCCGCCGCCTATGCGTATGTCTTTTCCGTTAGCGGCTTTCCCCGCTTTTTCCAGTGCAGACTCAATGCCGTCTGTAACAAAGTGAAATACCGTTCCCCCCTTCATCGTGACAGATTCCCTTGCATGGTTTGTCAAAACAAATACCGGAACATGATAAGGCGGGTTTTCACCCCACCAGCCTTTCCATTCATCATCTGGCCATGGTCCGCGAATAGGCCCGAACATATTGCGTCCCATGATCCACGCACCAAGGTTTTCAAATGACCTTTCAGCGAAGTCGTTATCCGATCCTTCCGTTCCGTCGCCTTTGCCATACAATTTCTGAAACATCCTCGTAGGGAATATCCACTCGTGAAGTTCCTCACCCCTCTTACCTAACGGTTCCGCTCTGCTTTGATCTGGTCCAGCTCCATAGCCATCCAGCGAAACTGAAAATGCTGCTACCTTGACTTTACTCATGGTGATTTATTTAATTTAAGTTTCCAATATTCACGTTTACTCCGCCTATACAGGTAGATATTTATTGAGCAGTGTTCCATTTTTGTAAGTGACCGAACTCTCAAGTTCAAAAGGTTTTTGCTTTTCAAAAATTGAAAGTCCACTCCCGATCGCAACCGGTCTCCTAAAAATATAATATTCATCAACGAGATTCTGGCTGATGAGCGAACTTACAAAAGTAGCGCCACCATATACCATGATATCCTTGCCCTGTTGTTTTTTCAGCGCGTGAACTACCGTAGCCAGATCTCCATTTTGCATTTCGGCGTTTCTGCCTGTGATGGTTGTCTGTGAGCGGCTAAAAACAAGCTTGCGCATACCTACCATTTGTTGTGCTAAAGGTTGTTCGACGCTTGTCGGCTGGTTGTCGAGCACATTTTCCCAGTGATCAATGAATCCACGGGTCATCTTGCGTCCCAGTAAAATAGTATCACAGGTGTCGGCCAACTCAATTACGCGTTGTAAAATTGCTTCATCGCGTTTACCAATCCAAATCCAGTCCAACTCACCATTTGGCCCGGCCACAAAGCCGTCGAGACTCATTTGTACCTGCAGTTTTAATTTTCGCATAGAAATCGTTTTTAGAAAGTGATTGTCTGTTATTCGATTACAAATATCGGCAGACGGTGCGTGACATTCTGGTTGTAAATGCGACATCATAAGAGGTGATTTGCGTCAGAAATAGGTCATCAAATTCTTAAGCAAATTTTACCTCCCGAAAAAGGTCAAATGGGAAATTTTTCGCCTGACCGCTAGTTAATCAGAGATTTTCTGTATAAAGAAAGGAATTAGTCGGAAATTTTTCCACTTGCCATGTGCGACCTAGTATCAGACCTTCAAATGCAGATTATGACAAAACCTTATGATACAGGATTTTCGCGTTTCGGGATTCGCGAGTTGAGAATTAAAGCCGGGTCGATTACGAAAAAGTTTATAGAAATGAGCCAACGGTTTACCTTTGAATTGACAAATTGTATCGGCACGGCTACACGACCAGATCGATCGGGGAGAGGAAATGGGAGAGCGATGATCTATTAGATTGCGGGGACATGTGATTACGAAAAAGTTAACCAAACCAATATTAAATAAAAGGTCCGGAATCAATCCGGACCTTCATATTAAGACGACCTACCAATGAATTTCTGAACCCCTGTTTTCGCGCCAATTATTTTGCAAATATTCGGCATCCTCATCGTTGCGCGGCTTTACACCCAAAACGATGTTACCTTTCTTAATTCCTGACTCATACAATTTTGCCCGTGCCTCAGGAATTCCGGAGCCAACCAGCGCGCCGATTATGCCTCCCGTTAATCCACCAGCGCCTGCACCTGCAAGTCCTGCAGCCAGCGGTCCGGCGATAACTAGTCCAAGTCCTGGTATAGCCACGCTTGTTCCGATTGCGGCAATCACGCCAGCGACAGCGCCAATGGTACCACCTATAGCTGAACCTTTACCCGCCCCTTCTGCTGCCTTTGTTCCGATTTCCGTATCTCCCACGTCATCCGATGAAAAGCTTTCCTTTCGGGTTTCGTCCGACATTATCAGATCGATTTCATCGTTCGTGTATCCCCGGTCTTGCAGTGTGTTATATGCATTTTCTGCACTTTCGCGATCAGCAAACATAGCTGTCAGCATTCGTTGATCCTTGGTAGTGTTACGATTTTGTTCCATAGTTTTGTTGATAGTGTTTAAATTGTGTGATATGTATATCAATAAAAAATTATTAATACACTCCTAGTACTAATTGAATGCCACGGTAAAAAACAGCCGAAGGGGCGCCAATGGAATAGAGCGGGGGGAATTTATACCTCTGCTGGGGAATATACTTTTGACAATGGGCATTAATATACACGGGCTGGTCCACAACTAAGAAATGAGCAGCTAAGGATGATTTGATATTAAGGCGGATGTTATTTGAATGTCATTAGAGCACTAGTGGCTCTTAGCCACAACGAAAAAAAACCATCGCTTCAAACGGACATGTTTTAGGCTACTGTGAAAGGGACTGTTAAGATGTTATTTTCATTCAAATTAATCACTCGCAGGGATCGAGATGAAAGCAGCAACCCATTAGCGTCACAGCGGGATTTGCTCAATCGTCCGTTGGGGATGTTGAGACGTTGGTTACCGGTCATTTCTTGCGCCTTCTAAAAGGACTTTATTGATTAAATTACAATACGAATAGAGATATCCCTTAGGGTAAGAGTCTCATTTTACGATGCAAAAAGAAAATTATGGCAGTAGATAATCTTCAGTTACTGGATATCATTGAAGTAATGGAAGCCTATCTGGAGAAAAATCGCCCTGCTGAACACATTCGACCACAACTCGATCTCGGATATAAGATTAAAGATCAGAGCATCATAATTCACGAGATTCGACCCTTTTGGAATGATGCTTCCAAAACCATTTATCCGGAAGTGGCAAAGGCGACCTTCGTTAAGGCTAAGAATCACTGGAAAGTATTCTTGCTTCGGGCTAATTTAAAATGGTATCCTTATGACCCAAAACCAACGGTTAAGACGCTTAAAGAATTTGTGGAACTGGTAGAGGAAGATCGACATGGTTGCTTTTAGGGATGATATGGATCATATGGTCAATAAAATGACAAAACTTTATTAAGCATTTTCATTTGTCTTGTATGGTTCGTTAACGGGCTTTTTTGCAAAGTGCTGCACATGGTTCCGCGCATCCACAAAATATATAACGAATTTTAGGAGAGGATATTCCTGGCTCTTAGCGAAGGCCCTTGACGATTCCGGAAATATTTAAGTTGTATGGATGGTAAGCAGAATAAAGAGTGGCGTTGTGCAATACTTCAAACGGCGAAGCAGCACGACCAACACCTAAAAAAAAATAACAATTGTTTCCTTATTTCTTTAGCGAACGCATAAAGTTCACTAAGTGCCAGATCTCCTCTTCATCGGCTATCTTCTTTTTAAAAGATGGCATTTCGTCGCGGCCTTCCAACGTCTTATAGAATAAAGAACCATCGCTTTGTTTCTGAGCATCCGCCGTGGTCAAATCGCCCACTTCAGAATCAAGCTGCGCAGCTTTTGTTCCGTCACCTACACCCGTTTTTCCATGACATGATTGGCAGTGCTTCGTCCACAAAGTTTTTCCTGCTTTCACCGATTCAGCATCAGCCGTTACAGGATTGGCCATCTTCTCATATTTATCGGGCACCTCCCAAGGCTTGGTTTGGTAAATAGTAAATGAATAAAGGAATGTACTTGTGAGCAGCAATCCCATCAAATAAGAATTTGTTCTCATACGTCTGATATTAGTCAGTTAATCTAAACACTCTTCTCGGCTTTTCCGAGTTTTATAATCCGGATAACCAGATAAATTAAATAAAAAATAGTACCCCAAACACCAGCAATCATCAGGTTAGGAAAAATCAGCAACCAAATGGGTGTTTTGTCCCTCGTAGCCCACAGCGTTCTTCTGTCAAAACTGTTATCAGGCTCTAAAGGAATTCCCCATTTTATAATCTTTGTAGCAGCCTTGCTTCCAAACAGGTCATGATCCTCAATTTTGGCGCCAATAATTATATTACCATATGCATCTCCTGGGATAGCAAGACTAAATTCGGAAGAAGCCTCACCCGCTTCATCGGTAGTGTAGAACTCTTCTTCCCCCGCGGATAAATCGCTCAATAAGCGTCTCACAAACAGTTTTATTTCGGTTTCTGGCACTCCAACCCAGCTTCCGTCCTCAAAGGAAAGTACTTTAGCGCGAATTACCCTGACACTATCTTCTTCTTCCAGCGCTAAGTCAATACGTGCCTTAACTATTTCAATTTCAACCATCTCATCATTAAAATCCTCATTCCCCGTTACTGTGGCGATGAACTTAAAATTCAGCAATGAGTCCCAATTATTTTTGAATTTTGCCGGCAGCGATAAGGAGCCTACCCCGGCGTTGTTCGTTGTAGCTCTGCCCATGAAGCCCTGTGCGGTTTCTTCATTAAAGAATAAATTAATAGCCACGCCTTCCACCGCCTCAAACTTTTTTCCCGGTTTAGTTTGTGCTGAAACTCTTAGAATAGGTAAGTCCTCATTCTGTTGATGATAGGCAAGATTAATTCTTAGCGTACTTTTCTCTTTTTTCTCTTGGGCACTCAACAGAACGGTGGTACAGAGAATCAACGCAATGATCATAGAAGAATATGCTAATCGTTTCATACTGCTTCGGGTTTACGAATTTCCGTTTCTGCTATGGTTTCGTGAATAGGAACGATGGGAAAAAGTCGTGCAAAAATTGTAATGATAAGCAATGCACCTGCCAATGACCCAATGGTAATGGACCACTCTTCCCACGTAGGCCAATAGTGCATGTAGCTTTCCGGCACATCATACATCGGAAGAAATGGGCTAAGCATCGTAGGGGTAACGATCAAAAATCTTTTGAACCAGGCGCCTACCACCACCAGGATACCCATCACAAATGCAGGCATAGGTCTTCTTCCTTGCGGAAACAACAGTATAACGATGGGAAGAATCATTCCCAGCAGTATGGTCGTCCAAAACAAGATTGAAAAATCTCCCGTAAAAAGGCCTAGCAGGTGATGTTCTTCCGCTTTCTTCATTTTGAAGGCAGGTACAAGGTATTCGTTGACGTTGAAGTATAAATACAATAGCGCCAACATCACCACAATTTTTCCCATATTATCAAAATGCTTTTCTGTAATGTAGGCTTCCAGTTTGTAGGCCCTGCGAAAAACATACATCGCAATCAGTACACCACCGGCACCCACCAAAAAAGCACCTGAAACGAAATAGGCGCCAAAGTTTGTACTGTCCCATCCGGGCCGATACGTGGTGGCGAATAGCCATGAGGTTACTGTGTGAATGGCCAACGCTATCGGTATGATCATTACTGAAATTATCGTGGTTGCTTTTTCGCTTATATGAAATTGTGCTGCTGTTCCTTTCCAAAATGATCCGAGAAATGAATAAAGCTTTTGAAGGCCACTTCCGGATTTGCTGTTTTTTATAAGGGCGGGCAAATCGCGGAGCAGCGGAAAATAAAGAAACAGAATACTCAGGGTAAGATAGGTTGTGATCACGATTACGTCCCACATGATGGGCGATTGCAATCGGCTGTATAGGAACAGGTGAGTGAAGCGCTCCGGACGACCCATATCGACGATGATAATGATCGAAGCAAACAGGATAGTCGAAACTGCAATGATTTCTGAAATACGTGTGAGGGGCGTCCGCCATCCTACATTGGCAAGACGAAAGATTGCTGTGATGAGAGAGCCCACTAAACTGATTGCGACAAAGAAGACAAAATTGGAAATGTAAATTCCCCACGAGGCATAATCGCGCATGGCCGTTACTACCAAGCCCTGCGTGAGCTGCCGGTAATAGGCAAAAAGCCCCACAAGACAGAGAACAATAAGTATCGATGTCCAGATCACGCCTGCTTTGCCGAACTTTTGAGGCAACAGGTCCATCGTGATTTTGTCGGCTGAAATGGAGGGTTGACGGCTCATGGTTTTTTATCCTTCAGGAGTTTTTGATTCATTTTCAAATGGAAAGAGGCGATCAACCGGCGGCAAATAATAAACTCTTGGTTTCGTGCCTAGATCCTCCATCAACCGGTAGCCTGAACGGTCGCGAATCAGATCGCTGAAGCGAACGGTTTCCGATCCGTTGGTGACGACATCCTCATTCAAGTCGCCAAAGAAAAATACTCCGTTGGGACACGCGGAAACGCAATGCGGCAGTTCTCCCTTCCTTACCATGTCGGGACAGAAATCGCATTTGGAGACGGTACCAATTTTCGGAGGACAACTTGTTTCCGAGGAATACTGCATCTCCATTACTTCAGGAGGAAGCATGGGCTTGTCCCAATTGAAAACGCGCGTGGAGTAGGGGCAGGCAGCCATGCAAAAGCGACAGCCAATACAACGATCAGCATCTATGCCGACAATACCATCCTGGCGCTTGAAGGTCGCATCCACCGGGCAGACCTTTACACAAGGTGGATCATCACAGTGCATACAGGTGGTGGGTTGCCAATAGGGAGCAGTGTGTTCAGCTTCCTGCATGGGATAAATTTTAATCCAGTTTTGAGCATCACTCACAAAATGCGCATGATTGCATGCTTCCTGGCATCGCTTAAGATTGCGACAACGCGATAGATCAATTACCATTACAAACTTCTTTCCATCGATCCCCATTCGTTCTGCCACATTTGTAATCGAGGGTATTTCCTCGAGCGGTTTCAAATAAGCCTTGTCTACTTCAATAATCTCCCCCGTTGTAGACAACAGTTTAACCGTTTCACCCGACGGCTGTACTGCTTCCTCCTTGGCTGCTGCTGTAAAGGGATCTTTGGAAGAGCAACCTGATGCAATCCCTGACAGTAATGCACCCTTAATAAAATTTCTTCTTGGAATTTGACCCAGGGGAATTATTTTTGGTAGCGGTCTCATCTCTTAATCCAATTTTGTACATCCTCTTTTGAAGCTGTTCGTTTAGCAGTTGGTAGCTTGTCTGTATCGATCTCCACAAGCGTGCCCTCCTTTGTTAAAAACTTCATGGTTTTCTTCTTCTGTTCGGGTTTTCTTCCCCATGTAAACAAGGTTGCTAATGCTGTTAAGCTTAAGCCTGCGAACAAAAATTTTTTCCTGGTTGGCATATTCGCTACATTTTAAGAGAATTTAGAAGCCCCAAAGTCGCGTGATATTAAAACCAATCCGAAAGCCTTCATCCCACGGATCGTTTTGATTGTATACATTGTTTTGCTGCGGTACGATGGCAGAATAAGACGTTGCAAATATCTGAAAGGCATGGGCACTTGTGGCTATTTCAATGCCGAATGATACATTAGGCTGCGGGTTGTTTGTTTCATGCTTCGTAATAGGCTGATCTACATTAATAATAATCGCCGATTGTGCTGATATTTTAAACCTACCGGCTACGGCCACTGCAAAGTGATCATTTTCCATTCCCGGATCGACCACGTTGTAATGTGACAGGCTGGGGCTTACCTGAACCGAAAGTTTGGGAGAGAACATCCGCGCAATAATCAACTGATGGAAGAAGGAAAATCTATCAGAAGTATTTCCATTGGGCAATTCTTCTTGAGGCTCAGAAGTTGTCATAGCGACGTTGCCGTAATAAGTGACACTTACGGGTATCCTGTTGTTGCGCGTTTGCGTAAGAAGTCCATACTTAACGTTAGCGTCCTGAATGTAATTATCCTTTGTGGAGCCGATTCCGATAGACAGGGGACCTTTCAAAGCACCAAATCCTAAATTGTCAAACAGGGTATAGCTAAGACCCAGTCGAATATTGCTGGGCGCATATAAACCCCAAAGATCCTCAATGCCATTGCTTACAGTTCCGAACCGGTGTTGAATCATAAACTCTAACGTACCCTTAGCAGGTACCCCCACCGTTTGGTTATCAATGATCCACGAACTTTCAAAGGTACCGCGGACAGGTTTCATACCATCATCTTCTTTGGGCTCATCTTGGGCCAATAAAGGAAGGCTTGCCAAAAGGAAGACCAGCATCAATACAAGTCCAGTCCTCTTGCAAAGTGTGTTGAATGTTTTCATAGGTGATATGTTTAGTGACCTAATTGTCCTTAGCTCCCTCAGTTATCCATCCCAAAATAATCTTCATCTCATTATCGCTTAATGGCCCCGATGGAGGCATTCCTGACTGCAGTGCCACATATAGACCGCTCTTTTCGGGTTCAACCGTGTTTATATACTGACCGGAAAGCAAGGCATCATAAGCCTGGTCAGCAACCAGGATGGGACTATGAGAACCTTCGGCATCATGACAACCCGAAGAGTTACAGCTGCTGTCGAAAATCGGCATCACATCATTTTTAAAGCTGACATTTTGCGGAAGACCTTGAAATACAGCAGTCTCGTCATAGTAGCATCCAGTAACCAAACTTGTTAACAGAACTGAGCAGGCGATAAAGTATTTTAGCTTCTTCATGGTCTGAGTGTTATTTTTTATTTCTCATTAGGACATTGACCCTTATCTTAACTTTATCATCAATGTTGGTGGAAGTAATACCAAAGTCGGACAGCGCGAACATCTCATATTCTGCCGATAAACCGGCCATTGAATAAGTGCCCTGATCAGATTGAGGTTCATAAAACAACTTCACGGTGACTTCTTTTGTGAACCCGTGAAAGGTAAGGTTGGCATCGACAAAATATCCCTCATCAGTGCTGCTGTATCGCCCGCTTCCGCCGATGGATACCAATGAGGCAATGTTTTCCGTCTCATCGGTTCTTGCTGCTTCTGTTCCGTAAGTGGTTAGCAGACATCCATCGTCTCTTCCAGGCTCGCCGGTATTCACCGTATTTAACCACACATATCCTCCAAAAGATATAACGGTAGGGTCAGCCTCACTAAAGTTCAAATCCTCAAGCACAAAATAGTCAAACCTGCCTGTTAGCAGCGACCCCATGCCCTTGTAAGGTGTTTCCCACATTACATTGGAGTGCGTTTTGTCAAAATACCATGTCCCAACGGGGACGGCGCCCGCGTTAAAGTCACTACTGGCTCCGTTTGAAACCAAAGGTGTGCAATCTGTACAGCTAAGCGTTTCTGTTCCGCGCACAATCGGATCTGGACCTTGTACGGGAATGACCTCCGAATCATCATGCTGACATTGCATAACCACTCCGGCACCGCTCCAAAGCATGACTAGGATTAGAATTTGTTTAAAGGTTTTCATAAGTATTAAATTTTTTAGGAAATGGTTTTTCTGTCGATTCCATGGAACAATCTTCATACTTTTCAAAAAAGAACCTCTGATGAATGTCAATCCTAACTATGATTTAAGTCATTATTAACGGCCAAGCTAGTGCAAAGCGGGATTTTTTGCTTGTCCGGGTTAGGATGGGGGAGATAGTTTTTTGGATGGTTTATTGAATGATTGCAAAAGAGAATTTTGTCGTTATAAGGTTGTGGCAACGTGTGGCAATTTTGGGACATTCATCTGCGACCCACTAGACACGCTGCGAAATTGAGAGAAGATTTGATGAAAAATTCAGGTAGA
>JAICGJ010000124.1 GCA_025923195.1 Chryseolinea sp.
AAAAGGATATGGTCACAATTTGAGAGCACAAGAAGTTGTAAATGCAGTAATTCGTTTCGTGAGTGATCCCTTGTCCTCAAAGGTTCCGTCTCAAATTGCCGTTAATAATCACCGGTAGGTCCTTGATGAGAATTTTAAAATGGCTATCATTTGCAGTCAGTATGCAGCTTGGGTAGTAATCATTAAGCATGCTCATAATAAATTACAAACCAAGGCGCTAGACAACTGATTGTTGTAGAAATCACAACTGTAATCAAACAGGCGGCAACCCTACTTGCAATATCTTGCTAAATAATTCCGCTTACTCTCCGGCTTCCTTAAGAATAAGCTTTCCCCAGTAGCAATTTTACAGGTTTATTAAATACATTTACATAGACCTCGCCCAAGCCTCAGGCAATAGAAATGAACGAGCAGGATTTCAAAATTTCACAGACCTCCAAGGGCATTCGTATTCTATATCACATCCTGTTTTGGATTGTATTATATATTCTTGACGTTGTCATTTTCGGACTTGGTTACGAAAACTTCGATCATTTTGTAACGCTGGTATTAGCTGAAGTACCCCCCCAAATATTGCTCGCTTATACGGTAATGTATTGGATCATTCCGAGGTATGTCGCCAAAAAACTTTTTTTTGAGTCCATATTCTTTCTCGTTATTGCCTTCATGGTCTATGGTTTCGTCGGCCACATTCTCTTCCTTATGTTTTCACTTTATTCAACCGACATTGGTATTGGAGATCTTCCAAAGATAATGGTTCGCGGATTTTATGCATTGCTGCACGCGAGCATTGCTATTGCTATTAAACTTGTAAAAATGTGGTACGAAAATGAGCGGCGTGTTTCTGAAATGGAAAAAAGCAAGCTGGAGTCGGAGTTGAAAATGCTCAAAGATCAGGTGAATCCTCATTTCATGTTTAATACGCTTAATAATCTATATGGCCTAATCGGTAAAAACCCAATCCATGCACAGGAATCCGTATTGAGGCTTTCCAGAATTCTACATTTTATGTTGTACGAAAGCAATCACAACCGAATTCCTTTGCTACAGGAAATAAGGTGTATACGCGACTACATCGAACTTGAAAAATTAAGATACCCAGGTAATCTGTCCATTTCGTTAAACGTTCAGGATCATGTGAACGATCTCTCCATCGTGCCTCTGGCCATCTTCCCGTTTGTGGAGAATAGTTTTAAGCACGGCGCGTCTGAAATGATCCAGGATGCATGGATCAATATCGACTTCTCAACTTTTAAAAATTCGTTCATATTTAAAATTGAAAATGGAAAAGGCCCAAAGTTCTCAGGTTCAGATGACAAAGGTATTGGGTTGAACAATGTTAAGAGAAGGTTGGAATTGGTTTACGGTGACGATCACACTCTTCAAATTATGGATAGTCCAGATAGTTTCCTCGTGGTCTTAAAGATAGCGTTGGCAGGGATGAAAAAAATCGAGAGCAGACAATATGAAAATCAAATGTCTTATAGTAGAGGATGAACCAATTGCGCAGGATATTCTAAAATCATACATTGATAAGACCGATTTTTTCGAGGTCACTGCTCAAATGAACAATGCCATAGAGGCATTTAGTTACCTGCAAAACCACTCAGTTAATCTACTGTTTCTCGACATCAAGATGCCTCAAATGAACGGCATTGAACTTCTCAAAGCCTTGTCGCATAAACCAAAAGTAATCATTACATCGGCTTATCGAGATTTTGCACTAGATGCGTTCGACCTAGACGTTGTGGACTATCTGCTCAAACCATTTTCATTCGAGAGATTTCTGAAGGCTATCAGTAAGGCGTCAAATGAGCACACAATCAGTACCGTGAATATGGCTTCCGGAAAATCATTTCCCAAAGAAAAATCTTTCTTCTTTGTTAAGGGCAATAAGCAATTACAGAAGATATATATCGAAGAGATCGTTCACATAGAAAGCCAGCGCGACTATCTAAAATTCAAGATGATCGATGGTGAAGAAATCACTACCCGACAGACCATCGGATATTACGAACAATTTTTGCCTGCCCACTTATTCATCCGAATCCACCGGTCCTACATCGTTGCCGTTGACAAGATTAAGACTGTTGAGGTGAACCGGATGCTGGTGAGACAACAATTTTTACCTATCGGAAGAAATTATAAACAACACGTCTTTGATTTTCTGAGAACGCTCAATAACAAGTCTGACCGGGATCAAATGCAATCATAGCTGGTCGTCCGTCGCAGATCAGAATCATATATCATACGATACTTGTCGTTTGTCGCATTTGCTAACAAATAGATGGTTCATAAAGTAAATTTTCATACAGTTTACATGTATGAAACATAATTAAGCCACATGATTTCAAATTTTTTCGATATCGAAAAACATCCTGCCCATAAAGCAGACGACCAAGGTAAGAATTTTAATCTAGCTTCGAGGGGATTTACCATGAGGCAGTATTACCGCGAAGCTGGGGCCGAGAGTGAACGGATATCATCCAATCATCTCCTTCAATTTAATTTCGGAAATCCCATCTCGCTTTCGTGGAAATCAAATGGTATCTGGACGACCGGTGTCTGCAATACAGGTAACATGGTGGAGTTACTTCCAAAGGGGCAAAGGGAAGAATTGGTTTGGAATCCAGAATACTATGCACTGGAATTGGCATTAAACCCCTCCTTCATAGATACGCTGATGGAGTTCGAAAATTTCAGACTCCGCAAGCAACACAATCTATTTGACCCACTATTAAGCGAACTTGTTAAAGAACTCCGTGAAGCGTGTTATTCGGGCGCCGCTGAAAAGCTCTACGTTGAAAGCCTGGGTGTGGCATGCGCTATTCACATAGCAACAACTCATTCTGAAAGTGACAAAAAGATCTTCGCACCCAAAGGCAAGCTATCATCACATCAACTAAGAACCATCATAGACTTTGTACGCTCTTCAATTCATGATGTGATTACCCTGGAGGAACTCGCGTCATCAATTCATCTAAGCGTGTTTCATTTCTCAAGACTGTTCAAGAATACCGTAGGTGTTAGTCCATATCAGTTCGTACTGCGTATGAAAATTGAATTTGCCAAAAATCTTATAAAGCGCAAGCAGCCGATCGGAGACATCGCGTATAGCCTTGGATTTACTGACAGCGCACACTTTTGCAACGCCTTCAAGAAACTTACCGGGATATCACCCCTTCAATCTTACCTGGGATCACGGCCTGCGACCCAGCTCATAGGATTCCCTTTCGAGAATAATAACGATGCGTTAAAAGTACAATAGGCAAACCTACAGCAACCACAAGAATAGCAACGCCTACTAACGCACCATTTAAGTTAAAAGGCCTTTGTGAAATTTGGCTGAGCGGCAATACAACACGGTTCATCATCACCCATACGAAGATGCCGTATAGCACTGCCGTAATATATTTGTTCCTTCTGAGAAATGAAAATACAGGATATGTAAGAAAGAAAAGCACCGTCCACGTAAAGGCAATGAAATAATGGAACAGAATACCCCAAAATACCATTATTGATCCGCCAGAAAAGGCTTGTCCCGCACCGAATGCGCCGCTCGCTATAAATCGAAACATTCCGGTGGGTGCAGCACCATAGACGACCATTGCTGCTAACGCATCCAATGTCCCGGCAAGTAAGCCCGCAAAGATAATAGTTTTCCAAGGACTATAAGAGGGCCGTGTTTGTATCGGGGAAATAGTTTTCGACTCCATGCAATTCCTTTACTGAAAAATATTTTTTATTTCAGTAACTAATTTCTTTAAAGGAGTCGGGGCAGCGTTGCAAAAAGCTGCTCAATTAGAAAGGTAAAAGTCTTTACAAAAAAAGTGTCCGAAGAAACCCTCGGACACTCATCAACCTCATCCATTATTAATATTTAATTGCGCGCATCACTTGTGCTTTTTACAGTATTTTCCATTTCTTCCGCCATGCTTAGGTGATGTTCCAAGACCGGTACTTTACCAGCAGCCCATGATTTTAGGTCTGCATCCTCTGCCTTATCCGCAGCTTTCTTGAACTTGTCCAAGTCGTCCTTGTGATCCTTCACCATGAACTCGCAATAGGCCTCATCAAATTCAGCGCCTGATTTTTCGGCAAGGTCATCGTAGTCCTTTTGATTTTTTTCACTGAGTGTGGTCGGCAGTGTAATGTTCTTTGTCTGCGCAAGGTTTTTCAATTCCTCATTGGCTTTACTGTGATCATCAACCATGGTTTGAGCAAATTCCTTCACCTTTGGTGACGAAGCTTTTGTTAAGGCCAGTTGCGCAAGTTGAACCTCCAGCATACCGCCATCTGCAGCGGAGACCGCAAACTCGGTATCGTCTTCGAGGTCTGTGTCATCAAACTTTTCCTCGTTTTGCTCTTCAGCGATTTCCTTACTATCGTCCTGATTATTTTTGGTGCCGCACGACACAAGTGCGAAGAAGCAAGCCGCAAATAAAAGGCTCAATGTTTTTATCTTTTTCATAGTTTGAATAGTTTTTTCTGACACCTGACAAAAAATAATGCCATCGGAGGAACACCGAAACCCGCGTTTGTTCCCCTTCTTAAACTGGTGAGTGAGTATTTAAACCGCATTCGATTGTAGATCAATTTACACATGACACCATGGCGGATCTACGGGCGACTTGACATTTTACGGCGTGAAATCAACTTACCTTCAAGACGTTCACGAGGGGAGTGCGCAAAGACTTCCCTGGAGACGATTATTTCAAGATCACTTAAATGAATTAGGATGCTTACATTTCAGCCAATATTCCAATATTAGTTCCAACGATTTTTCCATTTCGGTCAATTGCGACGCCTTAACAAAAAAACCCTGGACGGTCAGATCATATGCCTCTTCAACTTCCTTCTGCCGGGCTGCCGTGGAAAGGAAAACAAATGGAATACTCTTCTGACGGAGTAATGTATTTTCCTGAATTTTTCTGCGCAGTTCTATTCCGTTCATAACCGGCATGTTGATGTCGCAAAGAATCAAAAAAGTTTTTTCCTGTGTTGATTCAAGGTATTGCAAAGCCCTTAGCCCATCCTCGAAAAAAACTAATTTAGCCGTTATACCGAGCTTCTCGCAAATCGTGCGAATGAAATATTGGTCGTCAACGTCATCCTCAACAATCACGATAGGGTCCGTTATCAATAATTTGTTCTCCATAGCTAAATCGATTTCGGTTCGCCTAATATGTGCTTTTGGCATCGCCTGGTCTCAATTCCCACAGCCAGGCCCAAGGAGAACGTCGTACTGATTTAACCCAACGAGCCTGTTCTATGTTTAAAGGACCCCAATGACAGCCTCCAACCGATGTTTGGCCTTCCTCATCTTACGGAGGTATGCAGTCGACAGATAACTTGATTGAAGGATTTTGCCATGGGCTGTTCCTGGTACCTCCAGAAAAACGGGCCTCACACATGATAAGGTGCCTGTCCTGGAACACCTGGATTCAACATCGTCATTCAAATGAAATACGTGGATTAAACTTATAGTGCTTGGCAAACGACAGAAATGGGATATCCGGTCTTAATGTAGGTCCAACGGAGGAGTTATTGCAAGTGAATCGGAAGCGCTTCTTTGTTTTATGTGTTCGCGCATTTTCTTTTCATTCTTACGGATATTTTCTTTGTTCACTTTTGAGTATTTCTTTTTTCCGGATGGGTTGGGGCAATCCCACTCCTCGACCGACCCATATTGTTCGAGCATTTGTTTACCGGTAACCCGTGTGGCCTTCATGCGCTCAAGATTTACCTCTCTCCTGGTCCCTTCTTGGTCTGCCGTTGTCTTAGCGCTGGCCATCATTCTTGAGGGAGAGGCCATGAAACGATTGCCTTTGTTCAATCTGGATTCCTTTATCTTAGCAGTCTTGACCTCCGGACAGGGGATTTTGCCCGACTGACACGCGGTGCAGATTACAATGAGAAACAACACAGCCCGGATACTCATACAAGCCCCCTTTCTAATGGTAACGAACAATATAAACGATATTGTTCGCTTAGTCAATCAAAAATTTCTAAAAAGTGTGATTAACGGTCTGGTCCCACTCACCAAGTCCCAAACTGCCAATCATTTAACGCCTCCGTTACACGAAAATATGTCTTAGTAGTAACGTTACGTGCCACTGAACCTACGTAGACCCTTCTGTTTTGACCTATTCTCGGGTTGCATGGATGCCCCAACGGATATTTATGATGTGAACTATCCGGGCCTTAGGGTATAACTTGTACCTTAATGCCCACGGTTCGTTAATGACGGGAAGGAAAGTTCAGCTAAATCACACCCGTTAACAGTCTTCATACGCTAGATACTGAATGGATGACCCGATGCCGACGCCGTTGGAATTGCATTAGATCCCAGCGCTTGTTTAAAAGGTCTTAAATTAAGAATAGGGTATCGCCCGAGTTCCTAACAAGTCTGGAAGACCAGCGTTATAATGGATTGATCGCTGGACAATGAACTCGCCCATAGGAAATTGGGGATTGACCTTAAAACGGATAATCAGAGACATCACATCCGTCGAAGCTAGTAGCCACTCCACAACTTAGCACAAGTTACAAAGTGCATATCGTACAGCGACCGGGTTGTACGTATTGACGCGTGATATTGTTGATCCAGTATTGCGTGCAATGCCGGTGTCACACGTCACGCGAAATCAAAGTGAAATATGTTACTTTAGTTTTCCCTTATACGTTCTTTTGAACAATTCAAATCGCGGCAATGATACTCCCTGAACATATGGGCTTCCTGGATTATGCTCTATATAGTCCTGATGATATTCCTCAGCACGATAAAAGTCAGTTAGGCTCTTTACTTCTGTAACGATGGGATTCCTGAACATACCTGATGAGGAATAATCATCCAATGCCTTATCGGCGATTAGTTTTTCTTCAGGAGTCATGTAGAACAATATTGAACGATAAGATGAACCTTTATCGGGACCTTGCTGGTCAGGGGTTGTTGGGTCATGTGAAGTAAAGAAAACATTGGCCAGCTCTGAATAGGTGATAACCTTCGGGTCGTAATACACAAGCACGGTTTCAGCATGTCCCGTGGTTTCCGTATTCACCAGTTCATACGTCGGGTTGGCAACGGTACCCCCGGCATACCCTGACACAGCTGAGTCAACACCTATAACTGCCTCAAAAATGTGCTCTGAACACCAGAAGCATCCTTCGGCAAATGCTGCGATCGCCTTCCCCGACGGCGCCACAAGCTCTACTTTCCTGACCGAGTCATTCTTGTTTTTCTTCTTTCGTTGTGCTTCACACGCGATGCACAGCGAAATAGTACATATCAAAGTTATAAAGGACACTATCGATTTCATCACACCATTTTTATGCACAAATTATAAGCCTCCGCGCATTTAAAACGTCATGATCAAGACAATCATTCGTTTCTCACAAGTTAAAATAAAAAGGTCACCAATATTGTTCTATTGGTGACCTCTATTCTTGGGGCACTTAGAATCTGAAAGTTCCCCCGAAGTTTACGCTGCTCAAATCATCATAACCTGTCTCGAAATAAACTGCAAAGCTCTTTGCTACATAGTAGCGAGCTCCGATTTTGACAACGAAAATAGCACCCGACTCATCATAATCTGCTCCCGCCCACTCATCTGCGCTAAAAGTCCTAATACCAAGCCCCGCCCCAGCGTATGCATCCAGCTTTTCGACAGGAATTAGTTTATTAAAATGATAATAGCCCAGGACCGCCAAGCTGAACGCGCTGAAATTATAGTCTTCACCGCCTGCGTCCCACGAACCCCAGCCAAAGGCTAAATACCCGCCCAATCCAACTTCATCGCGCAAAAAGCCATGCTCATACTTACCGTAGAGAGCCGGCGATTGGTTGAACCCGCTATATGAATAATAGGAAGGAATGCCTAAGCCAAAACTCAGTAGACTCGTTGATTTATCGAACGTACCATTATTCCGTGAATCATAGGACTTTTGGTAAAAAGATTTGTCCACCTGGGCTTCGCTTACGCCAAAGCCAAATGCCATAGATAAAACCACCAGAACAATTTTTTTCATGAGTTATTAGTTTTTAAGTTGCTACAAAAGTGATATAAATTTCGTTTCGTGAAACACTACCTTGAAACATTTTTTTGGCGTATCAGAAGGTGCAATTAATAGTTTCTAACACCGTAACCAACGCAAAGGTTAGAAATAATCGCCAATGCCCTTATTATTCCTGATTAGTGGATTCACACGCACATCACCCGCGGCGATTCCATGGGATAACTTGCACCGACCTCCCCATAAAAAAGTACCTCTTAGCTTCCTCCAAAAATGCCATGAGGAATTTCTGCCCCTTAAAAAAGGTTACGCACGCTTTTTTACATTGAGTAGCTAACATAAATGCTGGCATGTTTTTTTAATGTTATCGATCATGAGAATTGGGGAAGTGCTGAAAAAATTCTGGACGCTTATTAAACAAACGTTCAATCAATGGAACGAACGAGAACCATTCAACAATAGTATCATAATTGCGTATTACACCATTTTTTCCCTGCCCGGCTTATTGGTAATCGTCATCAATGTTGCCGGTTATTTCTATGACAAGAAAGAAGTGACAACACAAATTACCAGCCAGATCCAGGCGATGGTAGGCGGTGATACAGCAGGTGACGTACAATCTATCATAGAAAGAGCAAGCGAGAGCAAAGAGACAGTTATCTCCTCTATATTGGGGGTAGCAACTCTGCTATTTGGAGCAACGGGAGTCTTCTATCAATTGCAACAAATATTAAATAAGATGTGGGAAGTAAAGCCTAAACCGAAACAGAAAATTCTAAAATTAATACGCGACAGAGTCTTTTCATTCGGGTTAATCCTTGTTGTTGGATTTCTTCTGCTTGTATCGCTCGTCATATCGGCCGGGTTAAGCGCACTAAGCACTTGGGTTTCTGGTTACCTCTCAGACTCGCTGAAAGTTGTTTTCATTGTTCTTGACTTCGTGGTATCGTTCGGTGTAATTACCGTGCTATTTGCATCTATATACAAGTTTCTGCCGGATGCCAAGATCGGCTGGAAAGACGTTTGGATTGGAGCCATAATGACCTCCGTACTCTTTGTTATTGCAAAAGTTGGTTTGGGATTATATTTTGGAAACAGTGACCCGGGATCCACCTACGGGGCAGCAGGTTCTATCATTTTAATCATGCTTTGGGTTTCGTACGCGGGGATGATTCTGCTTTTTGGAGCGGAATTTACGCAAGTATATGCTAACCAATATGGAAAGAAAGTTCAGCCCACGGATACCGCAGTTTCTACCCAGGGCCAAAACGACAATGGCGCTATAGTTAATAAAAAGAAGTCCGGCCAGCCAAAATCCTAATTCATCCAACCCTGCCTCTGTCATTTAACAAACATAAGTTCATTTTTTCCGTACGATAGATAAATCCTATTTGGTATTATGCCTTCAATAATCCAGAAAGTGCTGGACCGTACTGGCCATCCCGAACTATTACGGGTTCTCACCGACCTTTCAGGGTCCGAACTGAATTCCTTACTGCTTGAGGTTTTTCATAAAAAAACAGAAACAACTTCAGCTCCTCAGCTACTCAGGAATTATCAGCGCAACCGCTTTGTAAAACCGGCTGATCTTCCTGTGCTTGCACTAAAGAAGACTGAGTATGACCTTCTAAAAATATTCAACGCATCATCGTTTGAACCAATTGAACTCTCTCCGGTAACTGCTTTGGGATCTTGTTCAGTGGTTGCACCTGCAGATCAAAGCAAAATACTTTCTGCTCTTCGCGGGACGGAAGTCCTTGCGGATGGCACCAATGCGATGGCCTTGCATATCAGCGATTTGAAGAAGAGATCCTATTGGGTACCCAAATTCCCTTCCGACAAAATTCGGCTAGCCACTATTCAACGGCATGTCCGTACGCAACCCATAACCGGAAAAGGGTTTACACCACATTTCAAAATTGGTTGTTTTGCCACATCGGGCGTGGATACTGGAAACTTAATGTTCGAAAAAGAGTCCATGCTTGAACACGTTCAACTAATGAAAAGGATATTTGAGGAATATTATAAAGTGGACCGATTGAGTGTCCGGCTCGTGTGCCGGCCCGGGTATCCAGATTCATTTGAGCTGGCGAAAGCGGTTGAGAACTATCTCTCTACACATATTTCCGACATCCGACTTGACATTGTTGACAGACCGGAACATCATACCGCGTATTATAGGGGTCTGCAGTATAAAGTTGATATCCAATGGAAAGACCAAACTTTTGAGATCGGAGACGGCGGTTTTGTAGACTGGACGCAGCAACTCTTACAGAACAAAAAGGAACGATTACTAATTAGTGGATTTGGGTTTGAGTTCATGCACCGGATTATAGACGGCTTGTTATAAAATAAAAAAAAGGATCCTGGTTCAAGTCCAGGACCTTTCTAGATAATATCCTTGTTTACTTACCCACTTCATAACGAACCGAGACGCCGGCTTGGTTAGTTAACGTTACAAAATTATCGCACGCGCCGTCACCATAATCCACCGTCAACTCACGATCGCCATGCTTGATCAATTTTTTACCCTCAACTGCAATGAACACTCCTTCAGCTGCGCATGCTCGGCTGTATACAAGGCGTTCAAGTATTTCGATAGTAAAACCTCTTCCATTTCTAAGGGTGCCCTGAGCATTTCCATAGACAATCAACCGATCTAACAAGTTATTTTCGTTTCGCTCACGTTCGCGGGTATAATGGCATTCTCGTGTGGCAACACTTCCATCTAACCAGATTATTTTACCGTTCAAAAGTTTTACATCGTGGGTAATTAGCAGATCTGTAACACTCGTCACAGTGACCTGCCTCACGCCTTCAATCTTAATTCCATTGATTGAATATCCCGAGAAAGTAATAGTCAATTGCGCACCTTCTTCATTCCATCGGCCGATATGATCAATGACTATTAATCCTCTTCTTAAATTTCCCCTGGCATCGATACAGCCATTACCAAAGTCGATCCTCAGGTTACCGCTTACAAAGGGCCCCGTTCGCAATATGATTGCGCCTGATAACCGGCTATCCGTCGCTACCTTTCCACCCGACTGGGTTTCTTCTTCGCTGGTAAATGCTTCCATGGCGATGTCATCAGCATCACTGAAATAATAATCCTCAATTGATTCGTAATTGGCAGACTCCTTTTCATCGAAAGGCAAATCGGGTGCTGCTTCCTCGTTGCTGCATGATATCAATGCCGTCAATAACATACTTATACAAAAGAAAAACAATTTCTTCGATAAGGTTCGGATCCCGTCCTTAATGGTTAGTGTTTTCATATCCTCATTCGTTTTATTAATTGCTTAGATGAATCATATCGGTCAAAGTTTAGCGGTAGAGGAAAAAATATATGCAAAGATGTAGCAGGGTCGTCTTGGATAGCCCATCGGTTATCCGTTTAATCGCAGAGGAAAAACAAGAGAGGAAAAATATGCAGAGGAATACCAGAGGCGTTCTGAGATATTTTGCAGAATTATAGAACTAAGTACGACGCCCACGTCCTCTGCACATGCGTGCCACAGGCAGGTGCATTTTTCTCCCCTCCTTCTATATAACTACTCTACATTGAGCCCCTGAGAGCTCATTCGATTCTGCTGCCAAGTGGCTCATTCAAAGCGCAAGACTTCATTCCGTGCCGGCACGCTGGCCCGAGCCAAATGCGGGGGTGGCCCGGCATGTGGGGGGAAGCCATGCCTACGCTAAAGCTCCAGCAGGCAAGCATATTTGGCTCTTGACTTTTTTGGTTCTTTTTGTGTCAAGACAAAAAGAACATAAATGTTAATTCGACGCATGCAGTATCCTGATGCAAGCGGCTTTCCTTCAAAGTTACCACCACCAAAACATCACCTTCTCTTATTGGGATACTCTCCGGTAAAAATGGCACGTCAGGTACTACAAGTGATTCGAAAAACCGTTGGACACCAGGAAATCAAAAAAGTTTAATTGGTCAGATGTCCAGGAGCTATTCATTTTATAAAAAATTTATCCACCACAGTTTGTCGGAAAAGATTTGAGTTGCCTATTGTTTGTGCAGGCCTGCAGGTGCGTCTGCCGCCATTTCTTTGCAAAAGTCAGGCTATCGGTTGCCCTATTGGATCGGGTAAAATTTTCCCGTGATAAAATATGCGGGGATGCGTCGAGCGTTGCTGCGGTGAATCAATTGCAAATGCTTTCGCTGGAAACTCATTCCGATCGCAGCACTTTTGCGGGATTCGCATTAGCGCCGCGTAGTATTTGAAAACTAACAGTGGCCAATGAAATAAAAGCCAGAGTAACGACAGGTACAAAGAGCAAATCCCACGCTAACCCGATCCTGAAAGCAAAACTATCCAGCCAATTGCTAATGCCATACCATGCAAGTGGTAGTGCAATTATACACGCAATGATCACCAACTTTATAAGCTGGTTGGCTAATAATGCAACGATATTGGTTAAGGAGGCGCCCATCACTTTGCGTATGCTGATCTCTTTCAATTTTTGAGTCGTCGTAAATGACGCAAGTCCCCACAGGCCGAGGCAGGCAATGAGAATAGCCAACAGCGCAAACAAACCAAAAATCTTTCCAAATTGCTGATCAGCGGCATACTGTTTATTGAAAAAGTCATCCAGAAAGTAGTAGTCAAAAGGATTGCCGGGAAAAGCTTCCTTGTATTGTTTTTCCACTTGTGTGATTGCTTCAGACATGTTTGTACCGCTGAGGTGAATCGAAAAGGCTCGTCGAGATATAGTATCCGCCTTAAAGAGCCACGGAGTATGCTCAGTCTTAAGTGAGTTCCAGTGGTAGTTCTTCAAGACTCCAAGAATAGCAACGGTATCGCCACCTAAAATAATTCGTTCCTTTAGTGCATTTTCTGGATCTCCTAATCCAAAAGCTTCAAGGGCAGCTTCATTTACTAAAACCGATTGCATGTCGGACGTTATTGCCGGATTAAAATTTCTGCCGGAGAGCACCGTGATTCCATAGGTTTCTATAAAGTCGGCGTCTATCCAAACTACGCTTCCGGTTTTGCTCGCTTCAGGATCCGTCCCATCCCTACGCATACCGGTGCCCCAATTAAATCCTCCGCCAGGAATAGCCCCAGAGGTGGCAACACTCAAAACACCAGGAATTTCCCTCAGTCGGTTCTTTAGCGTAATAAGCCGCTCTTTAGCGCTCGACTGTTCTAAAACACTTGGCCCATTAACGATGAGCATCTGGTCCATAGTTAATCCTTTATCCTGACTCCGCATAAATTCAAGTTGGCGATAGACCGCAAATGTTCCAGCGATGAGTATCAAGGACGAAGCAAACTGAAATACAACTAGAGCTTTGCGCAAGGAAAAGCCTCCGATAATTTTTTCGGATTTTCCTTTTAATACTTCCACCGTATGAAAGGATGACAATACAAACGCCGGATAAGCACCCGACACTGCTGACCCGAACAAAAACAATCCCAAGAGGATCGTCCAGAATCGGGGGTCACTAAAATCAAAGGAAAAATTTTTATCAACAATCCGGCCCAATACCGGCAATAATGCCATTGCAATCAGCACAGCGGTTACAATCGCTAGGAAATTGACTACGACCGACTCAAAGATAAATTGCGAAATGAGCTGACCACGGTAAGCACCGACAGCTTTTTTTATACCGACTTCCCGGGCGCGTTCCATAGCCCGAGCCGTCGACAGGTTAATATAATTGACCCAGGCGATGGCTAGTATGAAAATAGATATGACAACAAAGAAATAGATTGTAGAAGTGTTAACGGTAGGGCTAGATTCGTTATTATAGCCAGGACTCAAGTGAATACTGCGAATTGGCTGAAGGATCATTACTGATTTGGCGTTTGACTCCGCCAAATCCTTACCCAAATATTTTTCAATGAATGCGGGCAACTTTGTTTCTACGGCCTTAACATCCGTATGAGTATGCAACTCGATATAGGTTATGAAGTTATTCCATCCCCAACCATTATCTTGCTTATATTGACCATTCTGCAACAAATTGTGAGTTGGGAAAAGGAAATCAAAAGACAAATGCGAATTCTGAGGAACATTCTCGATAACAGCTGTAACCTCGTAATCCCCATCAGCCCATCCACCGGAGACCTGCATCACCTTTCCTACGGGATTCTCATTTTCACCAAAATATCGTTCAGCCGTTTTCTTGGTGATCACCACTGAGCTTGGGTTATCCAGCGCAGTATTTAAATCACCATAAACAGATGCATAAGTAAAGACATCCAGGAAGGTTGAATCGACAAACTGCAAATTCTCTTCGTGAAACGTTAATGGATCGTTAGCATCTTTTTTAACGGTCACGACCGCGCCACCGTACATTGGATGGGTGCGTACATATGTTTTTATTTCTGGCACATCTGCAAGTAAGGAAGGTCCTTGCGCATATCCAGACAACGGACTGATCCCACGATACTCACCATTCTGATAGTACTGGGTGGTGGTCCGAAAGATGTTTTCGGATTTTTTGTGATAATTATCATAGCTAAGCTCGAAATCAACATATTTTAGAATGACAAGGCATACTGAAACGCCTATTGCCAATCCAAAAATGTTGATGAATGAATATAACTTTCTCTTTTTTAGGTTGCGGATGGCAAGCACGAGGTAATTGCGTAGCATAGTCCTGTGTATTAGGTTATTTGCGCTAATAAGGATGCCCCGTGCTAAAATTTAGTTTAGACGCGCCCCTTTCACTGAGCAATACTCTGCAAATAACCAGAGGTTACAAGGCCGGCCGATTATGCGCCTGGCGTTAGGCGTGTTGCCTGTTAACTTGATGGTAAACGAAGAATGCCACCGACAATAGGGCTGCAGAAACTGCGATAAGTTTGACCGATGTGGGGATTGTTTCCTTGTTTTGAGGCAGAAAAACTACACCAGATTCGTCGGTCGTTGCTGGCTCTTCTGCGTATCGGCCTTGAGACGGAATGGCTACTTCTTCAAAGTCGCGTGCCAGAACACCCAGATGATTTCGCATTTCCGCGCCGCGCATTGGTAAGCCATGCCCAGTAGCGATAATCTCGGGGTCAAGTGCCGCTAGTTTAAGAACGGACAACTTAGCGGAAGCCCAATTGCAGGTGAAATATTTCGGCGGACCCGAGAAGTGTTTCATAGATGTAAGAGAATAAAGTACAGATTCAGGCTTAGTTGTGACGACAGCATCACCGGCGATCAGCACTTTGTCGCGGTCTCGGAACAGACTTATGTGGCCGGGCGAGTGTCCTGGCGTGAAAATATATTTCCATTCCGGCATTCCAGGTACAGCATTATCGTCTGGCAATGGCCTAACATATTCGCTAATATCAATTGGCCCCCGGGGGAATAAGAAGGATAATGCCGAAATCATTCCTCCTCCAACCGTAGGATCTGGAGGCGGATATGAGGATCGTCCGGTCAGGTAAGGCAACTCCATGCGATGAGCATATACAGGCACATCCCAGTCATTTAGCAGGTCTTGCAGCGCGCCGATGTGATCGAAGTGACCATGTGTAAGGATGATCAACGATGGTTTGTTGCCGTATCCAAACAGATCGTTTACAATTTTTTTGATCGAGGATGCAGACCAACTCAATCCCGCGTCCACCATAGCCCACTCACCTGAAATTTGGTCCTGCAAAAAATATAGGTTCGAAAAGATTTCCTTGCGACCCCAAACGCCTGGGGCAACTGCAAAAAGATTTGAGGTGTATTGTTCTACTAATTCCTGTTCCATGACCAAGGGTTTTATTGGAGGCTTCACAAAAAACATACCGCATACTGTCAGGGGTTTCTCTCAGTCCGGGTGGCAACATTGCTCTCGTCGACACTGAGGCCTTTTGAGATCCAACAATCCTCGTAGATCGAACAGAAACATGTTTCAAGTTGTGACCGCGAGAATACGTTAATTGTCTGGGGCTGACTAAAAAGTCTTACTGTAAGATTGCAACCCAAATTTTATATGCATTCAACTTCGTGATTCCTAGTTTCCTCGTGTCTCCGTGGCAAATGGAGGTGTTCAAGGGCAGTAGAAGAAACGAAAACTTCACTTTTAATACGCGTTGCCTTTTTTGGTGTTTCTGATTCTTGTTCCATGATTTTCATGGATTTAAAATATTGAGATCATTGACGCGGTTGCTGCAGCTCATGAAATTTAGCAGATAATACTTCAAACAATTACATTGCCTTCCAGGTAAATTTAAACTGAATTCTTCATTGGATTTGTACCTTGATGTCAATTATACGACGAAAGAATTTCTCGAAAATATCAAGTGCACCATTCTCGCTAGTTTACAACTTTAAACGAAATTCAATTTTCGAAAGACATGAAATATGCTTTAGGCCTTTTATTGCTGACAATCTTTATCCCAAAAGCTGCCATCAGTCAACAAACTCCGCTTGAAATACCTTTATGGCCCAATGGAGCACCTGGTTTTGAAAATCGAAAGGATGAACCTACGAAGGCGGAAGCATGGTGGGTAAAAAACATTCACAACCCATCGGTTACTGTTTATGCTCCCTCCCGCGACAAGGCGAATGGTTCCGCCGTTATTGTTTGTCCTGGTGGCGGTCATCGCGAACTGGTATTCAATGCGGAAGGAAAGGAAGCCGCTCAATTTCTTAACAGTATTGGTGTCACTGCATTTGTGTTGAAGTATCGCCTTGCCAATGAAGAAAATTCTCCGTATTCGCTTGAGAAGCACGTGCGTGACGATGCTTACCGGGCGATGCGATTGGTGCGTAGCAGGGCAAAGGAATGGCAACTGGACCCTCACAGGATTGGAATGCTCGGATTTTCAGCAGGGGGAGAAGTAGTAGCCTTGGTAGCCTATGGTTCGGGAGAGGGTAATCCAAATGCTAAAGACGAAATTGATAAAGAAAACGGAAAACCAGACTTTCAGATGCTAGTATACCCAGGGCCTGGGTTCATTCCTAAAACCATCCCAAAAGATGCCCCTCCAATTTTCTTGCTCGTCGCCAATGACGACCCATGCTGCTCGGGACCAGTACTGAGTTTAATCCAGGGGTATCGCGCAGCTAACCTTCCCGTTGAGGCTCACATTTACTCGCAGGGAGGTCATGCTTTCAATATGGGAAACCGTTCAAAACTAAATTCTATAAAGACCTGGCCCCAGCGGTTGGCCGACTGGATGAGTGACACCGGGCTGCTGACGCCAGCAAAGAATTGAAAAACCTTAAAAAAAACTATGAATAAATACAGGAAGTCAAAAAATACAAGGCGCGAATTCCTTTCCGTATTGAGCGCTGTCATTGGAGTTACAACCGCTCTCCCACTCAGGACGCATTCAAAACCAACCACAACGGCCGTGACGGCGAAAATGACGATTCAACAAGTAATAGATTTGATCTTAACGACAATACCCGGGGCACCCTTCAATGAAACAGTGGACACGATCAAATCAGGAGACGGTCAGTATGAGGTCAAAGGCATCGTGACAACGATGTTTGCAACAATTGAGGTGATAAAAAAAACTGCTTCGATAGGCGCCAATTTTATTATTGCACATGAGCCTACGTTTTACAATCACAGGGACGAGACCTCGTGGCTGGAAAATGATCAGGTATTCCAATTCAAGAATGAATTACTAAAAAAGCACAACATCGTTGTTTGGCGATTTCATGATTACTGGCATACACACCGGCCGGATGGTGTACAAATGGGTGTGTTGACCAAATTAGGCTGGAAGAACTACTTTAACAGCGAGAACCCTAGATTATTGGTGATCCCGGAAACACCATTAAGGTCGCTTATTGATCACGCAAAAAAAAGCTTGGGAATTCGTCAGGTGCGTTTCATTGGCGATCCTAAACAAAATTGCAAGCGCGTCGCGCTGTCGCCTGGCGCGGCGGGCGGGCGATCACAGATTCAACTCCTGCAAAAAGAGAAACCCGACGTCTTAATCGTGGGTGAAGTAAGCGAATGGGAAACAGCCGAATATATACGAGATGCACAATCCATGAAGTTGCCCATGGCATTGATAGTGCTCGGCCATGCTGAAAGCGAGGAGCCGGGAATGGAATGGTTGGTTTCCTGGCTCCAGCCAAAAATACCCGATATTGGAGTCACGCACGTGCCGTCGCACTATCCATTTAAAGAAGCGTAGCTAAAATCAATTCGAAATCAGACGATCAACTAGCGGCCTGCATTGCTAATGGTTATTGTGGATGCGTGTTGATGCGCTTGAGTATCTCCCTCATTATTCCCAGTGCCGTCGGCAACTTTTGCTATATGGTCATTTGCTGATGCCGGCCGGTTCATTTTTGATGGAAGATAAATATGAAATGTAGACCCTTTATTTACCTCACCGTTGGCGAAAATAAAGCCTTCGTGATTCTCAACGATCTTTCGCGCGATAGCCAGCCCTATACCGGTGCCCTCGTAATTTCTGCCGTGCAGGCGTTGAAAGACACCAAAGATTTTTTCCTTATACTCGTCTTCAAACCCTATCCCATTATCGGTTACGGTTATATATACATAACGATCGCTGGTCACTGCTAGGTCTTCAACATGTTGCTGCGGGATCGGATTCTGTTGTATTGTGACTACGGGAAGCTTCTTGTTAGTAAATTTCAAAGCATTGCTGATCAGGTTTTGGAATACCTGATGCATTTGCCCAGGTACTGCATCGATGGACGGCAGAACATCTGTTTGGATTACGGCATTCCTTTCGCGAATTGTAATTTCCATGTCATCGATTATTTGTCTTACGATCCGGTTTAGGTCCGTGCGGACGTGCATTGAATTATTGTTCGACAGTTTGGACAGTGTCAGTACATCATCAATCAGTGC
>JAICGJ010000125.1 GCA_025923195.1 Chryseolinea sp.
AAGAACCAAAAAAGTCAAGAGCCAAATATGCTTCCCCCCACATGCCGGGCCACCCCCGCATTTGGCTCGGGCCATCGCGCCGGCACGAATGAAGTCTTGCGCGGCGTAAAAAATAAGATTTTACAATGATGACCTCCATTTTACTATACTTAAGAGTTGCCCTGAAAAATGAGCTGGGTTATGCCATCGGCATATTTTCCCTTACGATCGGGTTTATGGTGTGCTTGCTCGTTTTCCGTTTCGTCCGTGCGGAGAATACGTACGATACCCAGCACCCTGACTTCGAAAATATTTGTCGTGTTACAATTAACAGGCAGCTTGACGGGGTTGAGCTTGGCGATGCTGTAGTACAATTTCCGGTAGCCAACCGGTTACGCGCAGATTATCCTGGCATCCAATCAACGCTGCGCATCTATCGGGATTTTTACTTTCCTTTAATTCGATTCCAGAACTTGAAATTCGTGGAAGAAAAGCAGTTGTTCGTTGATTCCAATTTCCTTTCGTTTTTCCCCTTCCCTTTCGTTAAAGGGAACTATCGAACCGCATTAACCCAATCAAATAGCCTTGTCCTGACTCGAAGAGCGGCTTCACGGTATTTCACTGATGCCGATCCAATGGGCAAGACTCTAATCTTCAACGAAAAATATCCATTGGTTGGGCCAAATAGTGGTAGCGTCAGGCAACACGATATTAGAAAACCTCTATAACTTAAAATCGAGTGAAGGATTTATTTGAAACAGATAAATAAGTTGAGTATTCTTCTGTGTTTTTCAATAGTAGGTTCTCATTCGACAAAATAATCTTGCGAAAGAATTTCATGATCCTTTTTCAAATTATTAGTACTATTATTTTTATATCACTTTGATGTTCTTGGCACTAATTTTAGACTTTTGAACCATGAAGCTAAAACTCCTCTTCGTTGCAATCTGCTTTCCTGTATTCTGTTCCGGGCAAACGGACACGTTACAACAATTTACGCTGACACCTGATCAGGCTCGTTCTGATTTTCGCCTCTACCGAAGGTTACTACAGGAAACCCATCCCGGACTTTATCGCTACACTCCAAAGGAACAAATGCAACTGTTTCTTGACAGCGTAGATGCATCATTCACTAAACCCCTTGCCTTTTATGACTATCAACGCCTACTGGCACTCGTGAATGCCAATATCCGTTGTGCTCATTCGTCTATACTACCGAGTGCGGATATCTGGGGATACCTGCGATCGATAAAGATTATTCCAATCTTTATCCAGCCAGTTCAGAACAAATACTTCATTCTCTTCAGTGGCACCAGTGACGCATCCCTTCAGCCCGGCTGGGAGCTTACTCATATCAACGGTCGCCCTATCGATAGCGTCGCTTCTGTTCTGAAAAAACACTTCTGGGCCGATGGATACAATGAAATTGCCAAGACCCAGGTTGTTCAGGGGAGCACATTCAGTTTATTCTATTACTTGATCATTGAACAACCCGAGAAATTTCGTCTTTCATTCAATACTCTAAGTGGTGAAAAAAGGGAAGTAACTGTTGCTGCACAAAGGTTTCAGCAGAATGACGCCAACTTTAAAAAGAATCCTGTGAATAAAAAGATGATGACTTATTACGGCAAAAAGAATAAATCGTGGCAAGTCCTTTTTCCGAAGGACGTGAAGAAGACTGCCATTCTGAAGGTCTATGGATTCGGTGGAAAAAATCAGAATGATGGAGATCAGGCGCGTGCAGCTATGAAGAGTTTCATGGATAAGGCGATGAAAAATATAAGCAAGCGCGGCATCACGAATCTCATCGTCGATGTGCGCGGTAATCCAGGTGGATGGGATACCCAGGGCGTTGAGTTGTTCACGTATCTAATGAAGTCGGATTCAGCGGTGTATTACTATAAGCGATTGCATGCTGTCACCGACAGTTCGGAATTTTTTAAGTACTCCGACCTTTCCGAAGAAGACAAGAAAAAGGTAAAGAAGGAATTGCGGACAGAAGCTGATGGTACCTTTACGATGCGTGAAGAGTATAATACTGATTTGAAGTTGCAATATCCGAAACCAAATCGGTTCAAGGGACAGGTTTACATCCTCGTAAACCATCGCAGTGCCTCCACAACATCTGAGTTCGTCGCCGTGTGCAAGAGCAATAAGGTTGGGATATTGGTAGGTGAAGAGTCCGGTGGGTGTTATGAAGGAGGCAACGGCGCAAGCTTTATCACCATGACATTACCTCACTCAAAAATTTCAGTAACTACACCATTGATCTATTATCAAAATGCCGTAGTTCCGGTTGCGCAGAAAGGAAGAGGTACCATTCCGGATTATGAGGTACCTGAAACGGTAGATGATTTGTTAATTGGGAGAGATGCGGTGACGGAGTGGGTTAATGAGCGGATAAGGAAAAATAGTTTCTAAGCATTACATCGAGATAAATACCAATCTCTGCGTACCTAATCAAACGCTATGTCAGGCGTTGGTCGCTCACTCGGGAACGATTTTCATCCAAGCATGCGGGCTGAAATCGTGTTCTAGCATTCGTGTTTCTAATCGCTGCACCTTTAAGTCATTTTCTAGTTATCAATTGGCTGAACGAGTTTCAATATACAAGGTTCAAATTTCATTTACCCGACTTCATGCATACCGTCATTCTTATAACTTCTTTGGTAGTTGTTACGTTGTTGTATCACTTATTTAAAATGATAAAGACAAATCCGTTGCAGCATATTTCGAGAGAATAAATTATTTGGGCGGACAAAGTTTAGTTCTGGACGATTGGTTTCAATTATAAGTGTAGAAAATAACGAAGGGGGTGAATCTAATCCAACCCGGATGTGCCTGCCTTAGGACGATATTTGACTAACATAGCTATCTCAACGAGACGACCGTTTATAGGCACAATTTAAGGGCGTTGAGTCGATCGGGCATGACCTCATTTCAACCTACCTCCATATAATAACGGGCTTTCGATGAATGCTAAAAAGAAATATATTCAATAAATCTATTGAATAGTCAAATTAACCACTACTTTTGAATTCAATGTATTCAATAAAGTTATTGAATACTTGTCTACTAAAGAACCTTTCGAAAGCCTTTTCAGACCGGGTTTTTGAAAGTGCTTTTAAGCATAACGTCTTTTTCAAAAATTAAAAAATTACCATTATGGAAACAATCTCCGCCAAAAAGGTAAATGCAATGGAACTCGAACAAAAAGTAAAAAAAATGTATCGGGATGTCGCAATGAATCCGGCAGGTGAGTATCATTTTGAAATGGGTCGCAGCCTCGCGGAAAAATTAGGTTATGAAAAAACTGATCTCGACCGTATTCCGGCTGCCGCAATTGAGTCATTTGCGGGCGTGGGTTATTATTTTGATATGGCTAATCTGAAAGAAGGGGACAAGGTACTTGACCTGGGAAGCGGTTCAGGCATGGATTCTTTTATCGCGTCTTTGAAAGTTGGCGCATCCGGTAAAGTTGCTGGTGTTGATATGACCGATGAGCAGCTTGAAAAAGCTGAACAACTGCGCAAAGAACATCGGCTTGAAAATATTTCTTTTCATAAATCGTACATTGAAAATCTGCCATTTCCGGATAAAACCTTTGATGTGGTTATCAGCAACGGTGTCATCAATCTTATTCCTGACAAAGAGAAAGCTTTTGCAGAAGTATCCCGTGTTCTAAAACCAGGAGGACGCATGGTAATCGCTGATATCGTTACTGAAAAACAACTTCCTGAAAACGTTACATGCAATTCCACATTATGGGCTGCGTGCATCGGTGGCGCCAGCCAGCAAGACGATTATCGCAACTCGATCGAAAAATCTGGCCTTGAAATTCAATCAGTGAGGAACAATGAAGCCTATTCTTTTATTTCCAAATCCGCAAAAGGAGCTTCGAAAGAATTTGGAGTAAAAAGTATTTCGCTATCCGCTGTAAAAAAATAACACTTCAGAAAGAAAGCCTAGCCATGAAATCAATTCTCAGAGTTCTGGTATTTATTATCGCTTCAGGATTTTCAGCATCTGTTAATGCGCAGGAAGCTCAGCCAATGCTGGGTCAAATCGCGCCATCTTTTACACTAAGCGATCTTAACGGTAAAACATATTCCCTGGAGCAGTCAAGGGGTAAGTTTGTAGTAGTTCATTTTGCGACCACATGGTGTCCATTTTGCAATGCGGAAGCACCGAACCTGGAACAACTTTACAAGGAATATAAAGATAAAGGAGTGACTGTATTTATCATTGATGTGAAAGAAGGGAAGGAGTTGATTGAAAAATCATTCGGCCGGTTCAATTTTTCATTTCCAGTGCTACTGGATTCAGACGGCAAAGTCTCTGCAAGTTATGCGCCCGCAGGTGTACTGCCTTCTTTGCAACGAGACGAAGTGCCTTTGGCTTCCAATCTGATCATTGATAAAGATGGAAAGATCAGTTACTATTCGTTGCTCAATACGACAAGTTTTGATGCAAAGCTGACAAATTTGAAACAAAAACTGGACGAGCTGATTAATGTAAATGATTAAGTGGCTCACGATATTTCTTATAAGTACCTTAACGGTAATCAATACTGATGAGATCGTAAAAGTGAATACTCAAAAGGTGATTGTAAAAGCAGGCTTAGATTCAGTGATCAATATTGCAATTGAAATAAAGAACGGATATCACATACAGGCTAACAAAGTAGAGAATCAATTCATACCAACCACGCTTGAAATTAAAAATGATAGGGAAATTACTATTAAGAACAAAATCTTCCCTCCAGCTAAGAAATTCAAGCTGAAAGGGACAGATCAATATCTTAATGTGTATGATGGAATATTTGAAATAAGCATTTTGTTTACGACAAAAAAAGAAGTTCGAAAAGGCTTGCATCATCTCTATGGACAACTGAATTATCAAGCTTGTGATTCCATGCGGTGCCTTTTTCCGAAGTCAATTGAATTTTTGTTGGAGGTTGAACTTAGATAAATTCAAAGACTAAAAATATGAATGCTGATAAAGAACCGACAGCTTCCGGTATGGCTTACGTGCTTACTCCAAACAGCAAGGAAGCGTATCATGCACATTTCAAAATTTTGGTAAGGCTAGTCAGATTTAAGTTCGGCTCGATGGTCATTCGGAGATAATGGGTTACAAAGTATTTTCAGCTAACTTCCAGATTCTATTCAATAATTTTGCCGAATACTTGAATTAATGTTTTATTTTTACTGTTACGCACAAAAGGCTAAGTCATGCATAAAAGAGAATTTAAAAACAGGGTGTACGAGGAACTGTCAAAAATCACGAAGGCCCTGGCTAATCCTCATCGACTTGAGATCATTGAATTACTGGCACAAGGCGAATTTTCTGTCGAGCAAATTGCATCGCAGACGAGCCTTTCTGTTGCCAATGCATCTCAGCACCTGCAAGTATTAAAAGCATCACAGTTGGTTGAGATAACACGGCAAGGAAACTTTATCCATTACAGGTTAGCGAATGCAAATGTCTTTAAGGCATGGAAGGCCTTACGGGAACTTGGAGTGGAAAGAATAGCAACCATTGAAAAGCTAGTACGAGATTTTCGTCAATCAAAGTTCAAGTTTGAATCGGTGACCATAGATGAGCTTATAAAAAAGATCGAGTCAGGCAAAATTACAATCCTGGATGTTCGTCCGGAAGCTGAATTTAATTCCGGGCACATCGCAAACGCGGTTTCAATTCCTATTGATCAATTGCCTAAACGATTGAAGGAGCTTCCAAAAAGGAATGAGATTATAACCTATTGCCGCGGACCTTTCTGTGTATATGCTGACGAAGCCGTAGCATTATTAAACAAAGCTGGGTACAAAGCAATCCGACTTGAAGAAGGTTTCCCGGATTGGCAATTCGAGGGACTTCCTATTGAGGCTTCAATCAGTTAAAAGGATTCAAGCAATGGTAGATGAAGATTTGAAAATTGATGCAAAAAAGTTGGCTTCCTGGCTTTCAAAAAAGGAGCCAGTAACGATCCTCGATGTACGGCCCAAGGAGGAACGGGAAGAATGGTCTATCCCTGGTAGTATACACGCAGATGTTTATCAGAAAATAAAGGCTGGTGAAAACAATGTGTTTTCAGATTACAAATTACCCGATGGACCAGTAGTCACCGTATGTGGAGCGGGAAAGACAAGTATGATTGCAGCCGAGCAGTTAAGGAGAAAAGGATTTGAAGCCTATTCCCTACAAGGTGGAATGAAGGCTTGGAACTTCGTATGGAACATCGCTGAAATTTCATTTGGTGATTTCAAAATTATACAGGTTCGCAGATCGGCAAAAGGATGTCTATCCTATATCGTTGGATCAAATAATGAAGCTGTTGTTATTGATGCCTCGCTTGATCCTGCAGTCTATCAAAACCTCGCAAAAGAAAATGGTTGGAAGATCAGGTATGTTATGGATACCCATATCCATGCAGACTATATTTCAAGAACAAGGGAACTGTCAAAAGCGAGTGGAGCTGTCCATGTAATGATTGATAAAGCCAATGTTGACTATACTTTCTCTCCTGTCAAGGACGGTGATGTAGTTTTATTCGGAAAAGCCCCCTTGGAAGTAATCCATACGCCAGGGCATACCTGGGAAAGTACTTCGTATAAGATTAAGGACCTTGTTGTTTTTACAGGTGACACCCTATTTATCGATGGCGTCGGACGACCCGATCTAAAAGCAAACAACGACGAAGCGGTTAAAAAATCCGAACAGCTATACAAATCGTTAAGTCGTTTGCTTCAACTGGGAACATCGACTTTGGTTTTGCCTGCGCACACCTCCGATGCAGTCCCCTTTGACGGAAAACTTTTGACATCGTCAATAGGAGCAATCAAAGAAAATCTGCAACTGCTCAAATTAAGTAAGACTGAATTCGTGCAATACACCGTTTCCCGAATCCCACCAGCGCCTCCTAATTATTTGACAATCGCCGGATTAAATAAGAAGGGATCATATAAAGGATACAGTCCTTATGATCTAGAAGCCGGTGCTAACCGGTGTGCTATAGCATAGGCGTATCGGTGGACAACGGCGTGCTGATGAAATAGACTATGAGTGTACAATTAGGACTAAAAGAAAACTGGAAGCAATTCACGCTGCTCGTGATCATCAATGCCTTCGTAGGTGGTATGATCGGATTGGAACGCACCATTATTCCCCAAATAGCAGAAGCAGATTTCGGACTCGCAGCAAAAACAGCGATCCTGTCTTTTATTGTAGTCTTTGGTGTTACTAAAGCAATAACAAATTACTATACGGGGGCACTTGCCAATCGCGTCGGAAGAAAAAATCTTCTGGTCATAGGTTGGTTGTTTGCTATTCCTGTGCCGATCATGCTGATCTATGCTCCAAGCTGGAACTGGATCATTGCCGCTAACATTTTGCTAGGCATAAACCAGGGCTTTACTTGGTCAAGTACCGTAGTTATGAAGATTGACCTGGTTGGAGAAAACGACAGGGGCTTTGCGATGGGACTAAATGAATTTGCCGGGTACCTTGCTTTGGCAGCGATAGCTTTCCTAACGGGTTGGATAGCTAATAGTTATGGACTACGCCCTTATCCCTTTTACGTAGGTATTGTTCTAGCAGTCATTGGTTTAATGCTTAGCTGGTTATTTGTAAAAGATACTCATAAACACGTCGTACTTGAAGCTACGACAAGCAATATTCCCAAGTTGAAGAGGATATTTTGGGAGACTACGTGGCAACACAAGAATCTAGGTTCAATTACCCAAGCAGGACTTGTCAATAATCTGAATGATGGAATGGTATGGGGACTATTTCCCTTGCTTCTTGTATCCAAAGGATTTGATCTTCAACAAACAGGAATAATTGTGGCTACCTATCCAGCCGTATGGGGAGTTGGACAACTATTCTCAGGGAAGCTGGCTGACAAATATTGTAAAAAGACATTGCTCTTTCTCGGAATGTTGTTACAAGGTATTGCTCTGCTTGGCATGATCAACGCCCATTCATTTTCTACTTTTATGGTTCTCTCATCCCTTTTGGGAATCGGAACTGCCATTGTTTATCCTACTTTTCTTGCGGCTATTTCAGATTATACCCATCCTGACCAACGCCCTAAAAGTATTGGGATCTTTCGGCTATGGAGAGATCTTGGTTATGCGATCGGTGCAATTCTTACTGGATTAATTGCAGATCAATTCGGACTTGTAGCTCCGATTCTGGCGATAGGCGTGTTGACATTGGTTTCATCGTTTATTATCAAATTCAGAATGAGTTGTGCCCATAAACAAATGGTGCCGACGAACCTTAAAGTTCAGCTTTCTCACTGATCTCCAATGATTGTGATAAGTGAATCTCAGCGTCGAATAAACATTGATCTGTAATGATTAAAAACTTTCCAATACTCGATCATAAATTTCATGATAAGCCATCCGTATTTCAGCCGGAGAATCTCCTTCGAGAGGCGCGGCGGCAAAAGGGTATTACTGAAGTCATCATACCTGAGATCTGTATTCTTGATCCAGACGGAGACATCGAAAAGTTTGTCATTAACAAACACAATGCTCAACTGAATAAAGCCTGGGCTTGCTATCATACAAGGCTCTTTGAATTTACCTATCGGGATATTAAAGTCGGAATCATCGGAAAAGCTGTAGGGGCTTCCTTTGCGGTATTGTTGGCTGAACAACTTTTCGTATCCGGCTGTAAACTTCTGTTAAGCATGACATCTGCAGGACAATTGCATCAGACGGTTGCTCCACCGTATTTTATTCTTATTGAGAAAGCTGTGCGCGATGAAGGAACTAGTTACCACTACCTGCCACCTGCTGAGTTTAGTTCTATAGGCAGTGAGTTGAAGGAAAAATTGATTGGTGCTTTTGATGAACTGGATCTTAAGATATTTTCTGGCACAACCTGGACAACTGATGCACCCTATCGGGAAACGGAAGATGTTATAAACTACTACAAAGGCAAATCCATTCATGCTGTAGAAATGGAAGCTTCAGCATTATACGCGTTTGCTCAGGCCAGAAAACGAAATGTAATCTGCTTCGCGCACGTTACCAACCAGATGGCAAGTATCGCTGGCGATTTTGAAAAAGGCCAGCATAACGGAGGCGTTGATGCGCTTGGTCTGCTATTAAAAGTTATTGATCGATTTTTAGAAAATTGATTATGAAGTATTGGAACACATTCATCAATTCATTTGGCGATTATGCCTCGTATCTCTACAATGAAATCAGATACCCATCATGGAATAATTATTTCTATTGGTTGATCGGAATTTCCCTATTCTTTTTTCTCCTGGAATGGTTTTACCCCTGGCGTAAATACCAACCCAAGATAAGAAAGGACTTTTGGATGGATGGTTTTTATATGTTCTTTAACTTCTTTCTCTTTTCTCTCATCGGATACAATGCCATCTCAAATGTATTCGTCCTTGCTTTCAACGATTTCCTGCGGATCCTTGGACTAAAAAATCTTGTAGCCATTGAAATTGGTTCCTGGGCAACATGGGCACAACTACTCACACTTTTCGTTGTTCGCGATTTTATTCACTGGAATGTTCATCGTCTATTGCACAGAATTCCTTTCCTGTGGGAATTTCATAAAGTTCATCACTCTGTAAAACAAATGGGTTTCGCCGCGCATCTACGTTACCATTGGATGGAAAATATTGTGTATCGCTCAATAGAATACATTCCCTTGGGGATGATTGGTTTTGGAATTCAGGAATTTTTTCTTGTACACATTGTTGCGTTAAGTATTGGTCACTTCAACCATTCCAATATTCGCTTAAGACTTGGTCCGCTAAAGTATGTTTTTAATAATCCACAAATGCATACTTGGCATCATGCCCGACACTGGCCAGAACGGTATCGCTACGGGGTGAATTTTGGAATTAGCCTTAGCGTTTGGGATTTTTTATTTGGTACTGCATTTTTAACATCAGATCCTGAAAAGATTGAATTAGGCATAGAGGATGAAAAGGATTTCCCTACTACTTTTTGGAGGCAATCTCTTTATGGATTCAATTCAAAAAGGAATCAAAATTTTTAGACGCCACGAAATTATTATTGCCCATAAAGAAATTGTGGCAAGGCTGAGGCAATACCGAGGTAAAAATTGGTAATACTCTGGGACTTTAACCAGAATTATATTTTGGTCTGCCGTTTATGCTGTCGGACAGTCAAATAAATTCAAAGCGGACTTGAGACAACTTGAAACGGAAACGAATGAGGGGCAGCAAGACTGTAAGGGTGCACGCAAGTCCTATAGCTTCTTAATTTTTCGGAACCCTCAAATGCCAACCTTGCCATCTCAGTTGCCTGTATAGTTTTCACTAGGAACACTGATTTCTTTCTAAAAGTTATTTGCACCCTGTGCAACATTCGGATAACTTAAAGCGTCTTAGCAAGACAAACCAGCCTACTATATGCTCAGGAACTACATCAAAGTCGCTATTCGGAATCTTCTCCGCCAGAAAGGCTTTTCTTTCATTAATATTTTTGGTCTTGCACTAGGGATCAGCTGCACAGCGCTCATCGGTATGTGGGTCAATGATGAACTGAGCTACGACCTCTTCCACAAGGATTATGATCGCATGTATAGGATCACAGCAACGCTGCCTGAGATGAAGGTGCATGCTGCTGTATCGCCTGCACCACTAGGGATAGCGACGAAGAACGAAATCCCCGAAGTAGACGATGTAGTCCGAATCTCCAATTTCCACAGCGATCTGATGCAGGTCGGTGATGTCAAGTTCGAGGAAAAGAGGGTCATTTATGCTGACTCAAATTTCTTTCGGATGTTCACCTTTCCATTTATCAAAGGCGACAAGGAACGGGCACTTCAAAACCCGGAAGGTATTGTCATCACCGAAGAAATGGCCTTGAAATATTTTGGCACGACGGAGGTGCTGGAAAAGACAATCCGCAAAAATAATAAAGACGACTTTACAGTGACCGGCGTTATTGCCAATGTTCCAACCAACTCTCACCTTAAATTTGATTTTGTTCAGCCCATTCGTTATCTGGCACGGACAAACCGCGATCTGAAGGACAACGTCTGGGATAATTTCAACTGGTTCACCTATATTAAACTGAATGATAAAGCGCAGCAATCTGAATCAGCGATTGCCGACCTGGAAAAAAAGATGCAGGCGATCTATAAGAAGAATGAGCCGGTTGTAAGATGCGCCTTCGTCCTGCAACCCCTGACGAAGGTTCATCTTTACTCCAACTTCCTGGCCGATATCCCAGGCCATGGAAATGCGCAGAACGTGTACATTTTTGCGGTGGTTGCCGTGTTTATCCTCGTGGTAGCGTGCCTGAATTTTATGAACCTTGCTACTGCACGTGCAGCGCGGAGAGCGAAGGAGGTTGGTCTGCGCAAAGTGGTAGGCGCGATAAGACCTCACCTGATGGGTCAGTTCCTCGCGGAGTCGTTGGTCGTCGCCATGCTTTCACTCGTGCTTGCGTTGCTCATCATCTACCTCGTCCTCCCTTATTTCAATACGCTGGGCGGTAAGGACCTCACGCTTGACTTCACAAACATAAAAATTATTACAGGGCTATTGGGAATAACAGTCATTACTGGTTTGCTCGCCGGCAGCTACCCCGCGTTGTATCTTTCCGGGTTTGTTCCTGCTACTGTGTTGAAAGGAAATTTCACAGCGCGCGGATCAGGGAGCTTATTCCGGAACACAATGGTGGTGATCCAGTTTGCAGTGTCTATTTCATTGATTGTAGGCACTGGTATCGTCTATCGCCAGTTGAAGTACATTCAGCAATTGAATCTGGGTTACGACAAGGAGAATCTTTTGTATGTGCGGATGACAGGCGACCTGTGGTCGAAGTATGATGCCTTTCGTACCAGTCTTGAAAATAACCGGTTGACAAGCCAGTATTCATTTATCTCTGACCTTCCAACTGCATCTTCCGGCGCAACGATCAGTGTAGAGTGGAAAGGAAAGGACCCGAATACGCAACCTTTATTTTACAATACGGCGATTGATGAAAATTTTGAAGAGGTCTTTAAGGCAACAATCCTGGATGGACATGGCTATGGAGAAAATGGGCAGGCAGATTCTGTAAATGTTATCGTGAATGAGACGGCCTTAGAAACGATGAACATGAAGCTTGAATCCGCAGTTGGAACAAGAATCAAAATATGGGGGCAGGAGCGAACGATCATCGGCGTTGTAAAGGACTTTAACTTCAAGCCAGTTCAAGAGACAATTGGACCGATGTTCCTTAACCGGAATACATGGGGCGGATATGCAATAGTCCGTACGTTGCCAGGTGAAACGGAGAACACCATCAAGGCACTTGAGCAAATATGGAAGGAGCTCAACCCCAGCTACCCGTTTGAATACAGTTTCGTCGACCAGGAAATCGCGAACATGTACACGGCTGAGCAACGGCTGGGTAGTCTGTTCAACGTTTTTGCCGTGTTGGCAATTGTGATCTCTTGTCTTGGACTTTATGGTTTATCTGCCTACCTGGCAGAGCGGCGTACACGCGAGCTTGGAATACGCAAAGTACTTGGTGCCACGGGGTTCCAGCTTGTTTACTTGTTGTCGGCTACATTCACACGTCCAATTCTGATTGCCACAGCAATTGCAGTACCGCTGGCATGGTACGGAATGAACCAATGGCTTACAGGTTTCGCCTATCATATCACTATTGACTGGACGATTTTCGTTGCCGCGTTTCTGTCGGCACTTATCATTGCATGGCTGACGGTGAGCTTTGAATCGATCAAGGCGGCAAGAACGAATCCGGCGAACTCGCTGCGATCGGAGTAAAAAGTGTTCAAGTGCTTAGGTGTTGAAGTGTTGAAGTTGCGGGCTGGCCAATTTTCAGATCAGGCAAACGCTGGGTAGGTCTTGCTAGTTGGGCCGCAGGAAAGCATGTTATAAATTTCTCGTAGTAGTAGACCCCTGTGACAGCTGGTTGATCTTTCGAAAAGCAAACGCAGGTGCGATTCTGGAAAGCGCGCACAGGATTTCTACTTTTCCTGTACGGATTTCTTTTTCGCCTTTCTCCAATTTTAGGATCATCTCATGGACGGCTTTGGCTGGCGTGATGGCAATGCTTGGTACTTCACGTTTGTGCCAGGGTCTAGCAACTGCTGGCCATCATCACTTCGATAACATCCACAGGAAGATCTTTGATTTGATGTCGTAGCACCTGTGTAAAGGCATGTAGTGAGTTCGCGGCCAAGCTTTATGCAAGCTTTTTGTTCATGATCTAGTTGACGATCACTGCTTCGTATTAAAAGCATGATCGTCAACATATGAAAGAGTGATTTAAAAGTGGGGTACAACTAGTTCTTAATAAAAGAATTGCTCCAAAACAATCAGACCTCCTTCCACTTCGTACAACATGATCTGATTAATCTTTATCCTTCCATGACCTTTTACGGTAAAATCTTTATGCCTTCCAACGGCAAAGTGATTTCCGCTTACAATTGGTCGGGTTGTGGAGGTGTGATGAACCTGTTCAACCCTTGCAACCCAATCCAACCCTTTCTGGCGAACGGTCAGTTTACCCTCTGCATTCTTGAGGTATGGAGAGTTTGCGGGTTCTACACTTTTTACATCCTCAGAAAATAGCTCTTCCTGAATTTCAAACCACTTTTCCTGCTGGGCAAGCTCATCAAATCGCGCGGCAACTTCTTCTGTTGTGAGTGCTACTTTTGTTTCTGCTGTCATTTTGGTAATCATTTGGTGAAAGTATTTATTTCCGGATTCCGATCTGTCAAAGCGTTTATTCTTCGATCAAGACAACACAAAATTACCCTTGATAATGCCTTCGCGATAGGGTGGCATTAGACTTACTATGTGGTGGATTTGGACAAGTCGAGGAAAGCCACTCAAATGCTGCCGGCATTTTCGCATTACCCATTTCAAAAGGTGGAAAAATGAGCAGCGATTGGTTGGAAACAATAAGTGTCATGTGGCCCATTCGCTTTTTAGAGGGCCTTTTGTCTCTTGTTCCAGGATGTAGCGGTTGGCTAACGCACCAAGCACTCGCTTCATTGGGCAGTATGTGTGATTGTATTCAAATTATACCATATTCCATGCAAATGCAGATCGTGATCGAGGCAGCGACTATGGCAAAGCTAGAATCATACATAACGAAATCTACTTAACCATAGACAAAAGCAACTCAGGCTCATTTGTTGTGATAAAATCAACATTCGACTTGAGGAATTCTTCCATAAGGTATTTGTCATTTACAGTCCAGACATTGATAGTCAGCTTCTTGCTTTTTGCATCCTTGATCCAATCCGCATTTTTTTGTAAAACATTGTAATTATAGTCCAAACCGAAGAAGTTGTCTGCAGCGAGTTCGGCAGGTGTTTTATCGCCTTTCAAATAAGCTACTTTCGCATAGGGCGCCAGTTTCATCACCTCCTTGCATACGTCATAATCAAAGCTTATATAGTCAACCCATGCTTGTGCGCGAAGCCCTTCTACGAGTGTTACAACTTTCCGTGTTAGTGCAATAGAGCTTTCCTTGCCGAGTTCAGATGGCTTTATTTCCAATATCAGTTTCGTCTTATTTTGCTTCATTCCGGCTGCCAGGTAAATTTCCACAGTTGGCAATGTTTCACCATTCGCGAGCTTCCGCGACAACAGTTCACGAGAGTTTGTTTTGGCTATGGAAACTCCTTGTATTGTAGGATCATGGTTAACAATCGGAAGTGAGTCCGCCGACATGTGGACATCGAATTCGCTGCCCTCACATCCGAGTGACACAGCATGATTCAGAGCAGCAATTGAATTTTCTGAGGCCCCTGTATTTTTCCAAGCGCCGCGGTGTGCTATCACCTTGTTGCGGATAAACTCATCCTTCACAATTCTGAATTTGTTCGTCAGTTCACCAGACGGTGTTTTAACGCTAATGATTACATCAAATGAGGCGGCACCCGGCTTAAGTTTCTCTGGTCGCACCGAGAGCAAATGGTCTTTATGGATCTTAAACGCGGCTTCATGTTCACCGCCAACCGTAATGGATTCTATTTCACCTGCCGTCAGTTTCACATAACCAATCGAGTTATTACCCTTCGCGATCGTATAGTTGGTAAGGTACATCATAGGCTGATCGTAATTTTGTCCCAGGCAATGCGTGCCTGCAAATATGAGTAGGAATGAAAATTCGATAATTTTCTTCATAGTTAATTGTTGTATTTCAGCTCGCCAACAGAAGTTAAACAGACCAAATTTAAGCCGTTTCTCATTCTCAAAATGCTTCATTCTTAAATATATTCGATCTGAGGTACACCGAGTTAATGTTTTGAAGGAGGAAACTCAAGTGTGTGAAGTAACGGGTGGTCTACCTCTTTCTATCAATTCGTTAACCAACCTATTATCGTCACAGGAATAAGATACGTCGGTAATGGAAGAAAATATATCTGGTTCTATTTTCTAAATAGTGCCGTTCTCGGAGAGGTCAAGACGTGATCACCGCGGGGATTTACCAATGGTCACTCACAATGACCATAACAATACCACCATCGACTTTCTTCAAAGTGTTGAACTGTTTTATGAAAATAGGGTTATTTTAGCATCTATAAATTGAAAGATATGAGGCGAAACATTTTCATTCAAAAAGGAAGGCAGGTTGCCTTGCTTTTTACTATGCTGGCTCTGTTTTCATTCACTCCATTGCACCATGGCTGGAGCAGTTATGATCAAACCAAACCCGCAAACCTGACGGGCAAAATACTTGAGATGAGCTATGAAAATCCTCACGGTATGATCAAGCTTGAAGTGAAAAAAAAGAAATGGACAGTGGTACTTGCTCCGCCTTCCCGAATGGAAAGCCGCGGCTTAACAAAGGATATGCTGAAGGTGGGTGGAACCGCAACAGTATTAGCGTATCCTCATCTTAAGATCAAAGATGAAATGCGCGCCGAGCGAATTACAATAGGGGACAAGACAACAGAGTTGCGTTAGCATGCAGCCGGCGGACGTGTTTGAATGGCTGGAGTATAGCGCTCTGGCTGTTTATATTCGTCAATCGCCTTTGCTTTTTCCTGCTATAGAAATTGTTCATATTATTGGATTTATTTTTTTAGTAGGTAGCGCCTTTTTGTTCGACCTTCGTTTGCTTGGTGTTGCGAGGAGGCTTTCTGTTAAGGATGTAGCTAACTATGTTCTTCCTTGGTCGCGAAGAAGTTTAATTATAGTTGTGCCGTCAGGTTTTTTGCTCTTTATCTCCCAGGCTAAGGCCTTAAGTACAAATGGAGTATTCGGACTAAAGCTGATCCTTATCCTTATTGCCTTCTCCAACGCAGGAATCTTTCATCGCTTTACATACCGGTCCGTTTCGAATTGGTCTCCTTCAGAAACACCCGCAGCCGCGAAAGCTGCCGCCCTCATGTCCTTACTGCTTTGGACATCCGTCATTACTTGCGGTAGATTAATTGCTTACTTTTAAATAATGGTCGGTAATCAATTGGCGTATTGTCAATATCCGGTAATAACTGATTGTCTACCGGCTCTAAAAATCCTTTAACATTCAGACTCAAGAAGCATGTGGATGCGATTTTGCAGACTGGATACGGGGTTTAAAAGAGGCTGCATGAACATATTTTCCTTATTGATTCGAGTATATCAAATATCAAACATGAATTAAACGACCTAACAAATCTGTTTATGAAAAGAAGTTCTTTCATGAAAAGTATCGGCGCAATGGCAACCGGCCTGTTGATGAAAAACCATGCATTCTCGGAGTCAATGCGAGAAGAGTATCCGGAATTAGCGAAGCATAAAATTGATAAAGCCGATATCATTTCACTTGACTATCATTGGCCAAGGTTTGTCGGTCGAAATGGTTCAAAGGACGTTCATGGCCAATATCACACGACAACAGTTCTACGGGTAAGGACAGATCAGGGAGCCGAAGGTTGGGGAATGACCGATAAAAAGGTCGTCGAATCAGTGTCGAGTGTAGTGGGAAAGAAAGTCATTGAGGTCATTACACCGAAACATGGTTTGACAAGTGCGTTCAACACATTCCATTACGATTTTGCTATGTTCGACCTGATGGGCGTCATTTTACAAAAACCTGTTTATGAAATCTTAGGAGCTCATGGTCCCAAGAACCTGCCTGTCTATAGTGGAATGATTTATATTGACGAGTTGCCATACAAGGAAGTGCAAGGCGGCATTGACGTAATACTACAAAATTGCGCCTGGGATTATAATCATGGGTATCGACAGTTAAAAATAAAGATTGGTCGCGGGAATAAATGGTACCCGCCCAAAGAAGGCATGGAAATGGACATAAAAGTTGTTAAGATGGTTTATGACGCTTACCACAGTAAGGGGGTGGATATATTGGTAGACTCTAACAATAGTTATACCGTAGAAGATACCATGAGGTTTCTCGATGGGATCAGGGGAATACCCTTGTATTGGATGGAGGAGCCTTTTCAGGAGCAAATTGATGATGGCAGAAAATTACGCACATGGATGGACAAGAATGGCTTTGTTAAAACAAAGTATGCCGACGGCGAATGGGTCTGGCCAGACGCGAATGATGTTGCGCTTGAAATGGTTCGACAGGGTATCGTAAACACATACCTCAACGATATTCATGCATACGGAATCACAAATTGGATAAAAGTGATGCCCATACTTAAAAACTCTAATGCTGATGGAAGTCCTCATGCATGGGGCGATCAGTTGAAGACGCATTACACAACGCATTTGGCTGCCGGGCTCGGTAATATATCGACGATCGAGGGAGTGACTTGTATCTCAGACGATATAGATTATGGAAATTACCCGATCAAAGACGGCAAGATTTCCGTTTCTCATGAACCAGGATTTGGTATGAAACTATTGAAGAGAAATTAGACTCCGTGCCAACAAACCAGAAAACGGATTCCTGGCGAGGACGGATCCCATGTTCAAATCGGTTAAGTTTTGCAATCGTAGGACTCCATGCAAAAGACTTTAGGAAGGCAGAATGGGAATTTCAGATCAGATTTTATACGTCGCTCCATCAATTGCAATATCCAGTGTGACGTCGTTTCTTGCCAAAGATTTTATCTTTCTTCTGCCGGATGTTATGTCCTTCAGGAACCATGTTCCAAAATGAGTGAAAACAATTTTCGTAGCACATTTTGCAAACAAATTAACTAGGTCCTGGACCCCGGCATGTCCGAAGATTTCACCTTGTTTATTTTTTCTGATCAATCCTCCTCTCCTAAAAAAACTTGCTTCCGTTATAACAAGGTCAAGTTTTGTTAACCCTTTGAGGGACCTTTTCTCGATAGAAATGATGTCACCGGTATAAAATATCCGCTTGTTCCTCTTCTCAACCAAATAACCCATGGATTTTACTTTTATGCTGTGTATTACGGGAATTGACGTTATTCTATAGCCTTCAACCTCTGTAGAGCCGGTAACTATATGCATTGTCTTTAGTCTTTCTGATCTTTCGGGTGCAAACACAGGAATACCAGGGTTAATTTCGCCTCCTGGACTCATGAAGAACGCATGATCCGGATGCAGGTGGGTTATAAAAATGCATTGTGGTTTATATTTCAAAAAAGCCATTTCACCTACGTCCAGCAAGATCTTTCTGTCAATTAAAATCCCTGAATGTAGTAAATGCTTTGGGTGGGTAGCGCGTATTTCGCCCCGTGTACCCAGTATTTTTACTTGCATTTTGTAAAACTTAAACGCGAGTCGCCTGAGGTATTAAATGCCTTTAGTTTATTCCGCAATGTCTTCGTCGATATTGACCCTTTTTTAATAGAACCAAGTAGAACAGAATTCAGTTGTAAAAA
>JAICGJ010000126.1 GCA_025923195.1 Chryseolinea sp.
AGTTATTAGTTATTAGAAGTAGTAGCCACTATTAACTATTAAAACAATTAAAACTATATTATAATTGGCATAAGTTGCGACACACACAAACTCACACCCACGATTAACTAATAACTATTAACTATTAACGGATAACGAATAACCACCTAACCACCTAATCAGTAAACACTCCAAAAAATGCCGCCGAAATTCTTTCTTCATTTCTTCCGATGGTTTTGCCATCCTAAGCTGAGAAATCACATAGAAGGCGACTTAGTTGAAGAATATCAGGAGGCGCTACAACGTTCGGGAAAGTGGGCAGCGGATAGAAAATTTATTATAGATGTAGTTCTGTTATTCAGACCTAAAATCATAAGGCCAATAGAAGGCTTCAAAAACACAAATCAGTACGCTATGTATAAGAGTTATATAAAGATTTGCTGGAGGAACCTAGTAAAGGACCGCGGTTATTCCATCATCAATATCGGAGGATTTGCGCTTGGCCTGTCCGTTGCAATGCTTATAGGATTGTGGGTGTATGATGAGCTATCTTACAATAAACAGCATACGAATTATAATAATATTGCCGGTGTGTTGCAAAACGTTACCATTGATGGTACCATTCAGACGTGGGCAACACAGTCATATCAACTTGGGCCGGAACTCCGGAACAACTACGGCAGCCATTTCAAACGCGTAGTGATGTCAACTTTTCCGATAAATTCGATTTTGACGTACAAGGACAAAACATTTACCATTGACGGTTGCTTTATGGAAGCAGATGCACCCGACCTCTTGTCGCTGCAAATGCTGCATGGAACTGGAAATGGACTGGACGATCCGACTTCAATCTTGCTGTCCGCGTCGGTAGCAAATTCTCTTTTTGGTGATGAAGACGCCATTGGCAAAGTGATACGAGTTGACAATAGGGAAGACTTAAAGGTCATTGGTGTTTATAAAGACTTACCACGCAATTCCAGTTTCTATAATGAGTTATTCTTCATTGCGCCACTCGACGTCTTAGTGAAACGCGGTGGCAGAAATTTTAGCTGGGGCAATAACTGGCTCGCTGTATTTGTGCAAGTATCTGAAAATGTAAAATTTGAGGTAGCTTCAAAGGCGATCAAAGATGTTAAGCTCAAAAATATTGACAAGAGTGAACTGGGGTTTAAACCTGAACTCTTTTTACACCCCATGCCGAAGTGGCATTTATACTCGGGCTTTAAGAACGGCATAAATTCAGGTGGAGAAATTGAGTTCGTTTGGCTCTTTAGTGTGATTGGCGTTTTTGTATTGTTGTTAGCTTCGATAAATTTTATCAACCTCAGCACAGCACGTTCTCAAAAGCGTGCAAAGGAGGTTGGTATCCGAAAGGTAATCGGATCTGGCCGAAGCCAACTTATCAGCCAGTTTTTTGGCGAGTCACTATTCGTAGTATCGCTCGCCTTTGTATTTGCAATATTATTAGTTCAACTCTGCCTGCCCTGGTTCAACAGCATCGCCGATAAAAACATCAGTCTACAGGCGAACGATCCAGTGCTTTGGCTATGCCTTTCGGGAGCCGTTCTAATTGTTTCTATTATTTCTGGCAGTTATCCTGCTTTTTTTCTATCAGGTTTTCAGCCGATCAGGGCGCTCAAGGGTACATTCAGGACCGACCACCATGGAGTCACGCCACGCAAGGTTCTGGTAGTTACACAATTCTCTGTTTCTGTGGCGCTTATTATTGGGACTATTATTGTGTACCAGCAGATCCAGTTCGCGAAGAGCCGGCCATTGGGTTATGATCTCAATGGCTTAGTCACTATCCCTATAAAAACAGACGAGGTCAAAAGAAATTATCGTTCCTTCCGAAGTGATCTGTTGGCAAGTGGACATTTCTTCGAGGTATCGACGTCTGAAACGACAATCACCAACTTGTGGTGGAGTGACACGGGCTTCCGATGGAAAGGCAAAGATCCGAGTGTTCAGGACATGATCTACAGGGGTTCAGTTGATTATGAGTTCGGAAGAACGATCGGTTGGAAAATAAAACAAGGTCGCGATTTTTCGCGGGATTTTCCCTCGGATTCCACATCTATGATCCTTAACGAGGCTGCTGTAAAATACATGGGTTTTAAAGACCCAATTGGCGAAATAATTCAAGGATATGGAAGAAACTATACTGTGATTGGTGTCGTGGAGGATATGGTTACACAGTCCCTCTATCAACCGAATAAACAAACTATTTTCGTATTGGACCCATTCGATCAGGCGCACTTTATAAATGTTAGGATCAGCCCCCAATCCAGCGCGATCGTTGCTTTAGAGGAACTGCGAAAGGTCTTTCTAAAACATAATGCTGATACACCTTTTGAATACACTTTCGCCGACGTTGAATTTGCCGATAAATTCTCCTTTGAGCAACAGTTTGGTAAGCTTGTGGCCATATTTGCTGTGCTCGCCATAATCATAAGTTCTCTTGGATTGTTTGGGCTTTCGTCATTCGTCGCGGAGCAACGCACCAAGGAGATTGGAGTCCGGAAAGTGCTGGGAGCATCTGTTTTCAGTATATGGAAAATGCTTTCTAAAGACTTCATAGGATTGGTTGTTATCGCAGTCATTATTGCCGCTCCTGTAGCATACTATTTCATGAATATCTGGCTGCTTCAATATGATTATCGGACTGAAATAGGGTGGTCGATCTTTGCCTTGTCTGGGGCATGTGCAGTCTTAATTACACTCCTCACCGTAAGCTACCAATCGATTAAAGCGGGTTTAGCAAACCCTGTCAACAGTCTTCGGTCGGAATAAATGGCCCGTATTTTTGTCCTTTGCAGGCCTACCATAAAAATGTGTAGCTTCGTTGTACTGCACATCCCGCTGATGCAAACACAATGCTAGTTGGCACCGATGTTTTCTGTTATGTGTAGCGGGTTAGTTAATCTTTGATCCTTAGTCTTCTGTACAGCCAAAAAAAGATAATATGACAATTCGCAAACGCGTAAACAAGAGATCCCTGATCAGATGGAAAATTTATTTTGACAGGTCGAGGATGTACATTGGTTACATTCAATTTTTCCTTATCGGGATAGTATTTCTTCAATCTTTCAAGGATGAGCGCTGGGGTGATTTCATTTTCCGATATGCCGTCATCGCAATCCCCGTCGTACTGATCCTGTTCGTATTTCTTTCTTTGCTTCTGGGGTATCTCGATACTAAACTTGGTTTTCGGGAAGAAGAGCTTAGAAATCTTTCTAAGTCCAACCCCGTGATGGTGGAAATGCTGGATTCTCTCAACGAGATTAAGGCGCAATTAAAGTCGCTTGAGCCAAAGGGGCGACTTGATTCATAACCGTTCTTTGATTCAGGTTCGTTAAATAAAATACACTGAACATGTCCGGAATGCGCAGTCGTGGGTGTCTTTACATAGATTGTGTTCAGATTCTATCAAGCGCTCGACAAGCTACATCTTATTAATCCATAAAGCTGCGATTAGCAGCATTTACAACCATGGAAAAATTCTTACTCATCATTCGTGAAGACCTGAAAAGACTGAGGCAACACACTAAAAAAGAACAATTGTCAGAATTACTTGAAATGCAGGAATGGACAGATTGGATTATCGCATCTGGAAATTATATCGATTCCAACCCTTTGAAATCGTCAGGTCGATACATTACCAAGGACAGCATTCTCTCTGATGGTCCCTTCATTGAATCAAAAGAGGGAGTAAGCGGATATTATCTGATCCATGCGTCGTCCATGGGACATGCCATTGAAATTACGCAACACTGCCCATTGCTGAAGAGAGGTTTGGCTGTTGTTGAGGTCAGGCCTGTGGATGTACAACAGCGCTAAAACTATCCTTGATTGCCGTTGTCCGGTTAATCGGGTTGCGAGTGTGCGTGAATGCCTGCTGTCAAGATAGTTAAGAGTGTATAACTAATAACAGCAATCAAGGATAATGTGTTTCCAGATATTTTTTCCGGTATTGCAGCGGACTGTGATGAGTAACCTCCCGGAATTGCCTGTTAAAATTTGACAAGGTGTTGAAGCCGCACTCGTAGCAGGCGTCTGAGATACTTACTTTTTTTTCAACTAGTAATTTACAAGCATAGCCTATACGTATTTCTGTTAAAAAATCTGAAAATGTTTTGTTGGCATGCATTTTAAAATATCTACTGAAGGATGATGGACTCATATTTGCAATCGCCGCGACTTCGTCCAGACTTATTTTTTCGCGGAAATTCCTCATCACATATGCATGGACTTTATTCATCCTATCGCTTTCGGCTTCGTCGAGCAAGTTCGAGTAACCTTCTGTTGCCAACAGGTTATACTCACTCGAGTTTGCCAGCAGGTTCAGCAAGCCCAGCAACAGAAGGATTCGTTCAAAATCCTCGGCAGTTACCAATTGTTGCATACAGGATTTTGTATCCTCTGCAGTCTGCCCCAGGATCTCCATTCCGCGTTGGGCCTTCAGAAAAAGTTGTTTGATTTTGTAAGTTTCGCTTCTGTGAAGAAAGTCGTGGCCAAGAAAGTTCTCATCGAAATAAATTACGATACCCTCCGTCCAGAATTCTTTGTCTCCACTGAAATACTCTGGATCGCTTTGCCATAGATGTGGAAGATTTGGACCTGTGAAAACTAGATCATTTTTTTTAAATGGGCTGACGTTATCGCCAACAAACCGGGTGCCCGTTCCTTTGATAACCGTAAACAACTGATATTCTGAATGGAAATGCCAGTTGGGATCAAAGTGTGCGTCTGTCAAATATTTGACTTCAAAGGCGTAGTTGTCTGAGATGGGTGATTTTTGGACTGCCGATTTCATTCAATATTGGGTTGAATGGTACTTATTTATCATCTAAAAATGATTAATAGTGCTTTTCATGTCAAAATACAGTCAATTTTTGATAAAATACAGTAAACGATTGCGGAATTTTAACTTGAACTTAGCCAGTAAAATCCACGACCACATGCGCACATATTTCATATTCGTCGTATTGATATTGTTTTGTTGTCTGTCTTCGTGCAACAACAATGCTAGGCACAATGCAGGTCCCAGGCCATTAGAAATACTTTTTTTGGGTCACAAAAGTGAACATCACAACTCTGCAAGCTATATGCCGATGCTGGCCTCGGCGCTTTCGAAGGAAGGAATCCATTTGACTTATTCCGATAACCCTGACGATCTTAACGAAGAGACGTTGGACAAGTATGACGGGTTAATGATCTACGCGAATCATGAAAAGATCACAGTTGAACAGGAAAAAGCATTGCTGGGCTTCGTAGAAAAGGGTAAAGGCTTCATCCCAGTACACAGCGCCAGTTTTTGCTTTCAGAATTCGCCTGACTACATAAGCCTGGTAGGCGGTCAGTTCCTCAAGCATAAGACAGACACTTTCACTGTTCAGATCATCAAGAAAGATCATCCCATTGTAAAGTCTTTGAATGAATTTTCCACCTGGGATGAGACTTATATTCACGACAAACTGGGTGATGATATAACGGTTTTGATGGAGCGTGTTGAAGAGGATCACCATGAGCCTTGGACGTGGGTAAAAGAGCACGGAAAGGGGCGTGTATTTTATACTGCCTATGGTCATGACGAGCGGACCTGGGGCAATCCCGGCTTTCATCAGTTGATGAAGGAAGGAATTCTTTGGGCAGTTGGTGACGAGACGAAAAAAAACTGGGAAGAATTCAGGAAGCAGATCCCCACACTCACTTACCGCGATGAACCCAACATTCCAAACTATGAGAAGAGAGAACCTGCTCCCAAATTCCAGGAGCCGCTTTCTCCTGAGGAATCAGCGAAATTGATTCAGGTACCAGTCGGGTTCAACCTTCAATTGTTCGCCGCTGAGCCTGATATTATCAATCCAATATCTATGGAGTGGGATGAAAGAGGCAGATTGTGGGTGATCGAGACGGTTGATTATCCGAATACTGTTCGCGACGATAAAGGTAGCGGAGACGACAGAATCAAGATATGCGAGGACACCGACGGCGATGGTAAAGCCGACAAGTTCACTGTGTTTGCTGAAAACCTGAACATACCCACGAGCATGGTATTCTCCAACGGAGGGATTATTGTTTCACAGGCACCACATTTTTTGTTTTTGAAGGATACCGACGGTGATGATAAGGCTGACCTTCGAAAATCAATCATTGATGGTTGGGGGACTTTTGATACCCACGCCGGGCCATCCAACCTGAAGTACGGATACGATAACCAGATTTGGGGCGTTGTTGGCTATTCCGGTTTTGAAGGAACTATTGCTGGGGAGAACAGAATATTCAAACAAGGGATCTATCGCTTTAAACCAGACGTCTCAAGTTTTGAGTTCATGACATCCACGTCAAATAACACGTGGGGCCTTGGGTTTACCGAGAACAATGATGTCTTTGCCTCTACCGCCAACAATACGCATAGCGTGTTTATGGGTATTCCCGAAAAGGCTGTGCGGGATGTTCAGGGTATTCATATCAGTGGGAGCATGAAAATTGATGGCCACTATGCCATGAATCCCATAACGACAAAGGTTCGACAAGTTGATGTCTTTGGCGGTTTCACCGCCGCGTCGGGTCATAATTTTTATACAGCACGGAGTTATCCAAAGGAATTTTGGAATCAGATCGCTTTTGTTTGTGAACCTACCGGACATCTTGTTCACATGGCAAAAATTGAAAGGGAAGGTGCGGGGTTTGTCGAGAAAGATAGCTGGAACTTGTTTGCCAGCGCCGATGAATGGGTAGCTCCTGTCGAAGCTAAAGTTGGACCCGATGGCGCTGTCTGGATACTGGATTGGTACAACTTCATAGTGCAGCACAACCCGACACCAACCCCAGAACGTGGGGGCTATACGGCCGTTACAGGAAAAGGAAATGCTTATGAAAATCCGCTTCGCGACAAAACGCATGGTCGTATATGGCGAGTTGTTAGTAATGATGCTAAGGATTACGAGCCAATTAAATTGGATAGAGATGATGGTGAGGATCTGATCGAAGCTTTGGAGAACGACAACCATTTCTGGCGAATGACCGCTCAACGCCTGCTGGTAGAAAGAGGCAAGGCTGATGTTTTACCGGCGTTGACAGAACTTATCAAGAGCGACAAGGTGGATGATTTAGGAAATAACTATGCAGCGTCGCACGCCTTATGGGTCATTGACGGGCTCGGCCTCTGGACCAAAGACAACAAGACGGAAGAAATTGTCTTTGGCGCCCTCGCGCACAAATCGCCTGGGGTCAGGAAAGCGGGCATTCAGATTCTATCCAGGTCTGGCTGGTCCGAGGATGCCGTCATAAAATCAAAGATTCTTTACGACGAGGACGCTAATACGCGGCTGGCAGCGATCGTTTCGCTTTCGGAGATTTCGTCTTCTGATACATTAGGCAAAATCTTATACGATATCAGTCGTGAGGAGAGTATTAACGCAGATCACTGGTTATCGAAAGCTGTGTACGCTGCAGCTGCTCACCATCGAGCCGGATTCATCGCCGCTTTTTTGGAAGATAACCCTGACTTTGCACAAAATAAAAAGGAAGACAAGAAGCGCGAAAGTTTAGATTGGGATGATGGTTCTTGGAAGGAAATGGACCTTCCACAGCGGATTGAGCAAGCGGGATTGAATATCGATGGTGTCATCTGGTTTCGCAAGACAATTGATCTTGCGGCTAATAGGGTTGGACGGAAATCAACGCTATCACTGGGGCAGATCGATGATTCAGATGTAACGTGGGTAAACGGAGTTAAGGTTGGCAGCAGTGCGAAACGAAATGAAGAGCGAGTTTATGAATTGTCGAACAGCGTGTTAAAGCCGGGCAAGAACGTTATTGTTGTAAGGGTGGAAGATCTGGGTGGCGGCGGCGGAATCCATGGCGAGGCTGACCGTATGTTTATTCAGTCGGGGAATAACAAAATGCCCATCAACGGAGCCTGGAAATTTGAGGTTGAGAAGGAATACAATTCAAAAAACCTGATCGAATTTAAAGATGCTTCTATCGCTGAAGTCCTGGTAGACGCGTATTCCGATAAGACGGCTGCAGCCGAAACGAATACAACTGCCACTGCTACCGGACTGGCTACTGTTATAAAGATCGGTGTCATCAAGAACGAAATGAAATATGATCTTAAGTCTTTTACAGTGGAGGCAGGAAAACCCGTGGAGATCATTTTTGAAAACCAGGATTTTATGCAGCACAATCTGGTGATTGCCAAACAGGGCTCGTTGAAGACCGTGGGCGAAGCTGCTGATAAAATTGCTTCCCATCCGAAAGGGGCCGAAATGCAATACGTGCCCGATATTCCCGAGATTCTTTTTGCAACAAAACTCGTGGACCCACAAGGAACAACGAGGCTTAATTTTATCGCCCCTGATAACGCAGGAGATTACCCGTTTGTATGCACGTTTCCGGGTCACTGGTCGATCATGAACGGAACAATGACCGTTGTAAAGAGTAAGTCGCCTCTTTAATCCCGACACCTCTAGAATGAAATCTCCATTTAACTGCCATTTTTTTGCTGTGTGGAAAAACAAGATAAATAAGACAAAAGCCCTGGTATGAAAATCGCCGTAAGCACCTGGTTATGGACATCTCCCTTTACAACGGAAACCGTAGGACTTTTTTCAAAAATTAAATCAATGGGATATGACGCAGTTGAGATTCCTGTGGAGTACCCTGAACAAATTGATGGAAGGGCTGTTAATTCTGCACTAAAGGATCATGGACTTGAGGCCATTGTCTGCGGAGCTTTCGGGCCATCCAGAGACCTTACACATGATGATCCCGCCGTCCATGACGCTTGTTTCCACTACATCGTCAAGTGCTTTGACCTTTGCAATGAATGGGATGCAAATTTCCTGGCAGGACCAATGTATTCTGCCGTCGGAAAAGCAAGAATGGTTTCAGCAGAACAAAGGAAAGTGGAGTGGGAGCGCGCCGTAAAAAATATTCACAAAGTGTGTATGCTGGCCAGCGAAAGGTCACTGGAGATTGCATTGGAACCGCTGAACCGATTTGAATCAGATCTAATCAACACGTCGGAGGATGTTATGCGATTAATAAAGGATGTAAATCATCCTGCCGCAAAGATCTTACTGGATGGGTTTCATATGGGCATTGAAGAGCGAGATCTGGAAGAAGCTATTCTTACGGCAGGCGAAAAACTCATTCACGTTCAGGTCTCAGAAAATTACAGGGGAACGCCAGGAACCGGGCAAACACCATGGGACTCTTTCCGTCGGGGACTGACGAAAATAAATTATAATGGAGTGGTCTCTATCGAAAGCTTCACACCCGAGATCAAAGAACTTGCTGGTGCGGTATGCATTTGGAAAAATCTGGCACCTAGCCAGGACGAGTTTGCCGTGCAAGGTCTTTCTTTTTTGAAACGACTTTTAAACGCTTAAATATGTCTGACAAAAAAATTAATATCGCGATTGTTGGATTGGGCTTCGGAGCCGAATTCATACCTATTTACAAGAATCATCCTAATGCAAATTTAATAGCACTCTGCCAGCGGACGAAAACGAAACTCGACGAGATTGGGAATGCTTTTGGAATAGAAAAGCGATATACGGATTACGATCGGTTGCTTAAAGATCCAGAGATTCATGCCGTTCATATAAACACGCCCATTCCGGATCATGGAATCCAGTCTATAAAGGCGTTGAAGGCCGGAAAGCATGTGGCGTGTACCGTCCCAATGGCTACTACGGTAAAAGAGTGTGAAGAGATTGTAAGCCTTTCCAAAAAAAATAAGCTGACTTACATGATGATGGAAACCGTAGTGTATGCAAGGGAATTTCTTTTCATGAAAGAACTCTATGAAAACGGTGAGCTCGGTAAAATTCAGTTTATAAAGGCAAGCCATCAGCAGGACATGGACGGATGGCCAAACTATTGGCCGGGATTACCGCCGATGTATTATGCCACGCATTGTGTAGGCCCAGCGTTGGGACTACAAAGGAAGGATGCGGAATATGTTTCCTGTTTCGGTTCGGGTACAATCAGGGAGGAACTCCACCATCACTACGATTCTCCTTATGCCGTAGAAACTACTCATATCAAGCTGAAGGATTCTGACCTGAGTGCCCATGTATACAGATCCCTTTTTGATGTCGCACGCCAATACAGGGAAAGCTTCGAGGTCTACGGATCAAAAAAATCCGTTGAGTGGCCACTGATTGAAGGCAGACCATTAGTCATTCATACTGCAAAAAAGCCAGAACCCGAAATTCCTGAAGAATTGGAGTCTCCCGATTTTGCGAAGTTGCTGCCGGAAAGTATCCGCCGGTTTACAACCAAGGGTGTTTATGATGCGGATGAACACCAACATCTCTCCTTTATACAGGGCGCGGGTCATGGTGGCTCGCATCCCCATCTTATCCATGAGTTCCTGAATGCGCTGGTTCACAGTAGGGAGCCTTATCCTAATGCGACCCAATCGGCGAATATTACCTGTGTGGGAATACTTGCACACGAATCAGCTAAGCAAGGAGGCAAAATTATTCATTTACCTGAATTTACTTTTTCAAAAACTTAATAAGTCATCGAATAACATTTAAAAGACATCTCGCTATGAAAAATCAAGATTTGGCAAATATGGACAAGGCGGAACTAATCGATCTGGTGAACGATCTTCAAGCCAGATTGAAAAGCAAAGAGTCAAAGTTGTATCAAACCAGACTTAAGCTCAACAATGCGAAAACCCGGCTTCGCTCCATGCAAGACACTGTCATGCACCAACGAAGCCGGATACTGGAATTATATAAAGGTGAATTCTAGTCACGGTGTTGACGCTGGGAAATCGATTTACGAATACCATGCTCAATTAGCTCAAGAAAGGTGCGTTTCATCGCTATGACTTCTTCGGCTGAACATATACTCCTGGTTGATAAATTTATCGGCATCCCCTACCTTGGGCGTGTAAAGTTGCCGCAAGCTACTCCTGGCACCTAATTCGCGAACAACATGGTTACAAGAGGATTATTTTTGGGGATCTTTTTTTTTATTTGTATCTCATTCGTTTCCGCGCAGAACCCAATCACACTTCATCCTAAAAATCCTCGATACCTATTTTTTAAAGGGAAGCCTGTCGTCTTAATCAGCTCCGCGGAGCACTACGGCGCTATACTGAACCTGGATTTTAATTACGTAAAGTACCTGGACGTACTCGGGCAGTATGGCTTTAATCACACTCGCGCCTTTTCGGGCATGTACTGCGAAGGAAGCGAGTTTGATATTGAAAATGGTAAATCATTTTCGTGGGACGAGATCCAGAATCCTCTTTCACCTAGGCCAGACAAGTTTATTGCGCCCTGGGCGAGGAGTACAACGCCAGGCTACGTTCGTAGCGGAAACAAGTTTGATCTGGACACGTGGGATGAAGCTTATTTTAGAAGGCTTAAAGATTTCCTGACGGAGGCAAATAGCCGTGGCGTTATAGTCGAAATGGTTCTGTTCACCGCCTTCTATTCCCCAACCCTGTGGCAGAGCTCACCCCTTCATCCTTCCAATAATATCAACGGAACCGAGGACATCCCCTTCAATGAGTTTCATATGCAGAAACATAAAAAACTGTTTGCACGACAGCTTGATATGGTCAAAAAAATTGTTCAGGAAATAAATGAATTTGATAATGTCTATTTTGAAATTTGTAATGAACCCTACTGGCTAAAAGGCCACCCGAGCAGTGATTCAACAGTCAAAGAGCAGCAATTCTTGCCCGAAATAGATGCGTGGCAGCGGGAGATCACTAGGGTAATAACTGAAACCGAAAGGAATCTTCCCAAGAAACACCTTGTCGCCCAGAACATTGCAAATTCAAATTACAAGATGACAAGCCTGGATCCCGCCGTTTCAATCTTGAATTTTCACTATGCCTTTCCGCCTGACTGTATTGGAGACAATTATCAGTTCAACAAGCCAATTATATTTGATGAGACCCATGATGGTGTTAACGCACCCAATAAGCGTACTGAAGCGTGGGCGTTCATGTTATCGGGAGGCGCTGGTTATAGCAACCTTGACTGGTCATTCACGACCGACGACCCAACAGGGCTTGGAAGGAATCCCTTGGGCAGGCGCCGCAGTGGGCAGGAGGTGAGGAATCAATTGAAGGTTTTGGCAGACGTAATGAATCGTTTTGATTTTATCCATAGCAAACCCATCTCTGAAAAGCTTATAAAAAATGTGCCCCAAGGTTTGCTGGTATATGGGATTCACATCCCTGATAAGGAATACATGGTATATTTTCTTAAGCAGAAAACCATAACTTACAAAAAGGCAGTCGTTGATTTGCCAGCAGGAGCTTATACAGTTCAGTTTACCGATCCGCTGAACGGGAAATCGATAAAGTCAGAAAAAATAAACCATATGGGAGGAGACGCTACGTTTTCCCTACCAGATTTTTCCGATGACGTACTATTGCGATTTGCTAAGCAATGAGCATTACCAAATACGATAGTTCCACGATTTTATTTCATATTTTCGCTCTTCTTACAGTCCCTAAAAGAAAACGCTGGTGAAAGGAAATTTTTTTGGCCATCCCAAGGGCCTCGCAACCCTATTCTTCACCGAAATGTGGGAGCGATTTAGCTACTATGGCATGCGCGCCTTGCTTTTGTTATACATGGTTACAAGTGTTGAGAAGGGCGGACTGGGCTTTGACGAAAAGACTGGCGGTGCTATTTACGGTCTATACACCATGTTTGTATACTTGTTGGCCTTGCCGGGTGGCTGGATAGCTGATAATCTGTTCGGACTGAGAAGGACGGTTTTGTATGGTGCATGTATCATTGCCGTTGGGCACCTGATGCTGTTGTTCACGTTCATTCAGACTTTTTTTCTGGGGTTGCTCTTTATTGTGATCGGTACAGGAATGTTGAAACCCAACATAAGCAGTCTCGTGGGAGAATTGTACCATCCGGACGAGAACGCCCGGCGGGATGCGGGTTATTCCATATTCTTTATGGGCATCAATATCGGTGCCTTTCTGGCTCCTTTTATTACTGGATACTTTGGTGAAAAAATAAACTGGCATTATGGATTTGCGGCAGCAGGTGCAGGAATGATACTTGGTATTATTCAATATAAGATCTCGGAACACCGGCTAGGTGAAAAGGGATTAGCTCCGGCAATTGATCCTGATGACAATAAAGTGAAGTCCCGGAACAAATTGATCCTGTTCGTCGCTGGATGTATCGTTTCCTTATTTGTTATTCTCATGATGACAGGTGTGATAGTTCCAAATCCAGTTTCCATCGCAAGAACTTCGGCCTATTTGATTGCCGGCTGCACATTGTTCTATTTTATATTCCTATTCTTCTTTGCCAAACTGGACAGGGCAGAGCGAAACGGTGTTATTTCGATTGGCGTATTCTTTTTGGCGTCGGTCGTTTTTTATATGGGATATGAGCAACAGGGATCTTCGCTAAATTTGTTTGCATTGCGATATACCAATATGACGTTGGGTGGCTTCGAGATGCCAGCGTCGTGGTTACAATCGGTACCTGCCGTCTCCGTGTTGATTTTCGCACCAATTTTTGCGTGGTTGTGGGTGTGGCTCTCAAGACGCAATTTGAATCCACCCACACCTGTAAAACTCTCATTCGGACTTTTATTTGTTGCCTCAAGTTATGGATTGATGAGTGCAGCAGCATTGATCATTGTAGATGGACAAAAAGCACTACCCATCTGGTTAATTGTCACTTATTTGTTGCAAACGTTTGGCGAAATCTGCCTGTACCCTGTAGGATTGAGCGCTGTTAAGAAACTTTCGCCCAGGAGATATTCTGCACAATTGATGGGTGTTTGGTTCATGTCTCTTGCTTTGGGCAACCTGATGGCAGGACTCATTGCCGGAGAAATGGACGCCGCCATAATTTCGGTCGATCCTCACATGCTTGTGAAATTATTTATGACGATTGCGATTGTTATTCTGATTGCTGGATTGCTCATCCTGGCTGTCAATAAAAATCTGATGAAACTGATACGGAGTAAGGCTGCTCCGATTTAGGTTTACATATGGGCGACGCTTAAAAAATCATTAGGTGCTTGTATTATAAATTAGCGAAAAAAATTAAATGCATTAACTATGATCACATGGAAAGGGGTATTCCCTGCTATAACAACAAAGTTTTCTATCGACGATAAACTTGATCTCAAAGCGTTTGAAAAAAACCTGGATGCCCAGCTCAATGAGGGCGTGAACGGCGTCATTATAGGAGGAACGTTTGGAGAGTCAAGTGTTTTATCGCCGAAGGAAAAGGAGGAGCTGTTGAATTTTACCGTTGAAAAAGTGGCTGGTAGAGTACCAGTAGTGCTGAATATTGCGGAAGGGGCCACGCGGGACGCCATAAAAATAGCATCGTCCGCCAGGGATTACGGATTGAGCGGATTGATGTTGTTGCCGCCTATGCGTTACAAATCAGATCACCGGGAGACAGTAGCTTATTTTAAAGCGGTGGCGGATTCAACCGATCTTCAGATTATGATCTATAATAATCCTATCGACTATAAAGTAGACGTTACCCTGGATATGTTTGACGAACTGGTCTCGTGTAAGAACATCGATGCTGTAAAAGAATCGACTCGGGATGTTGTGAATGTGACGAGAATGCTGAACAGGTTTGGAGAGCGCTTCAGTATTATGTCAGGAGTAGATACCCTAGCATTGGAAAGCCTGGTGATGGGTGCGAATGGCTGGGTTGCAGGATTGGTTTGCGCATTTCCGCGCGAGACTGTCGCCATTTACGATCTCGTTATGGAAGGCAGGGTACAAGAAGCTGTTGAAATCAATCGTTGGTTTATGCCACTCTTGGAATTGGATACGCACAGTAAATTAGTTCAATATATTAAGTTAGCGGAGGCAGAAGTAGGACTCGGCACAGAGACAGTACGTGCGCCAAGGCTCGCGCTCGAATGCAAAGAACGCAATCAAGTGCTCACCGTCATTCGAGAGGCTATCAAAAATCGTCCGGAGTTGCCAGCCACAACTTCCCACCGTAAGAAGAACACAATTGTTGCTGACTGAGGTCGCAAAATTAGCTCAATGAAGAAGACTTTTTTTTGTATTGATGCTCACACCTGTGGAAATCCCGTCCGCCTTGTCGCGGGCGGTGGGCCATTCCTCGAGGGAAAAAATATGAGTGAGAAAAGGCAACACTTTTTAAGAGAATTTGACTGGATAAGAAAGGGGCTGATGTTTGAACCGCGCGGACATGATATGATGAGCGGAAGCATTCTGTATCCGCCATCTGATTCTGAAAACGATATTGCCGTTCTATTTATAGAAACTAGTGGTTGCTTGCCGATGTGTGGTCATGGCACGATTGGAACTGTAACCATTGCTATAGAGGAAGGACTCGTGGTTCCAAAAAAAGACGGCGTTTTGAACATTGAGGTTCCTGCTGGGTTGATTCGTGTTGAATACAAGCAGGAAGGTAAAAAAGTGTCGTCGGTCAAAATAACGAATATCAAATCCTTCTTAGCTGCTGAGCAGTTGGTAGCGGATTGCCCCGGACTGGGCGAGCTCACGTTCGATGTATCCTATGGCGGAAATTTTTATGCGATTGTCGATGTACAGGAAAATTTTCCCGGTATCGAAAATTTTCGGGCCGAACAACTGATTGGCTGGAGCAGAGAGTTGAGAAGAAATATCAATGCAAAATACAAATTTGTCCATCCGGAGAATCCCACGATCAACGGTTGCAGCCATATTCTTTGGACTGGAAGAGTTCTCGATCCGACCTCCTCGGCAAGGAATGCCGTTTTTTATGGTGATAAGGCAATTGATAGATCGCCTTGCGGAACGGGAACATCCGCACGGCTGGCTCAATGGTACGCACAAGGGAAATTAAAGAAAGGTGAACCTTTTATTCATGAAAGCATTATCGGTTCGAAGTTCATTGGCAGGGTAGAGGAGGAGACAGAATTGCACGGTAAACCTGCGATAATTCCCAGTATAGAAGGTTGGGCGGTTATCACAGGCTATAATACAATAATCATGGACGAACATGACCCATATGCGCATGGCTTTCAGGTTATCTGAACATTTTTTCAATTGACGATAATCGATGATTACAGAATTGAGGAGAGCTTAAGATGAAAAGAATTGCCATTATCGGAGGCGGTATTATCGGGCTGAGCTCAGCTTTTTACTTAACCAGGGCAGGCCACGAGATTACAATTTTTGATGCAGAAGATTTCAAAAACAGCTGTTCGATAGGTAATGCCGGAATGATAGTTCCGAGTCACCTCATCCCTCTCGCATCCCCTGGTATGATCGCAAAGGGAATACGGTGGATGTTCAACGCAAAAAGTCCATTTTATGTAAAGCCTCGGTTCAGCAAGGATCTTGTTCGCTGGGGCATGAAGTTTTATGCGCATGCCAACCAGGCGCATGTTGAGCGCTCCATTCCAGTATTGAAAGAAATCAGCATATTGAGTAAAAGCTTGTATCGGGAGCTTGCAAACGAAAACATTTTTTATTTCGGATATGATGAGAGGGGCCTTCTGATGTTATACCAAACCAGAGAAACTGAAAAGGAGGAAGCTGAAGCGGCACGCGTCGCAAATAAAAATGGAGTGGAGGCCCACGTACTTTCTCTGCCTGAGATTCAACGCCTTGAACCTGAAGTGAAAGTGACCGCGAAAGGTGGAGTATATTTTCCCGGTGATGCGCATCTTGTTCCGCAGTACCTCATTGCAAACTTGGTCAAATACCTGAAGCAGCAAGGTGTAGCTTTCTTCACGAATGCTGAGGTGGACAATTTAGTCCTCGTCGACGACAAAGTCATATGTGTCGAACTGAAACGCGAGCGACATCAATTTGATGAGTTTATTATAGCCGCAGGTGCCTGGTCTGGTATTTTGTGTTCCAAGATGCGTATAGACATCCCGATGCAGTCCGGTAAGGGTTACAGCTTTACGTTGCCGGATGTCTCCAGGAATATAAGGATACCTTCGCTCTTGTTAGAAGGACGCGTCGCCGCTACTCCTATGGGTAATTCTTTGCGTTTTGGCGGTACGATGGAGATTAACGGAACGGATCGTTCAGTAAACATGAAAAGGGTCACAGGTATTGTTGAAACCATTCCGAAATATTACCCTGAAATGTCGATCCCGGTGCCTGATCCAAATTTGGTATGGAGTGGATTACGGCCTTGCTCACCAGACGGACTTCCTTACATCGGCCGATCCTCCAAATATAAAAACCTCATAGTTGCAACTGGTCATTCTATGATGGGCGTTAGCCTGGGTCTGGCAACGGGCAAACTTGTCACTGAAATTGTTGATGAAGTGAAAACCAGTATGGACATTTCGATGTTCAATCCGGATAGATTCGCGAGGCGTTAACGGCCTGTTCAGCAAGTATCAAAGCTCATTAGCTGCCGTATAAATATTAAGCGTGTGACTTAGGCTAATTGTGTCGTTATAATTATTTTGCCTTAATTCAACGATGAAGTCAAGTACCTTTCCGTGAAAAAAATTTCCATTCTGGTTTTGGCCTTATGCTCATTTAGCAACAGCTTTTCGCAGAGCTTTAATTTTACACGGGAAGATTCTTTGAGAGGCACCGTAACGAAGGAACGGGAATGGTGGGATCTGAAATATTATCACCTCGACATAGAAGTCTACCCTTCGAGAAAATTTATTGAGGGAAATGTTGCTATTCATTACAAGGTGATGCATCCTTATCAGACGCTTCAGATTGACTTGCAGGAACCTTTGACCATATCAAAAGTCTACCAAGACGGTGAGGAGCTTGGTTTTCAAAAAGAAGGAAGGAACGTCTACATGGTAAGTCTGAAAAAAACACAAGAACAAGGAACGGAGCAATCCATTAAAGTCTTCTATGAGGGCGTGCCGCTGGAAGCCAAGAATCCACCATGGGAGGGAGGTCTGCAGTGGGCCACTACTTTGGAAGGCAAACCATTTATTGCAACGTCGTGCCAGGGACTGGGAGCCAGCGTTTGGTGGCCGTGCAAAGATCATATGTATGATGAGCCTGACAGCACGTTAATGTCCATTACAGTGCCTGAAGATCTTATGGATGTTTCGAATGGGAGGTTAAGGAGTATCTCGACGAGAAAACCAGGAACAAAAACCTATGAGTGGTTTGTGGGAAGTCCGCTGAATAACTATGGTGTGAATATTAATATTTCAAACTATGTACACTTTTCTGACACACTGAATGGAGAGAAGGGAGTATTAGATCTCGACTTCTATGTGCTTCCTTACAATCTCACGAAAGCGCAGGAACAATTCAAACAGGCTAAATTAATGTTGAAAGCGTTTGAATATTGGTTTGGTCCGTATCCGTTTTATAAGGACGGGTATAAATTGGTGGAGACACCTTACCTGGGGATGGAACATCAAAGTTCAATCACTTATGGAAATGAATACAGAAACGGTTATCGGGGAAAGGATTTGTCAGGCACTGGTTGGGGACTCAAATGGGATTTTATTATAATCCATGAATCAGGACATGAATGGTTTGCCAACAATATTACATACCGCGACATTGCTGACATGTGGATTCATGAATCATTCACCAACTATTCGGAGTCCCTTTACATCGATTATTATTTTGGAAAGGAAGCCGCGACTGACTATGTGGTGGGTACGCGCCAGCATATCCTGAATGATAGGCCCATCGTTGGGCCATATCATGTAAACCAGCGCGGATCAGGCGATATGTATTCCAAAGGTGGAAATATGCTTCATACCATTCGACACAGCATAGGAAATGATAGTTTGTTCAGGGAA
>JAICGJ010000127.1 GCA_025923195.1 Chryseolinea sp.
CATCTGTGCGGCCTTTACTATTAACGGATGCACGGAATCATATAACTCAAAGCAGAAATAATATAAGCCTTTAGGGTCCGCCATTGTGTAATATTGTAGGTAGGAGGCTCTAAGTTTTTATCATGACAACTGCACACGTAACACCAATCGAGACCACAGGCGGCACTTACAGGCGCGAAAGTTTTCCAGTTTTGGAGATGACATGCGCTGCCTGCGCGATAAGCGTTGAATCGATGCTTAAGTCAACTACCGGCGTAAGGGATGCTTCGGTCAACTTTGCAAATCAAACAGCTTGGGTAGAGTACGACGATAAGATGGCCACGCCTGCTGACCTGCAGCAGTCTGTAAGGTCAATTGGATATGATCTTGTAGTTAATGTTGAAGATCCACAAGCGGTCCAGGGTGAAGCGCAGCGAAAGAACTATGAGAAAATTAAGAAGAGAACTACCTGGTCTATTGTGCTTACGCTACCCGTTGTGATCTTAGGAATGTTTTTTATGGACTGGCCGTATGGCAAGTATGCCTCTATGATTTTATCGGCTCCGGTCGTATTTTACTTTGGACGAATTTACTTTGTCAATGCATGGAAGCAGGCAAGGTATCGCAAGGCAAATATGGATACATTGGTAGCGATGTCAACAGGCATCGCCTTTCTCTTTAGTGCTTTCAATACTTTCTATCCCGAATTCTGGCATGCGAGGGGCGTGCACGCCCATGTTTATTTCGAAGCAGCAGCCGTCGTCATTACCTTCATTTCGTTGGGGAAACTTCTAGAAGAAAAAGCGAAGTCAAATACATCAACAGCTATCAAGAAGCTGATGGGGCTGCAGCCAAAAACCGTCGTCATGATTGTCAATGATGCGGAGAAAGTGACACTTATAGAAGATGTGGGCATCGGTTCTAAAATTCTCGTTCGCCCTGGCGAACGAATTCCTGTTGACGGCACAGTAATCACCGGCTCGTCATATGTGGACGAAAGCATGATTTCAGGAGAACCCGTGCCCGTAGAAAAGAAAACCGGTCAGAAAGTGTACGCTGGTACTGTGAATCAACGAGGCAGCTTCCAATTTGAAGCTGAGAAGTTGGGAGCTGATACACTGCTTGGACAAATAATCAAAATGGTTCAACAGGCCCAGGGCAGCAAGGCGCCGGTGCAACGACTTGTCGACAAGATTGCTGGCATATTTGTTCCTATTGTTATTGGAGTTTCGGTAATAACGTTTGTAACCTGGATGATAGTCGGTGGAAACAATGCTTTTACACATGCGCTGCTTACTTCCATTACTGTTTTAGTCATTGCTTGTCCATGTGCGTTAGGTTTGGCTACACCGACCGCTATCATGGTGGGTGTTGGACGCGCAGCTGAAAACAATATTTTGATCAAGGATGCCGAGAGCCTTGAACTTGCACATAAAGTGAATGCCATTGTCTTGGATAAGACCGGTACCATCACCGAAGGCAAGCCTGTTGTTACCGATTTTGTGTGGACGGTAACCGAATCAGTAGGAAAACTGAAAGGCATCCTGTACGGATTGGAGCGGAATTCGGAACACCCGCTGGCAGATGCTATTGTAGCGAGACTCGATCAGGAGAGTGTAAGATCAGTCAACCTGGAGAGTTTTGAAAGCCTTACGGGTCGCGGTGTAAAAGGTCTTTCAAACGGTGTGATGTATTACGCTGGTAACCTGAAGTTATTAATAGAAAATGGCATTGCTATACCTGACGATGTAGCCAAAACGGCGCACCGGTTAGAAGCTGACCGTAAGACAGCCGTGTATTTCGCAAATAAGGTGTCGGTGTTGGCTGTTATTGCGATTGCCGATAAAATTAAAGAAACGTCGAAAGCGGCCATCAAATCCTTGCGCGACAAGCGCATCGACGTGTATATGCTTACGGGCGACAATTATGAGACTGCTCGGGCTGTTGGGGATCAGCTGGACCTAACCGCTTTCAAAGCCGAAATGCTTCCCTCTGACAAAGCAGAATTTGTGAAAGAACTTCAGCAGCAGGGCAAAATAGTAGCCATGGTCGGTGATGGAATAAATGATTCACAAGCTCTGGCAGAGGCGGATGTTAGTATTGCTATGGGAAAAGGCTCAGATATTGCTATGGACGTTGCCAAGATCACATTGATTACGTCAAATTTACAATCCATACCGAAAGCTCTTAACCTTTCCACGAAAACTGTGATGGGAATCCAGCAGAATTTATTTTGGGCTTTTATTTACAATGTGATAGGCATACCGTTAGCGGCGGGCGTTTTGTATCCTTTTAACGGATTTCTACTGGATCCCATGATTGCCGGTGCTGCTATGGCCCTGAGCTCCGTTAGCGTCGTAGGTAATAGCCTGAGATTAAAAATAGTGCGCATATGAATTCTTTTTCAGGAAATTTTCCCACGCGAAAGCGCTAGCCGATTGTTTGGAACCGTTGAGAAACAGGTTGATAACTGAAGAAGTAAATGCAATTCAATTTTCCGTGTAAATCTTGTAACGGATGGTTGTTAAAATGTAAAGCATGTTTGGTCAGGAGGAGTACCTTTGTAAGGTGAATATGAAAAGCTTCAACAGATTAGTTTTATTGACAATAGGTGTTATCATCGCGGGAATTTGCCTGGAGATTGTACTAGGATGAGGCGTAACTTATGGAAACTTTGTAATTGTTGCCAGAAATTATGAAAGCACTCTGAAAGTTTTCTTGCGTTCTAAGGTAAACAGCTAACAATGAAGCACGGCTGATGCCGTAATCTAAGAGATTAGAAACCATGAGATAAATTGATACGTAATTTGGCCAATGAAAAAATAAACAACAATGGAAACCAAGAGATATAAAACCAATATTAAGTGCACGGGCTGTGTTGAAACGGTGACACCTTACCTCAACCAGTTTGTTGGTGAAGGTAATTGGCAAGTCGATCTGAATGACCCTTCCAGAACACTAACGGTAACAGGACAGACTGAAAAGGATGTTGTTATTCGAGCGCTGGAAAAAGCAGGATATAAGGCAGAAAAAATTTAGGTTCATTTTTTTGACTTCATAATAAAAAATAAATTTGTCTTAAAATTTTAGAGCGCTCATTAACATTAAGGAAAAATGAAAACTTGGATCAATCTTAATTCGCTTTCAGTCTTGGTTGCTTTTCTTTCGTTGGCAAACTGTTCTCCAGGGAACAAAAAGGAGGAGGCATCCGAATCACAAAAGGACAGAAAGGAAACTTCCGAAAAGGCGCCTGAGACAAGCGTTGCCCAGTTTGAAGTTGATGAGAATTTTCAGCAGCAACTTGGTGATGTGTTTGATGCATATGTCTCCCTTAAGGACGCTTTTATTTCTTCAGATCCACAAAAAGTAAAATCAGAAGCTGATGCAACCAGCCTATCCGTTAGCAAGGTTGATATGAAATTATTGACGGGTGCGGCACACAACGACTGGATGACTTTTGTAGCACCCATGGAGAGCTCGCTGAAAGAAATTGCTGGAAGTTCCGATATCGAAGTTCAACGGAAAGAATTCAGCGTATTGTCGGACAACTTATACAAGAGTATAAAAGCATTTGGTCTCGGCGGCAAGCAAGCGTTTTACGACTATTGTCCGATGGCCTTTGAAAATGAGGGAGCTTATTGGCTAAGTGATAACGATAAGATCCAAAACCCATATTTTGGAGATCAGATGCTAAACTGTGGAGAGGTTAGGGAGAAGCTGCAGTAGCAAAGTGAAAACTCTGTGATAGTCTCAGTTGGGTAAGTAAGTCCTGCCATGATTTATCAAGCTCAGGTTGGGGAAACCTGATATTCCAAGAGAATGCAAAATGCCGTAACTTGTCACGATGAAGTGGACTGTGTTATTGATTGGTTGGATGGCTTGTGTGGGATGGGACCTTGCCGCACAACACAACGTTGACAATTCGTTACGCGATACCCGCGAAGGCACGGTAACAATCGATGATAGCATTGTTGAGCGCAATTTCATGCCGTACCAGCTACAATACTTTTGCGATACTACGAACACACTGAAATTCAAAGAGATCGCCTCCAAGGAATTCGCATCTCGCTTTAAGAAACACCCAGAATACCAAAACAAAGATTTTCGAATCAATGCCTCATATTGGATCCGCCTTCCCATTCGCCATACAAAAGCAACGGAAAAAGCCTGGCTACTTGAGTTCTATGATCAAACAATAGACTACATCGAAGCCTTTATCCCGCGTAACGAGGGATCGTACGAACGTGTGCTTATGGGCGACAGCAAGCCATTTTCTGATCGGGTAATTCCACACAAGAATTTTGAGATCCCATTGGCCATGAAGTCGGATACTACGATGTACTATTATTTTCATGTCCGCTCCCAGGAATTCGCAGACATCCGAATAGCATTGCGGTCGGTGGACAGATTTATCGACTATGCCCTGAATGAATATTTTTTATTTGGCACATTCTACGGGATGATCCTCATCATCAGTCTGTACAATTTTCTTGTTTTCCTGGCCATACGGGAAATCAAGAACATCTACTACATTATGTATATCCTCAGCGTGGCCGCCTATGCCATGAGCTACGACGGTATTGGCTTTCAGTATTTATGGCCAAACCATCCTGAATGGAATGATTATGCGACGGGGTTCACGTTGTATTCAGTAATACTATGGGCGTTGATTTTTACAAGGCGATTCCTGCGAACGTCGGTCACAGCACCCAGGCTAGATCGAGTGCTGAAATGGACTATTATCGCCCGTTCGATATACTTCGCTATAGAAGTATTTCTTTTCCCCGAACTGCTGACTATAAGGTCTATTGAGATCCTCCCGCTCAGTATCATATTTTATACAGCAATTACTGTTTGGGATCGAGGGTACCGACCTGCCAGGTTTTTTGTCATAGCTTATGGCTTTCTGTTTACCGGGTTTTTTATCCGGACCTTGGTCTATTTTAATGTTCTGCCGTTCACCACGTCCTTGCATTATAGTTTACATTTCAGCTTCGTGCTTGAGATGCTGTTCCTTACTTTCGCCATGGGCGACAGGATCAGGATTCTAAAAGACATGCGCGACAGAGCCCTTCGCCGTATCATTCATCAGCACGAGCAAAACATGCAGCTCAAGGACAAAGTCAATCGTGAGCTGGAACAGAAAGTCAGAGACCGTACCGTTGAGCTCAATGAGAAAAATCACCTGTTGGAGGAGATCAATCAAAAGCTGGAGCGTCAGGCGCACGAAATCAATCGCATGAATTCAATACTTGATCTCGACAATTGGAAATTGAAGAGCAGTATAAAGGAAGTATTGAATGAGCGTCTGATGGAAAAAACCATGGACTATCACCAGTTTCAAACCTTATACCCGGACAAGCTTGCCTGTTACAGATTCTTGTTGGAATTGAAATGGGAAAAGGGCTTTCACTGCCGCAAATGCCGGAATGAGAAGTATTTTGGCGGCGCCCACAAGTTTGCCAGAAGATGCACACGTTGCGGTTACAATGAATCGATAACAGCATTTACCATATTTCACGGTATTAAATTTCCCATAGAACGAGCCTTTTACATTGCGTACCTGACAGTGGCGGGCAAAAAGGACTATACGCTTGAGAGTCTGGCCAAACAGATGGACTTAAGATTAAATACAGTGTGGGCCTTTAAGCACAAAGTTTCAGAACGATTACTGGAATTGAAGAACCGAGGGCATCACCCACCACTATCAAAATGGGAGGAGGTGGTTCTTATCGGTGACGGCGAACGCAAGAAGGCGTTTACTAAAAAGGAAAAGATTCAACTTATTTCCTCCTGATTTGCCGTTTCGTGCATCCCCTGGAAAACATTATGTTTTTTTCATGGAAGATTTTTCGTGCCCATCTCCAAAAACCGGGAGTCAACGTTTGTAATCCATGTTTTTTTTCCGCTAAAAACGAAACTATTTCCGTGGTAAGTGAAAACATTGAAATCGATTGATTTGTTAATTTTTCTGTCAATCGCCTTCCCTTTTGACTAAATTTTTTCTGCTTTCAATTAAAAAACTATCACGTATGAAAAGACTTTTACTAATGGCCTTTGTCCCTATCCTGTTGAGTGTAACTGCATGGGGCCAAGATGAAAAGATTGTTTCGGGAAAGGTTACGTCCGCAGATGATGGGATGGGACTTCCTGGGGTAAACGTCGTGGTTCAGGGAACCACGAAGGGCAGCACTACGGATACGGAGGGTAATTACTCCATTCAGCTGGCGCCTGCCGAGAACACATTGGTGTTCACGTTTGTGGGTTATAAGACTGTAACTGTCGACGTTAGCACTCGTACTACAGCAGATGTAGTACTGGAGGCCGATGTTACCTCTCTGGAGGAAGTTGTAGTCGTTGGATATGGTACGCAACGGGAAAAGGACCTGACTTCCGCTATTTCTACGATTAAGACAGAAGACATTGTAAAAACGCCCACTGGTCAGGCTATGCAGGCATTACAGGGTAGAGTACCTGGCCTTCAAATCGTCAGCAGCGGGCAGCCGGGCGTATCTCCGACGGTCCGAGTCCGGGGCGTGGGTTCGCTTCCGAGAAAGGACGCCGACGGTAATCCCTTGAATACCGAAGCGCCGCTCTACGTTGTCGATGGAATGTTTTTTGACAACATCGATTTTTTGAACCCTGCCGATATTGCCACTATTTCCATTTTGAAAGACGCATCAGCTGCTGCGATCTATGGTGTTCGCGCAGCGAACGGCGTAGTGCTGATTGAAACTAAAACTGGAAAAATAAATCAGAAGGCTCAAATTACTTACGATGGTTATTATGGAGTACAGGTCGCCCAAAACGTGGTGAAAATGGCAAACTCCGAACAGTTCACGAATATGGCCCTTGAATCGGGCTCGCCCTCAGACGCTGCCGCAATAGCTAATGCCATGCAGCGATACGGCAGAAGTCGCGTGAACCCCAACGTACCAGACGTGAATACCGATTGGTATGACGAAATTCTCCGGAATGCACCCATTCAAAACCATAGTCTGGGTGTTACAGGCGGAGGCGAAAGTACAACGTACTCCATAGGCGCGAGTTATTTTGCTCAGGATGGCATTCTCGATACAGAGAATGATTTCGAGCGCTTTACGCTTCGGTCGAGAATCGATTATCAAGCAAACAACTGGTTGAAGGTTGGTGGAAATGTAAATATCAGCAACGCGACTAAATACGGACAGGACGTTGTGGCCCAGAACGGTGAGGCATGGAAAATAGCATATTTTGCTCCTCCAGTAATGCCAGTCATTGATGAGGCAAACGATGATGCATGGCCCACCAAGTACGCCAGCGCGCAAGATATTGGCTATCGCGATGGTAAAAATCCCTTCCCGGTTATGGATTTCAACCGGAATAAATTGCGGCAGAAAAAGTTGTTGGCGAACTTCTATGTAAAGGTTGACCTGATCCCAGATAAACTGTCATTCCAGACCACTTACAATCTCGGGTCGACTTTCCAGGATGAGAGAAATGTGGACTTGCCTTATTTCCTTTCCAGCAATGCGCAAACCGCGAACTCGGCCATTGTAAAAAAGTCCGAAACGTTCTTCAATCAGATTTGGGATAACGTACTGACTTTCGATCAGGCATTTGGGAATCATTTCTTTACCGTCATGGCAGGTACGTCCTTCCGCGATGAAGCGTGGGACATGCTAGAGGCCAGAGGTGAAGATCTGTTTACGCCTGGACAGGAAAAATCCTGGTATATCGATCAGGCAAATGAGATTAAAGCCGACGACGTAGGGGATGATGCCTATCGCAACTATGGAATCTCGTACTTCGGCCGGATCTCTTATAATTATAGCGACCGATACCTGCTGTACGCAACGATGAGGGCAGACGGTACTTCCAAATACCAGGAAAAATGGGGGTACTTTCCTTCCGTTGGCGTCGGATGGGTTATTTCCGAGGAGAACTTCATGAGCGATATAGGTACGATCAACTTCCTAAAACTTCGCGGTAGCTGGGGCAGACTGGGCAACGATAAAATTGAAGCTACCAGTGGAGCAAATGTGCTTACTTTGCCAACTACCGCCATTGATGAAACGTTGGTAACAGGATCGTTATCCGAGTTAACATTTGGATATCTGCGGTGGGAGCTAACCGAGGAATGGAACGTCGGTCTAACGGCCAGGGTATTCAACGACCGGCTGTCTTTGGATGCAGATTACTTTGTCCGCGATTCTAAGGATGCCGCAATTCCGGTAAGAATACTCACAGGTGATACAGGCATTCGATCGCAAGGGATCATTCGAAATTCAGGTGTCGAAGTAGCTTTAAACTGGAATGATAATCTCTCAAACGATCTTACTTATACTATTGGAGTCAACTTTGCCACGCTTAAGAATGAAGCCCGCGACCTTTATGGGCTGTCTTACATCGACGGCGGACAGGCTGAGTTTCTGCAACGAACGAGAGTGGGTGATCCACTCTTGGCCTTCTATGGATACGAAACGGTAGGCGTCTATCAGAATACCGCACAGATCGAAGCGGATCCCGTTGCAACAGCGCTCAACGCTGCCGACCCAGAGGGAGATGCCATTGTCCCCGGTGACTTTATTTTTAATGACGTAGATGGTGATGGCGCGATTACAGGCGATGATCGCGTTATACTGGGTTCATACTTACCCTCGTTTACCTATGGAGTCAATTTAGGAGCATCCTTCAAAAACTTTGATCTTTCAGTTAACATGATGGGTCAATCGGGCAATAAAATCCTTAATCGTAAGCGTGGAGAAATTATCTGGACGCCCGACGGCAATATGGATGCAGACCTTGCAAAGAATCGTTGGCATGGTGAAGGCACCTCAAATAAATACCCATCATCGGCAGGGCTGCGCAAGGGCTGGAATCAAAGGATGAGCAATTACTTTGTGGAGGATGGCGATTTCTTCAGGATTCAGAATGTTACACTGGCTTATAATTTGCAAGGCGAACGACTTGGAGAAAAAATACCCGATGCGAGAATTTCCTTTACGGCAGAACGCCCGCTCACTGTATTTAGCTACAACGGTTTCAATCCTGAAGTACCGGATGGCGTCGATACACAGACATATCCTATTCCTGCTATCTATACCGTTGGCCTAAGCGTTAAATTTTGATTTACTAAATAGAAATGAGTATGAAATCCATGAAGAATTTTATAATGATATCGGTTTTTTGCGCAGCGTTATTTGGGGCGACCTCCTGTCATGATCTTTTGGACGAGGATCCGGAAAATAACAATTACACCGGGCAAACCGATTATACAAATACAAGTAATATGATCCGCCCCCTGATTGGTGCTTACGCGGAATTTCAGGACCGTGGCTGGGAGGACTTTCCCGTTATTGCTGTCCGGGGTGATGATGTAAATGCCGGAGGACTTGGCGACCAACAGGATTTTGCTGAGGAAGACAAATTCAATTACAATAAAGATTACTGGATGTTCAATTCTGTATGGCAGAATCTTTACAGGGATATCCTCTACGCAACACAGGCTATTGAGGAAGTTACAAAGTACAGGGAGTTTGCAGATAACCAAGCCGTTGCGGATCAATATATTGCAGAAGCAAAAGTTATTCGGGCTTACTTGCTCTTTAATTTGAGCCGCGTGTGGGGAACTGTTCTAATTCCAGAGACCTCCGATCCCACTGTATTGCCAGGTGCCGAACCTTCGACGAAAGAAGAGGTGATGCAATACATCTCCGATCAGATGGACGAAGCTGCCCCAGCGCTGCCCGCCATACACCCTAACCAACGCACTGACATACGTGGCGGTGTAACCCGCTTCACGGCCCTTGCTGTTCAGGCGCTGGCAAATCTTGAGCTGAAAGATTACCAGGGCGTCGCCGATGCGACATCGCAAATTATCAGCTCCAACGCCTTTACACTTGAGCCAGACTACTATAATCTTTTTAAGGTCCCAGGCAAACTCAGTAACGAAAATATCCTTGAGCTACAATATTCAGATTTTGGAACGGCATCCGGTAATCTGGAGGCTTACCTCTTTGCTTTTTTCGGACCGGAGAGCTGGGAGCCAAAAGTATCAGGCGCCGGTGGCGGATGGGGCTTTTATGAGCCCAGTCTGAAGTATATCAAATTCATGCTCGACAGAGGAGAAACGACTCGGCTGGAAACGAGCGTGATATTTACAAATCGTGGAATTGATGAAATTAAGAAAGATCCTAACTATGCAGTTTTGCCAGCTTGGGTTTCTAACACTACTCCATCGGGAGACGTATTCAATAATTACAACAGAGCGATGTTTGCCAGCGGTAAGCATTATCTTCCTTCTGATCAGTTAACACCTGGCCGGACCGACTACGGGACGAACAAAAACTTTATCTGTATCCGGTATGCTGAAATATTATTGATGCATGCAGAGGCACTTTTACAAGGGGGATCAGGCGGTATCTCGGCAGATGCAGCAGTCAACGCAGTAAGGACAAGGGCAGGCCTTAGCACACTTTCAGGCGTAACGCTTGATCAGGTCATGGATGAGAAGTATGCGGAATTAGCTATGGAGTGGGGCACACGTTATTACGATATGGTCAGACTTGGGCGCTACGACGAGCTCAGCTATGACGGCAGAACGTTTACGGAAAACAAGATTTTCCTTCCTTATCCGCAAGCTCAAGTAGACTTACTTCCTTCACTCGGCGGCAACCCATAATTATTGATCACTGAAAAATGAATACTAAAATGAAAATATTAAGACATATTTCAGCTGGTGCATTGTCTATCCTCTTTGCTTTTGCATGCAATGAGGGGATCGATCCCATTAGTCATGTGGAGCCTGGGCCTGATGAGGCAGCGCCGACTATAACAGTAAGCTATCCGCTTGAAGGGACAAGAGTGCAGGTAAAAGAGGATGTCGCGCCGCTGGATATTCAGTTTGAAGCAACGGATGATATTGAAATACAGCAGGTAGCCTTTTCGTTGGATGGTACGGAGGTAGGAACACTAAGCGGTTTTAAGGATTATCGAAGGGCAGTCGAAACGTTTACTTATGAAAGTCTTACGAATGGCGATCATTCATTGGTGGTCACCGTGACGGATCTCTCTGGGAAAAGTACTTCGACTACCGTTAACTTTGAAAAAGTTCCTCCTTACCAACCTGTATTTGACGGTGAAATATTTTACATGCCATTTGATGGCGACTATATGGAGCTTGTTAACATTGTAACCGCCACCAAGGTTGGTTCACCAACCTTCACTGATGCAAGTGTCTACGGAAAAGCTTATGCAGGAGCAGCCGACGCTTACCTGACAGTGCCAACGACTGCAATAACCACCAGCGAATTCAGCGCTGCATTCTGGTATAATTTAAACTCTGCTCCAGATCGGTCAGGTATCCTTACAATTGGTCCTCCCGATCCAAATCTTCCCGCCACGCCAAACAATAGAAAGAATGGTTTCAGATTTTTCCGCGAAGGAAGTCCAACGAATCAAACCTTTAAACTTAATGTTGGTGATGGAGCATCTGACGGCTGGTTCGATGGTGGAGCCGCCGCCTCATTGAATCCAGCCACATCGGATTGGGTACACCTTGCATTTACAATTTCCGACACAGAAGTTGTCGTGTATATCGATGGAGAGGTTGTGTCGCAGGGCGCATTCGCTGGCGTGGATTGGACAGGTTGCGATATTCTTTCGATCGCTTCCGGGGCGCCACGGTTCACGGAGTGGGGACATTTGTCAGATCAGAGTCTCTTCGACGAACTAAGAATATTTGACAAGGCCCTGACACAAGAAGAAGTGCAGGCTATTATGGAATACTAAAGTCAGTTAACCTAAACAAGTGAGGATCTCAGGCTGTCCTGGATCCTCATTATTTTTCTGCCCGATGCCATCGAAGTTCATTTTCTTCATTTTATGCCTCGGAATTCTTCTGCCAGGATGTGATAAGGACGAGGAGACGCCTGGTGCATTGGAAGTATTACAGGTATTCGCTGGAACGACGGAGATCAGCGTTGATGGTACTTTGACTGAGGATGTGCCTGTTGATCGTAGCCTTACCGTTGTTTTTTCGGCGGCATTGGATGTTTCAGCTGCTTCAAGCGAGATTGCGCTAAAGAAAAACGGATTGGATAGGGTGGACTTTGACCTCACGTTCACAAGTGCTGGCAAAACTGCAGTCATTCATCCCGCGGGGTTATTGGATCCCAACAGCATGTATGTTATTGAAATATCCAGCGCATTGAAAGGTGCAGTTGGCGAAACGTTCCCTGGCCGAAACATTGAATTCAAAACTGCAGCGGGGACGATTACCGTTGCATCCATCAGAGTAAATGGAATAGAGATACTCAGCACTCAGCGCCCAACTAGCATCCCTGTTGATGACCTTTCGTTTGAAGTAACTTTTTCTAGTGCGCTTAAGTCATCCACGGTAGATGTTGATGATTTCAATTTAGGGGGATTTAGCGATGTACCTGTAACGGTGACTTTGTCCAATGAGGATAAGACCGTGACTGTCGCTCCTACAGCAAAACTGTCAGACCTCCGGCAATACGAACTGCAAATTACGGATGAGATAGAGGGTGTAAACGACGAGTCGTTTTCCTCTTTATCAAAGGCATTTTTTACGGCACCAGATCCGGTGCCTGATTTTCCGGTTATCTCAGATGATGCCCTCCTGACAGTCATTCAAAGGCAAACTTTTAAATACTTCTGGGATTTTGGCCATCCTACGAGCGGGATGGCGCGCGAGCGGAATACGTCCGACGATGTCGTAACCAGCGGAGGATCGGGCTTCGGAATAATGGCTATCATCGTTGGTATAGAAAGAAATTTTATAACTCGCGACGAGGGCTTGGCACGGATGTCGACAATCCTGACATTTCTCGAAACCTCCGACCGATTCCACGGGGCTTGGTCCCATTGGCTGGATGGAACCAGCGGTGAAGTCATTCCCTTTAGTCCCGATGATAATGGAGGAGACTTGGTTGAAACCTCATATCTTGTGCAGGGCCTGCTTGCTTTCCGGCAGTATCTTGATTCAGCTATTCCCGCAGAGAACAACCTTATCATGAGAATAAACGCACTGTGGGAGTCCGTTGAATGGGATTGGTACACGCGCCAAGGACAAAATGCACTGTACTGGCACTGGTCGCCCGATAAGAATTGGATCATGAATCACCCAATCAATGGCTACAATGAATGTCTTATCACGTATTTGCTTGCGGCATCTTCTCCAACCTATGCGATCGATGCCTCCGTTTATCACGAAGGTTGGGCCGGAAATGGTAGTATTATCAATGGCAAGGAATTCTATGGGATTACTTTACCGCTCGGTTTCGACTATGGCGGACCGTTGTTTTTTTCACACTACTCATTTTTGGGACTTGATCCTCAAAATCTAATCGACACTTACGCAAACTACTGGGAACAGAATGTTAATCATACGCTCATCAATCACGCCTACACAACCACGAATCCTAAACAATTTGTAGGTTATAGTGAAGTAAATTGGGGACTTACCGCCAGCGACAATCAGCAGGGCTATTCCGCGCATTCACCCACCAATGATCTCGGAGTCATTACACCAACTGCCGCAATCTCTTCCCTGCCTTATACACCTGAAAAATCGATGGACGCTATCAAATTCTTTTATTATACAATAGGGGATAGGTTGTGGGGAACATACGGATTCTACGACGCTTTCAATATTACTGCAAGCTGGACCGCAAATTCCTATCTTGCCATTGATCAGGGTCCCATCGTGATCATGATCGAGAATTATCGGACAGGGCTTTTGTGGGATTTGTTTATGTCTGCCCCGGAAGTGCAATCCGGGCTCGACAAGCTGGGATTTACGTATTGATGGTATGCGGCGAAATAATAAGTGTGCACATTATTACTGTGTAAAAATATAGGCACCATAAGGTAATTCTTCCACAAGCATGATCTTTACTCACGTCACCGACAAATAGCTCACCACCTGTCGGCTGGCGTCTATTTGTGATTCAGGGTCTTCTTTGGCATACGTTATCTGTCTATCAACAACTCAATCTTCGTTTGAGCCACCATTAATTGCGCATGGCACGTTATTTAATGATATTAAACAAACTTTGTGCACCCTGTTACTGATTTGGACTTAAATGCTAAATGAAGAATTATGCCATGGACGAACAGATCATATCCTCCATCCATGAAAAACCTGCCTAAGAAGGTGAGGGAAAAGGCCGTTGAAATTGCGAATGCGCTTTTGGATGAAACGCGGATGGACGAAGGTATTATCATCGCTACGGCTATCAGCCGGGCAAAGGATTGGGCTGCCAATCGCGGAATTGATACTCGCAGTACGTCGAGTGATTCCAGGTCAACCGATGTAAAGCAGCATGGCACTGACCGATATGTCATTCCTTACAAACAAGACTCGTGGGCTGTTAAGACCGAAGGTTCGAAGAAAGTTGAAAAAGTGTTTAAGAAAAAGGAAGAGGCGGTTAAACTAGGCAGAAAAAAGGCACAGTCATCAAACGCATCGCTTACTGTTCAAACAAAAAAGGGCAAGGTACAAAGTCGCACTTCTTATAACCCAAATAAACGGGCACGTAAATCCCCGTAACCAATCGATGCATCAAAAAACGATAATTTCAGTGTGCCTGATCGCCGTATTCCTATTGGGATCGTGTGCAAAAAGGATAAGCTTTAATTCCTCCACGACTGTTCCCAAAGCTACTGGGTCTGTTAAAATAAAAAGGGATAAGCATGACAACTACACAATCAATCTTAGCGTGCGCAATCTTCCAAAACCCGATGACCTCCAGCCCCCGAAAAGAAGTTATGTAGTTTGGATGGAAACCAATGACAACCGGGCACTAAACATCGGCACCATCAACACCGGAAGGGGTTTGTTCTCAAAATCCAGAAAAGGTGAATTAGAAACGAAAAGCTCCTTCAAGCCCGTTCGAATTTTTATTACACCTGAAAATGAAAGAGCGCCTCAGATACCGACTGCAGAGCATGTACTCAGCACAAACTTATTCAAAATGAAATAGCCAGTAGCTTCATAGCTACCTGATTATTCTTTGTGAGATACTAGTCATACCGCGGTGTTTTACCGCGGAGGCCCCTTTGTTCAGCGAAGGTTCTGCGTTTCTCGGCGGTGAATTTCTCTCCGCGCACATTGCGGTTAAGTTCCGGATGGCGCAGAAACTTTCTTTTAGATTTTTTCGCATCCCGTTACTTCTCCAACCTTAGTCAGTATCGAAGCTAAGTATCGCTTTCTAAGTTGTTACAGGCTGTTTATTGTTATGAAGCGGAATGGCTGCTGGCAATCCAGTTACATCCCGGATTTCCTTTTCATTCAATGTCTCACTAGTCAATAGTGCTTTAGCCAAGGCGTCGAGAGCGCCACGATTTTCCCGTAGCAGCTGCTTTGCCTCTTCATGACACTCGTTGATGATCTTATGTACCTCCTCATCGATAGCCCTGGCAGTGTGTTCACTGAATGGTTTATCATTGTTAGACATGATTTGATTTCCCAGGAATGGGTTTACTTTGGGGGCAAGCTGGATCATACCAAGTTTTTCACTCATACCCCAACGCGTCACCATGCCTCGCGCAATTTGCGTTGCTTGTTCAATGTCATTTTCCGCCCCTGTCGTTTTGTCCCCAAAAACTACTTCCTCTGCCGATCGTCCGCCAAGGATACCAATAATTCGTGCGCGTAAGTATGCCTCTGAATAATTATAACGGTCGCTTTCCGGACGCTGATAAGTAACCCCCAGGGCCTGTCCGCGTGGAACAATAGTAACACGGTTGACCGGATCCGCACCCGGAACGAGCAACCCAAGTATTGCGTGACCGCCTTCATGATAGGCAATACGTTCCTTATCATCGGGACTTAATAGGATGGGTCTCTCAGGTCCCAGAACAATTTTCTCCAGGGCATCCATGAAATCTTTGCTGTGAACAGCTTCCTGCTCCCTTCGTGCTGCCAGCAGGGCAGCCTCGTTCACAAGATTTCTCAAGTCCGCGCCAGATAGGCCAGGCGTTGCCGATGCAACAATTTGCAAGTCTGCATCGTCAGCCAGAGGTACATTGCGAGTATGGACTTTGAGGATAGCCTCACGGCCCTTCTTGTCTGGAAGGTTTACTACTACTCGCCGGTCAAATCTGCCTGGACGAAGCAACGCTTTATCCAGAACGTCTGGCTGATTCGTGGCAGCGAGCACAATGACGCCCTCTTTGGTTGAAAAACCGTCCATTTCAGTGAGTATTTGGTTGAGAGTTTGCTCCTGCTCGCTAGAACCTCCTAGCGCTGTTGTCCCACGGGCGCGGCCAATAGCATCTAGCTCGTCAATAAAAATTATTGCGGGTGCATGCTCCCGTGCCTGTTTGAACAGATCGCGGACCCGTGCAGCTCCGACACCAACAATCATTTCAACGAATTCAGATGCACTCATTGAAAAGAAAGGAACACCAGCTTCACCGGCTACGGCACGGGCCAGCAAGGTCTTACCCGTTCCTGGGGCGCCAATTAGGAGCACACCTTTTGGAGCCGTGCCGCCGAGTCGGGTGTACTTACGGGGGTTCTTCAAAAAATCGACGATCTCGACTAATTCATTTTCGGCTTCATCGATACCGGCAACGTCCTGAAACGTTACTTTCTTTTCCGTCTCCTTATCGAAGCGCTTAGCCTTGCTGCTACCCATCCCCCCCATAAGGCCTCCAAATCCCCCGGCTCCTCCTGCCTGTCTGGCCTTCCGAAACATCCAAACATAAAACGCGATAATGAGTATTGCAGGACCAAATGTTATCAGAAATGACATGAAGGAATTGGTCTCTTCTTGAATTGGTTCCGCGCGGATAACCACGCCGTTATCCGATAGCAACGCTTCCAGGCCGGGGTCGATGAACGAAGGCAGCTCCGTAACAAACGTCTTTGCGTCAACGGATTTTGAAGTAACTTCCTCCCGCTGTTCGGCCGTGAGTGTATCCAGTTGCTGCTTGTTCAATGGTGGGACGGTCACGGGATTTTTGAAGGTACCAGAAACCGACAAGCCCTTGCTGTAGATTTCGCTTACATTGCGTTTTTTTACTTGTTGCTTGAAGAGCGTATAAGAAACCTTTGTGGGGGCGATGGGATCCGGAAAGAAAAATTTTCCGAGGAAATAGTTTAAAGCAAGAATGCCCAGCAACACAAACCAGATATTACCCTTCGGCAGATTCCAGTTTCGTCGGCCTTGCGACGGTATATTTTGCTGCTCATTTTTTCGACGGTTAACGGGTGGGCTTTGGTTATTCATGGAAGCTTAATTCAAATCTTTCCTAATAACAGACGAGGTGGTGAAGGGTTTATTTTGTAACGCGGGCCAACGAGACTCATTGTGCCGCTACTTTGCATGTTTGAAGTTTAAGGTTTAAAGTTTAAGGTTGTGGCCAAGCAGCAATAAGCCGGGCCAAATTACGGGCGTACTTGGATCGCCGACAGGAGTTGTTTCATATTATCGTTAAAAATTGCCTGACCGGTAACTGGTAAATAGAATTGAACATGTTAACTTAAAGCATCGAGGATAAATTCAAACTATTATGAAGCAGATTGATTCGGGTAGAATTGACCGGAGAAAGTTCCTCCGGTCGTCAGGTGCTGCTATTGTCGGAGGCAGTATGATAAATATGGGGTTCCGAGAAAGCGCCCATTCCCAAGGTGCCTCCGTCCTGAAGGTCGGTTTAATTGGATGCGGTGGAAGGGGCACGGGTGCCGCGGCTCAGGCGCTGAATGCCGATCCCAATGTAATCCTGACGGCCATGGGTGATGTATTTGAGGACCGTCTTGAAGAATCCCACAAAGCTTTGATGGATGAAGTGCCACAAAAAATGAAAGTGGATAAGGCTGGTAAGTTCGTGGGATTTGATGCATATCGAAAGGTGATCGATTCCGGAGTAGACGTCGTGCTTCTGGCAACGCCGCCTGCGTTCAGACCACATCACTTATCGGCAGCTATTGATGCCGGTAAACACGTATTTTGTGAAAAGCCGGTCGCGGTGGATGCTCCCGGGATCCGCAAGGTCCTGGCCGCCGCCAAAAAAGCCAAGGATAAAAAACTATCACTAGTATCGGGCTTCACCTTTCGGTACGACTACTCCAAGCGCGCACTGTTTGAAAGAGTGCTCAAAGGGGATATTGGAAACATTGTCTCTATCTCCTCCACACGGAATGGAGGAGAGCTTTGGTATAATCCGCGACAACCCTCATGGACAGATATGGAGTATCAGATGAGAAACTGGTATTATCAAAACTGGCTTTCGGGCGATTACCTCGTTGAAATGATTGTACACAGCCTGGATCTTATGATGTGGGCGATGGGCGATAAGACTCCCCTTAAAGCCACCGGAACAGGAGGACGTCAGGTACGTGTGGATCCGAAGTTTGGAAACATCTATGACCATTTTGCCATCGAGTTCGAATTTGCCAATGGCATCCGTGGATTCAATTTTAGCAGGCAGCAACCTGGATGTTCAAACCGGAACTCTATTGAGATCATGGGTACGCTGGGCAATGCATACGCCAACATGGGCGAATGGGCACAC